>JBJXGH010000169.1:0-21719 GCA_046153685.1 Alphaproteobacteria bacterium
GCGGTTTCGGGCGGCACGCAAATGACCTTTCGGATGCGCGTGCGCGCGGGTCCCTCGGGAAAAATCAGGTAGTACTCGATCCGGTCGCGAAAGAACGACATGAGGTGCGTGGGAAAGCCGTGCGCGAAAGTGGTGAGGTTTGCCTGTTCCCCGGATAGGCCCGCGATGGGCGGAAGGACCGCCCCGCCCCCGCCCGCCATCCAGCCCGTGGTCTCGACGCCCTTTTTGGGTGGGGAGTGCATGATCGTGTAGGGCCCTTCGGCAGGCTCGGTTCGCCCCAAGCGCGCGGGCAGCACGGGTTCGAGCGATAGTCGATGTGCGCCGATGTGGTGATAGATCTCGATAAAATTCTCGCACATCACCTTCCAGTTCCAATCGACCACGAACTCGAAGCTGCGCACGCTCCGCTGATCGGCGATGCGATAGGCGCGAAAATGGCGCGCGAGGCCCGCCCAGCGAGGGGCCAGGGGCTTGGCCTTTGGCTCGAAATTGATGAAGACGAAGCCTTCCCAGATTTCGGTCTTTGGTCCGGGCAGCGCGCATTTCGCCGGCGAGAATCCCGGCGTCCGGTCCATTTCGGGCGCGCCCGCCAGCCGGCCGTCCAGGCCATAGGTCCAGCTATGATAGGGGCAAGTGAAGCTGCGGGCATTGCCGGCACCTTCGACGAGAATCATCGAGCGGTGGCGGCACACCCGCGATAGGACCCGTACCTCGCCGTCGCGGCCGCGCACGAGCATGAGCGGCTCGCCCAAAAGCTCGAAACTCGCGTAATCGCCCGGGTTCGGCACGTCTTCCAGGCGTCCCACGCATAGCCATTCTTTGGCGAAGATGGCTTCTCGCTCGCGCGCAAAGAACTCTGGCGCGGCATAGCAATGCGCCGCCAATCCGGGCGCAGCGAGTGCGCTTTCGCGCACCTGGCTGCGAGATGCGCGCTTGGTTTTGCCGCGCGGTGGCGCCAAATCCCCCTCCCCCATTGCGCGTCGAGCCTGGCTCGGAGCGAGGCGGCCGCGCAAGTCCCCTAGGCGAGGAAGTGCGCGCGAATTTCCGCCCAACTGGCCGCATCGGGCGCGAGCAGGATATAGCCCTCGTGAATCGTCGGCGCGTAATCCCGCCCGTCGGTAAGGCGCGCATGGCCCCCAGCCTCGGCATGGATGAGCACCCCCGCCGCATGATCCCAAGGCAAGAGGCGCGTAAACAGCGCGAAGTGCAATTCGTCGGTCACCATGTCGAGATATTCCTGTGCGCAACACCGCCGATAGCGTGCCTCGCCATAGCGTTCGGCGCGCACTTTGAAATCAGGGTGCATGCCGGGGCGCGTCGGCCCGGCGTAAAGCGCGCCGCGCATAGCCTCGAACGCGCACGGAGCCATGACCGACAAACGGCGGCCTTCGAGCCAAGCCCCGCCGCCAAGCTCGGCCGCGATCATGCGCTCGGTCACCGGATGATAAATCCAGGCCGCGCGCGTGACGCCGCCTTCCACAAAAGCAACCTGAACACCGAACATGGGCTTGCCATCGGCAAAATTCGACGTGCCGTCCACTGGATCGACGATCCAAACGGCCTCGCCGGCCTTGATCAGGTCCACGAGCGTGGCGTCGTGATGCACGCCTTCCTCACCGACCATGCGCGACCCCGGAACGATTTCGGGCAATCGCTCGCCCAGGATTCGCTCGACGCCGAGATCGGCGGCGGTCACAAGATCGCCGGGCTTCTTCTCGGTGATTTCATGGCGTTCGAGTTTGCGAAAGCGCGGCATGATTTCGCGCTCGGAAGCCTCGCGGATGGCGCGGGCGACCGCTTCGATATCGGGTGTCATGTCCGGACGCTAGCACGGTTGCCAGGCGTCCAAAACCAAAAGGGGACGCCCCAAACGAAAAGGGGCGCCCAAGGGCGCCCCTTCGCATCATTGGGATTCGGCGGTTAGAAGTCCATTCCGCCCATTCCGCCCATTCCACCCATGCCGCCCATGCCGCCGCCCGGAGGGCCACCCATGGGCTCCTTCCGCTCGGGGATTTCGGCGATCATGGCTTCGGTGGTGACCAGCAGGCCGGCGATGGAAGCCGCATCCTGCAAGGCCGTGCGCACGACCTTGGTCGGGTCGATGATGCCGGCCTTGACCATATCGACATAGCGATCGTGCTGGGCGTCGTAGCCCAGTTGATCGTCGCTCTGATCGTTCAGCTTGCCAGCGACGACCGCACCGTCCATGCCGGCGTTCTCGGCGATCTGGCGAACCGGGCTCGACAAGGCCTTGCGCACGATCTCGACACCGGTGCGCTGATCGGTGTTCTCGGGCTTGAGCTTGGAAAGACAGCGCGCGGCATACAGCAAGGCCACGCCGCCGCCGGGCACGATGCCCTCCTCGACAGCCGCGCGGGTTGCGTGCATGGCGTCGTCCACCCGATCCTTGCGCTCCTTCACCTCGACTTCGGTCGCACCACCCACGCGGATGATCGCGACGCCGCCCGCGAGCTTCGCCAGGCGTTCCTGGAGCTTCTCGCGGTCGTAGTCGGAGGTGGTTTCCTCGATCTGGCTGCGGATCTGAGTGCAACGGGCCTCGATGTCCTTCTTCTTGCCCGCGCCACCGACGATGGTAGTGTTCTCCTTGTCGATGAGAACCTTCTTCGCCGTGCCGAGCATCTGGATCGTGACGTTTTCGAGTTTGATGCCGAGATCTTCGGCGATCATTTCGCCCTGGGTCAGGACCGCAATGTCCTCGAGCATCGCCTTGCGGCGATCGCCGAACCCCGGAGCCTTGACCGCGGCCACTTTGAGACCGCCGCGCAGCTTATTGACGACGAGCGTCGCCAGCGCCTCGCCCTCGACCTCTTCCGCGATGATGAGCAACGGGCGACCCGATTGCACCACCGATTCGAGAACGGGCAGCAAGGGCTGCAGGCCCGAGAGCTTTTTCTCGTGGATGAGGATGTAGGGATTCTCAAGCTCGACAGTCATTTTTTCGGCGTTGGTAACGAAGTACGGCGACAGATAGCCACGGTCGAACTGCATACCCTCGACGACATCGAGTTCGGTCTCGAGACCCTTGGCCTCCTCGATGGTGACCACGCCTTCCTTGCCGACTTTTTCCATCGCCTTGGCGATGATTTCGCCGATTTCCGTCTCGCCGTTCGCGGAGACGGTGCCGACCTGGGCGATTTCCTTGTTGGTCGAAACCGGCCGTGACCGCTTGCGCAGATCGGCAATCACCGCATCGACCGCCAAGTCGATGCCGCGCTTCAGATCCATTGGGTTGAGTCCCGCAGCCACCGCCTTCGCGCCTTCGCGGACGATCGCCTGGCCGAGGACCGTCGCGGTCGTCGTGCCATCGCCAGCCATGTCGGAGGTCTTGACCGCGACCTCGCGCAGCATCTGCGCGCCCATGTTTTCGAACTTGTCCGAGAGCTCGATCTCCTTGGCGACGGTCACGCCGTCCTTGGAGATGCGCGGCGATCCGAACGACTTGTCGAGCACCACGTTGCGGCCCTTGGGACCGAGAGTCACCTTGACCGCCTCGGCAAGAATATCGACGCCGCGCAGCATACGCGTGCGCGCGTCAGCACCGAAACGAACCTCTTTCGCAGCCATTTTCTATTGTCCTCTGTTGTCCGATTACCGCTCGATGATGCCCAGGATGTCGGATTCCTTCATGACGAGGACATCCTCGCCATCGACCTTTATCTCGGTGCCCGACCATTTGCCGAACAGCACCCTGTCGCCCTTCTTCACGTCGGGCTTGATCAAACGACCGTCTTCCCCGCGCGCGCCGGCGCCGACGGCCAGAACCATGCCTTCCATCGGCTTTTCCTTGGCGGTATCGGGAATAATGATCCCGCCCTTGGTCTTGGTTTCCTGTTCCAAGGGCTTCACGACGACACGGTCATGGAGTGGCTTGAGGCTCATGTTGCCCTTCATCCTTTTGATTTTTCACAATAAATTACGACACAGCGGCAGCCATATCGCTTGTTAGCACTCACAACTTGCGAGTGCTATGTAGGGATCACCCCCAAGCCCTGTCAAGCGCTCGATGGCCAAAAAAAGAGAACGCCCCCCTGCCTAGCGCCGAAAAACGGCTACTCAGGCGATCAGCCGGTCGAACCGGGCCTTGTCCGCTTCGGCGAGGCGCACCTTGAGCCGCGCGTCCTCACCGTCCTCGCGCCGCTCAAAGACCTCGCCGTGCTGGTAAAGCCAGGCGAGCATCTTTCCGTCCCAAATCTTGAGTGTGATGTCGTAAATCCCCCTGCCATCGGCCAGTCCATGATCGATCGCGATCAGCAAGGCCTCGCATCCCTCGCCTGACAGCGCCGAGACGACCACCTGGCTCTGGTTCGAACGCCGAGCGCCGTTGATCAGGGTTTCGCGCGCCTGGGCGCTCAAAAGATCCGCCTTGTTCAAGACTTCGACGAGGATGCTGCCCTCCGCCTCGCTCACGCCGAGTGAAACCAGAACGCGCTCGACATCAACTTTTTGCGCCGCGCTTTCAGGATGAGCGCAATCGCGCACGTGCAAAACCAATTCGGCCTCTCGCACCTCTTCGAGAGTGGCATGAAAGGCAGCGACCAGGTCGGTCGGAAGGTCCGAAATGAATCCGACCGTGTCGGAAAGAATCGCCGTACGACCCGACGGCAATTCGACGCGCCGCATCGTAGGATCCAAAGTGGCAAACAACATGTCCGCCGCCACCACGCCCGCTCGCGTCAGGCGATTGAACAAGGTCGATTTTCCGGCATTGGTGTAGCCGACCAGGGCGACGACCGGGTACGGCACGCGTTGGCGCGCCTTGCGGTGGAGGGTGCGGGTACGCGCGACCTCTGCGAGTTCGCTTTTCAGGCGCGCGATTCGCTCGTCGATCAAGCGGCGGTCGATCTCGAGTTGGGATTCGCCGGGGCCGCCGAGAAAGCCGAAACCGCCGCGCTGGCGCTCCAAGTGAGTCCAGGTGCGCACCAAACGGCTGCGCTGGTAAGACAAATGCGCAAGCTCAACCTGCAAGCGGCCCTCGCGGCTGCGCGCGCGCGCCCCGAAAATCTCGAGAATGAGCGCGGTGCGATCGATGACCTTGCACTTCCAGGCCCGCTCAAGATTGCGCTGCTGCACCGGCGTCAGCGCGCTGTCCATCACGACGAGCTCGGGCTCGAGCTCCGCGATTAGGCCCCTCAGGCGTTCGACCGCGCCACTGCCGAACAAGGTCGCGGGCCGGGGCTCGCGCACGCGCACGACTTCCACATGGGCAATCGAAAGTTCGATCGCGCGCGCCAAGCCCACGGCTTCGGCGAGGCGCGATTCCGGCGCACGGCTACCATGGGCGCCGTCACGCGCCGGATGCAGAACGAAGGCACGGCGCCCATTTGACCCATCCATGCCCAAGCTAGGCGTCGCCTTCGGATTTTTCCGATTCGAACAATTGGACCGTCGCGCCGGGCATCACCGTCGAAATCGCATGTTTGTAAACCAGCTGCGAGTGCTGTTCGCGGCGCAACAACACGCAAAAATTGTCGAACGACCCAATAATGCCCTGGAGTTTCACGCCATTGACCAGGAACACGGTAACCGGGATCTTGTTCTTGCGTAGGTGGTTCAGGAACACGTCCTGAAGGTTTTTGTCCGACGACATCGTTGGCCGCCTCCTTTTTTTATCGACTTTTATTTGGCCCCACGCGACTTGGCCCACACGCGGCACGGCTCGAACCTTATCTAGCTATCGGCGCTCCTCGCCTGTCCAAAAAACGGCCCTAGCCCGCTTCCGGCATGATATCCCTGAGCAGCGCCCGGGGCGATACCGTCGTGCTCCCAAAATATGTGGGATCGCTAAGCCAAGCCCACAAGGGCAAGCAATTGCCGAAAATCCTCGACGTGACGTTCGGGGGGGTTATCATCGAACTCCACCCGTTCCCGACCCGGCCCGATCAGCACAGGCACGCAGCGAGCGGCGCGCGCGCAGGCCATGTCCACGCCGCTATCGCCGACCAGCCAGACCTCGCGGCCGGGCGCGATCCCGCTCGCCTCGAGAGCCAAAACGGCGGGATCGGGCGCGGGTTTATCAACAGGCGCATCGCCCGCGCCGATGATTCGTCCGAATACATCGCTCCAGCCGAGATGCGCCGCCTCGCGCCGCAGCAAATCACCACGCTTGTTGCTGACGACGCCGAGATAAAAACCCGCGCGCGCAAGCGTATGCAGTGCCTCCTCCGCCCCGGGCAGCGCAGAGAGATGATCGAGATGATGAGCTTGGAAGCGATCGTAGAAAATCCGCCGTGCCTGCAACCAGCGCGTGCCGAACATTTCCGGGAACGACTCGCGCAGCGACACGCGCACCCGCAAGCGAATCTCCGCCTCGCTCCACGGCGCCTGGCCCATGGCCAGAAGCGCGCCGTTAAGCGCGGCACCGACCGCGCTCCAGTTATCGGCCAGGGTATTGTCCCAATCGAACAACAGCGCGCGCGGGCGCGGGTTCATTGCTCAGCCCGCGGCATGTATGCGGTACGCCGCGCGCAAGGCGCGCGTGACCGGACCCGGCGCGCCGTCCGCGACGGCTACGTCGTCGATACGCACCACGGGCATCACGGCTGAAGTGGTGCTGGTCAGGAACGCCTCGCTCGCCGCCATGGCCTCGGCGACCGTGAATGCGCGCTCGACGACCTTCAGTTGGCGCAGGCGCGCGATTTCGATCACGGCTAGCCGCGTAACGCCGTTCAGAATCGCATCGGTCGGCTGACGCGTGACGAGCTCACCTGCCGCCGTCACTATCCACGCATTGGTTGAAGTACCCTCGGTCACGTTGCCGTGGCGATCGACCTGCCAAGCCTCGAAGGCTCCGGCCTCGGCCGCGCGTTGTTTGCCGAGCACATTGGGCAGAAGCGCTACTGCCTTGATGTCGCAACGCTCCCAGCGGATATCCGGAATCGTGATCACCTTGGCGCCCTGCTCGGCAAGCAGGCTCGATGGCCCTTTCTTGCGTCGGGCCGTCATCACCAAGGCGGTCTTCGCGCGCTTCGGAAATGCATGATCGCGGGGCGCCACGCCTCGCGTTGCCTGCATGTAGACGATGCCGTCGCGCACCAGATTGCGGCGCAGAACCTCGCGCGCGACGAGCATCAATGCAGCCCGCCCCATGGGCGGCGTGATCCGCAATTCACCGAGCGATCGGTCCCAACGGTCGAGATGCCATTCCTCGTCAACCAGATTCCCACCCTCGACCGCGATCACCTCGTAGATGCCGTCGGAAAACTGATAGCCGCGATCCTCGATATGGACCTGAGCTTGCCGATGGGGCACGTAGCGGCCGTTCACATAGGCGATGCGAGACATGACGATCGGATTCCGACTTTGGTCCAGGATAGGGTGCGGATGGTTCAATCAAAATAGGCGGCGGAGCTAGCCATCGGCCGCGCTCCGCTCGGAGGTGTTGACGCCAAGGCTTTTGAGCTTGCGGTGAAGCGCGGAACGCTCCATGCCGACGAAGCTTGCGGTGCGCGAGATATTGCCGCCGAAGCGCGTCACCTGCGCGATCAGATATTCGCGCTCGAAGATTTCCCGCGCTTCGCGGAGCGGCATCGCCATGATCTGATCACCCTTGTTCCAGTTGAGCACCGGCGGGGCGATGGCGCCGATTTCCGTCGGCAGCATGTCGGCCCGGACCGTGTCTCGCGCATCGCCCGGCGCCATGATCAGCAGCCAATCGACGACATTACGCAATTGCCGCACATTGCCTGGCCAGTCATACGCCTGGAGTGCCGTCAGGGCGTCCGCGCCGATTTCGCGCGCGGGCACGCCCGCCACTTCGGCGGCCCGTTCCATGAAATATCGCGCGAGTAAGGCCACGTCTTCGCGGCGCTCCCTGAGCGCAGGCACGCGCACCGGCACGACATTCAGGCGGTAATAGAGATCCTCGCGGAACCGGCCCGCCTCTATCGCCGCGCGCAAATCATGGCTGGTGGTCGCCAGCACGCGCACATCAACCTGGACGCGAATCTGTCCGCCCACGCGCTCGAAGCTCTGTTCTTGCAATACTCGGACAATCTTGCCCTGGGTCTCGAGCGGCATGTCGGCCACCTCGTCGAGCAGCAGGGTCCCGCCATGGGCCCGCTCAAAGGTTCCGACCTTCCCGGGCGTGCCCGGTCCGCCCGCGCCCGGTTCGAGGCCGAACAGCTCGGCCTCCATCCGCTCGGGTTCCATGGTCGCGCAATTGAGGACCTCCAAGGGCCCCTCCGCCCGGCGCGATTTGGCGTGCACGAGGCGAGCCACGACTTCCTTACCGGAGCCTGCGGGGCCGGTGATCAGAACACGGCTTGAGGTCGGCGCCACGCGTTCGACCGCCTGGCGCAGTTGGCTCGCCGCGGAAGACTGCCCGACGAGTTGAGCTTCGCCGCCGCTGCGAAAGCGCAGCTCGGTGTTCTCGCGCCGGAGCTGCGCGGCCTCTATCGCGCGCTGAACCAGCAAGAGCAGGCGATCCGTCTTGAACGGTTTTTCGATGAAATCATAGGCGCCGTTGCGGATCGCCGAAACAGCGGTCTCGATATTGCCGTGACCGCTGATCATCACGACGGGCACGTCCGGATGCTCGCGCTTGACGCGATCAAGGATGGCGAGGCCGTCGAGCGCGCTGCCCTGAAGCCAGATATCGAGAACAAGCAGGCTGGGCCGACGCTGCGTGATCGCCTCGAAGGCGCCATCGCTATGCGCTGCCTCACGGGTGCCGTAGCCCTCGTCCTTCAGGATACCGGCGATCAAGGCGCGAATATCCGCCTCGTCGTCGACGATTAGAATGTCATGCGCCATGGGTAATCGTCGTTCCCGGCGTCTTGACCTGGGTTTCGAACGCAGCCTGATCCGAGAAGATCAAGCGCAAACGCGCTCCACCACCCTCGCGGTCCTCCAGCGCCAAAGCTCCACCATGATCTTCCATGATCTTACGCACGATGGCTAGGCCAAGGCCGGTACCCTTGGCTCTGGTGGTGACATAGGGTTCGGTCAATCGATCCCGCAGTTCGACCGGCAGGCCGATCCCATTGTCCTCGACATCGATGGACCGGACCCGGCCATCGGCGCATGCGACGCGCACGACGATCCGGCCTTCGGGCGCGCCCTCGCCCGCCGCGTGCCGCGCGGCGATTGATTCGGCCGCATTCTTCAAGAGATTTGTCAATGCCTGACCGATTTGACGTGCGTCGCATTCACGCTCGATCCCGGGCGGCGAGTCGAGCTCTATGGCTATGTCAGCGCTCACCTGACGTTGCAGGAAGATCGCCTGCCGGCACAGGTCCGCCAGATTCTCCGACCGCATCACGGGCGCCGGCATGCGCGCAAACGAGGAAAATTCATCGACCATCCGGCCAATATCGCCGACCTGCCGGACGATCGTATCGGTACAAGCGATGAATATCTCCGGATCGGTGGTGACTTCCCTGAGATATTTGCGCTTGAGGCGCTCGGCCGCAAGTTGGATGGGAGTGAGCGGGTTCTTGATCTCGTGGGCGATGCGCCGCGCCACGTCGGCCCAGGCGGCCATGCGCTGCGCGGACTGCAACTCGGTCACGTCGTCGAACGTCGCCACATACCCGAGCACCTCGTTCTCGCCGTGCTCGGCTGTCACCCGAACCAGGAGAGTGATCGCCGTGCGGCCGCGCACGACGCGCACTTGGCCCTGCGCCATGACACGCGGCCGGCGCATCGCCTCGCCGAGAAGTTCCGCCATCTCGGGCGCGACCTCGCGAAATGGCCGGCCGATGGAACGTTCGAGATCGGTTTCAAGAAGGGTCGAGGCCGTGCGATTGGGCAAATTGATCCGTCCCGCGGCGTCCAAGCCCACTACACCCGCCGAGACGCCAGCCAGTACGGCCTCGGTAAAGCGCCTGCGGTCGTCGAGTTGACGGTTGGCTTCGATGAGCTCGGCTTGCTGGCCGCCAAGTTGACCAGCCATGCGATTGAAGGCGCGCGCCAACGTGCCCATTTCGTCCGTGCTCTCGATGCCCTCGACCCGCACGGACAAATCTCCCGCGCGGATGCGCTCGGTCGCGCCGATCAGCAGGCTGATCGGCCTGGCGAGCTGGGTTGCGAACAGCAAGCCGGTCCAGACCGCGGCCAGCAACAAAACCAAGGACAGCACGGCGAACAGCATGGCGAAATAGATTTGCAGGCGCGCGCGTCGCGCCTCGAGCTGTTCAAATCCAAGCACCGCGTCGCGCACGCGCTTGACATAATTGAGAACGCCCGGCTGCACGAAACGCCCGGCGAACAGATACAGATTTGGTGCGTGCGACAGGCGCACGAGCGCACGCATGCGATCGCCGCTCTCGTTCGTAATCACGGGCACGTCGCCCCGCTCCGCGCGCGCGACGTACTCTCCCGAAGGCAAGGGGTCGAACCCGAGACTCGCGGCGTAGCTGGCTCGCGCCAGCGCGACGCCGGTCCGGTCGAACACCACCGCATCCGACAGGCCGCGCCGGCTGGTCAGGGCCAATATCTCAATTTCGAGACGGCCGGGATCTTGGAAGATATAGGCCGAGTCCTTGCCCAGTTCCTGTGCCACGGCCATGACATCGACCCGGACGATGTTCTGTTGCTCGTCGAGATAGGCCTTGGCGACGTCGAGCGAGGCATAGATCGAATTGCGCACGCTGTCGCTGAACCACGACTGTAAGCCGAAATTGAGAAAAACCACGGAAAACACCGCGACCACGATCGCGGGCGTGGCGGCCACGACGCTGAACAGCAGCACCAAACGTACGTGCAAGCGTGATCCGGCCGAACCGCGCCGCCGCTCCGCCCACAACTGCACGACCCGGCGCACGACCACGATCGCCAACGCCAGCAGCAATACGAGATTGACGTTGACAAGAACCAGGACCACGTCCGGATCCGGTCCGAACGGCGAATTCCGGGTCAACACCGCATAGGTCGCAATGCCCGACAGGACGGCGAGAACCGCAAGCGCGAAGGCAAAGCGCCTGGCTACCGCCGGGCGGCGCACCCAGTCGCTCAATTGCCGCAACAGGCCAGGCGATTCGCTCTCGGTGGGTCCCGCAGTCATTTCGACATCCGCCCCGCCACGATGTCGAGTTCGCGGATTTTCTTCCTCAACGTATTGCGATTGAGCCCCAGCATGGCCGCGGCCCGAATCTGGTTGCCGCGCATCGCCTCGAGACTGAGCGCCAGCAGCGGGCGCTCGATTTCGCGCAAGATCCTCTGATAGAGCCCCGTCGGAGGCAAGTCGCCCTCATGGGCATCGAAATACGCCTTAAGGTGCCGAGTGACCGCGCCGCTCAGGCCGTCCTCGCCCTCGCCCACCGTCGCCACGCGCGCCGAAGCGCCGATCGCCGCGGCGATCGCGCCCGCATCGATGGCATCGGCGGGATGGAGGGCCGCCAAGCGGAACATGAGGTTTTCCAATTCGCGGACATTGCCCGGCCAGGAGTGGTTACGCAGGGCCGCGAGCGCCGGAGCCTCCAGGTTTTTCGCCGGCAAGCCGCTTTCGGCGGCACGGTCGAGAAAATGCCGGGCAAGATCGGGGACATCCTCGATGCGCTCGCGCAAGGGCGGCAAGCGCAACGGCACCACGTTCAAGCGATAGAACAAATCCTCGCGGAACGCGCCGCGGCGAACCAAATGGCGCAGATCCCGGTGCGTGGCCGCCAGAATACGTACATTCGCCCGCCGCACCTCGCGCCCGCCCACGGACGTGAACTCGCCCTCCTGCAACACGCGCAACAGTCGCGTCTGCGCCTCGCTGGGCATGTCGCCAATTTCGTCAAGGAACAGCGTGCCGCCCTGGGCCTGTTCGAACCGACCTACTTGCCGTCCGGCCGCCCCTGTAAAGGCGCCCTTCTCGTGGCCGAACAACTCGCTTTCGATCAATTCGCGGGGCAGTGCCGCCATGTTGAGCGCGACGAACGGCCCCGCGCGGCGCTTGCCGAAATCGTGGAGCGCGCGCGCGACCAATTCCTTGCCAGTACCCGACTCGCCCGTGATCATCACGGTCAAATCGGTGCCCATGAGACGTGCCAGCACGCGGTAAACATCTTGCATGGCGGGCGAGCGGCCAATGAGCGGCAAAGCCTCCTCGGCATCGGCACTCGGGCGAACCGCCGTCGCGCGGCGCGAAAGCGCGCGCGTGACGGCGTCAACGAGATGGCTGAGATCGAAGGGCTTGGGCAAATATTCGAAGGCGCCCCGTTCCGTCGCTTTGAGCGCGGTCATCAACGTATTGCGCGCGCTCATGACGATGACGCGCAATTCCGGTCGCGCCTTGCGCAAGCGCGGCAGAAGATCGAGCCCGTCACCATCGGGCATCACGACATCGGTGATCACCAGATCGCCATCGCCACGCGCCGCCCAGGTCCATAGCGTCGCCACGTCCCCCGTCGCGCGCCCGTCATACCCAAGTCGGCCGAGCGCCTCCGACACCACGGTGCGAATAGCCCTGTCGTCATCGGCGACGAGGATCGTGGCGCTCATGGCGGCGAGCCGGCGGGCAGCATGACGCGGAACGTGGTGCGCCGGGGCTGGGTTTCGAATTCCACCAGTCCGCCATGATCGGCGACGAGCTTGGCCACGAGCGCCAGGCCCAATCCCGAGCCCTTTGGCTTGGTGGTCACGAAGGCCTCGAACAGATGCCCGCTCACGTCTTCGGGAATGCCCAGGCCGTTATCGGTCACTTCGACCACGATCGGCAGATGCACCCGGCTGCCGCGCCCTGGGACAGCGAGACGCACACCGTGCCGATAGGCGGTCGCCAGCGTGATATCGCCACCCTCCTCCGGCGCGGCCTCGGCTGCGTTTTTCACAAGATTAAGAAAAATCTGAATCAGCAAGTCCCGATGGCCCGATACGAACGGCAAGGACGGGTCGTAGGCTTCGACGATTCGCCGGTTACGGGCAAATCCCGCCTCCGCCACGCGCCGCACATGGTCGAGAACCTCGTGAATATTGACCGCCTGGCGCGCCAGTGGACGCTCGTCCGTGAACGCCTCCATGCGATCCACGATGGCCCGGATGCGGTCCGTTTCCTCGCAGATGAGACGCGTCAGTACCTTGTCCTTGTCGCTTGCGCGCTGTTCGAGAAGCTGAGCGGCGCCGCGTATACCCGATAGCGGGTTCTTCACCTCGTGCCCGAGCATCGCCGCCAAGGCCGTGACCGAACGCGCCGCACCCCGGTGGGTCAATTGCTGGTCGATGCGACGCGCGATGGTCTGTTCATGCAGCACCACAACCACGACGCCCCGCGTCTCGGGCACGGCGGATGCCTGAAGCGTGACGTGCCGCAAGCCCGAGCGAGGATTCTCGACCGCAACATCGTATTCGGTCAGCGAGCCGCCACGCGCGCGGGCCTGCGCCACGACCGCGTGAATCGGATGATCGCGCGCGACCACATCGACAAGCGGACGGCCGACGAGGTGGCCGGCACCCACGGCAAAAAATTGCTCGGCCGCCGCATTCACATGACCAAGAACGCCCGCGCCATCGACCACCAGCAAGGCGTCGGGCAGGGCGTCGAAGACCGCGCGCGGATCGAAGTCGAAATTCCCGGTCGACTTAGCCTCGGCGGCGATTTCGGACATCGGCGCCGACTTCACCATCGCGCGCGCACGCGCCTTGCGTGCGGACCGAACCGCATGCCGCCCACTCATGCCGCCTGCCGCTCGGACGGCCCATTCTCGATTCCACGCCCGAAGAGCGAACGCACCGCCGCGCGGACATCTTGCGGGTCGTCCATGCGATTGGCGGTCGCGCGGAATTCGGACGCGCCGGAGAGGCCTTTAGAATACCAACCGAGATGTTTGCGCGCGACGCGCACGCCGATTGCGGCGCCGTAATGAGCCAGGATCGCATCGTAGTGTTCGAGCAGGATGTCCATGCGATCGGCGGTCGAAGGATCGGGCAGGCGGACGCCGGTCGCAAGGAAATGGGCGACTTGGCGCAAAAACCATGGCCGGCCCTGCGCCCCGCGCCCAATCATCACGCCGTCTGCGCCCGATTCCTCGAGCGCGCGCCGCGCGTCGTCCAGATTGTTGATATCGCCGTTGACCATGACGGGCACCGAGACGGCATCCTTCACCGGTCGGACCGCGGCCCAATTCGCCTTGCCCTCGAAGAACTGGCAACGGGTGCGGCCATGCACCGAAATCATGCGGATTCCACATTCTTCGGCGACGCGCGCAAGCGAAGGCGCATTGCGATTCTTGTCGTCCCAGCCCAGGCGCATCTTGAGCGTAACCGGAACCGACACGGCCCCGACAGTCGCTTCGAGAATGCGCGCGGCCTTGAGTTCATCGCGCATCAGCGCCGACCCGGCATAGCCATTGACGACTTTTTTCGCCGGGCAGCCGAAATTGATGTCGATGATGGCGGCGCCCCCCGCTTCCGCCAATTTCGCGGCCTCGGCCATTTCCCTAGGCTCGCAGCCCGCCAATTGCACTGAAATCGGCCGCTCGTCGGGCCCATGCGTCGCGCGTAGCAAGGCATCGCGCGTCTCCCGGATCATCGCCTGGCTCGCGATCATCTCCGAAATCACGAGCCCCGCGCCACAGCGTTTGACCGCTCGGCGAAAGGGCATGTCGGTCACAGCCGACATGGGCGCAAGCATCACCGGCTCCGGGATATCGATCGGCCCAATTCGAATCGGCGCGAAGTTTATGCCCATTTTCTAGGCATCCTGTGGTGATGATGAAAATCCGGGCACACACCCGCAGCTATCATACATCATCCCACAGGTCGCGGGGCAAGCCCGGAACGAGATCGGGGAAACCCCCGCAAACTCTTACGATATCGAGGTTTTATCCTTGCTCTGGAGGCTCTTAGCGAGGATGGTATGCACATCCGTGCCTAGCCCGTCCGCCGGGAAAGGCCAAGACACGGGCGACGGAGAGATACCGCTGCCATGGCAGGTTGCATTGCTTTGATCGTCGCCGCCGGGCGCGGCCAGCGCTTCGGCGGGGAGCTACCGAAGCAATATCGCGCGCTCGGCAGCCATGCCCTGATGCGTTACAGCGTCGAATCATTCCTTCGCCATCCAAGAATCACCGGCGTTCGCGCGATCATTCACCCAGACGACCGCGCGCTTTACGACCGCGCCGTCGCCGGGCTCGCGTTGCTCGATCCGGTTCATGGCGGTGCCGAGCGCCAGGATTCGGCGCGCCTGGGTCTCGAAAGTCTGGATGCGCTCGCGCCCGATCACGTTCTCATTCACGACGCGGCGCGGCCCTTTCCCGATTCGGCATTGATCGCGCGCACCATCGACGCCCTGGCAAGTCATGACGGCGCCATTGCGGCCATGCCGGTGACCGATACGCTAAAACGTGGCGGCGCGAACGCCGCCATCACGGGCACGCTCGACCGGACGGATTTGTGGCGCGCGCAGACACCGCAGGGCTTTCGCTTTGCTCCCATCCTGGCCGCACACCGCGCGGCGAAAGGCCTGGCCCTGACCGACGACGCGGCGGTTGCGGAACGCGCCGGGCTATCCGTCGCGCTCGTTCCCGGCAGCGAGGAGAATTTCAAAGTGACGACGGAATCCGACCTCGCGCGCGCGGCGGCGCGGCTATCCGGTGGGGCTTGGGAATATCGCACGGGCCTGGGTTTTGACGTCCATCGCTTCGGCCCCGGCGACACGCTCTGGCTGTGTGGCATCGAGATCGCGCACACCCACGGCCTGGTTGGGCATTCCGATGCCGATGTCGGCTTGCACGCGGCGACCGACGCGATTCTCGGCGCCATCGGCGAGGGCGATATCGGCCATCACTTCCCACCCTCCGAAGCCAAATGGAAGGGTGCCCCGTCCCATCTGTTTCTCGACCATGCCAGCGCCCTGGTGCGCGCGCGTGGCGGCGCCGTCACCAGCCTGGATGTGACGTTTATCTGCGAGCGCCCGAAAATCGGCCCCCACCGGCCGCGCATGATCGCGCGCGTGGCCGAAATTTTGGGAATCGCGCTGGATCGCGTCGGCATCAAGGCGACGACGACCGAGCACCTGGGCTTCACCGGACGCGAGGAAGGCATGGCCGCGCAAGCGATCGCCACGGTCCGCCTGCCCCTTGTCGGCACCGGACGATGACGCGGCGGATGAAGGGCGGGCTTTCGTTCTTCCACCCGGCATCGCTGCTTGCCACCTGGTTCGGCGTCGGGCTGTTGCCCGGCACCAAGGGGACCTACGGCACGATTGCCGCGCTGCCCTTTGCCTGGCTCATCCTCGATCATTTCGGCCAATGGGCGTTGGCTGGGGCAAGTCTCGCGCTGTTCTGTGGCGGCTTGTGGGCAAGCGGGATTTACGCGTCGCGTGTGGGACAGGACGATCCGCAGGATGTGGTCATCGACGAGGTATCCGGTGTCTGGCTCGCATTGAGCGTGGGCTCGGCCTCCTTGGTGCATTTCGCGATCGGTTTTGCGCTGTTCCGGCTGTTCGACGGGCGCAAACCCTGGCCCGTCAGCTGGGGCGAAGCGCGGCCCGGCGCGCTCGGGATCATGCTCGACGACTTGATCGCCGGCGCGTTGTCCGCGGCGTTTCTCCTCATGCTCGTGATCGCGGGGGTATGAACAATGATCGATGATCATCTGCTGGAAGCAAGCGAAGCCCTGCTTGCCCAATGCCGCGCAATGGGTTTGAAGATTGCCACGGCCGAATCGTGCACGGGCGGTTTGCTCTCGGCTGCGCTCACCGCGATCCCCGGCTCATCGGACATATTCGAACGCGGCTTCGCAACTTACTCCAACGAAGCCAAGGCCGAATGCTTGGGCGTGCCCTTGGCGCTTATCGCCGCGCACGGCGCGGTTAGCGCCGAGGTCGCGCGCGCCATGGCGGACGGCGCGCTCGCGCGCTCCGCCGCGCAACTTTCCGTTGCCGTCACCGGCGTCGCGGGCCCCGGCGGCGGCGGCGAAGCCAAACCCGTTGGCCTTGTATTCATCGCGGTAGCCCGGCGCGGCGCCATGATCGACGTTGAACGCCATGTTTTTGCCGGTGATCGTGCCGCGATCCGCGAGTCCTCCGTCGCCGCGGCGCTCGCCCTCCTGTCGCGCCAGGCTTCATGAGTGCCGTCCCGGAAATGGATTGGACCGCGGCGTCCATGCCCGCGCCGCGCTGGCGAATCCGCGCCGGCCATGCCGCCGCCATCTTCGCAGCGGCGCTCGCTCTCACCTTCATTGCCGGAATCGGCGGGGTTAGGCTTTGGTCGCGCTTTGTCGGCCCATTTCCCGATGCGGCCATCGACCTTATCGGCATCGCCCTGCCGGCACTGGCTACGCTCATTGCCGTTCGCACGATAGGCATCGGCGGGTTCGGCCTCGCATGGCGCGATTTCGGTCTGACCCGCGCGCCCAAACGCTCTTGGATCGTTGCCATGCTGGTCTGGCTGGCCTGCCTTCCTCTCCTGGCCGCCATCCTTTACGCAACGAAGGAGTTGACCGGCACCACGCCCATCGCGGAACAGACCCGCATGCTGCCCCATGGCGCCCTCGACGATTGGCGGATCACCCTGCCCTTGGGCGCGCTGATGATCTTCGTGGCACCCTTTGGCGAGGAATTGCTGTTTCGCGGCATATTGTTCGGCGCGCTCCGCCGGCGCTGGCGGTTCTGGCCGTGCGCCGTGCTCGCCGGTGCCGCGTTCGCCGCCGTCCACATGATTCCGGCCGTCCTCGCGCCGGCTTTCGTCCTCGGCGTGGCCTTCGCCCATATCTACGAACGCAGCCGGTCGATTTGGCCCGCGGTCTTCTTCCACGCGCTCCACAACGCGCTCGTATTCGCGGCGAGCGTCGCCGAAAGGCGCGTGCTCGCCGATATTCTAGGCTTGCTTCCCACCATATAGCCGGCCGGCCCGGCTTTCGAATGCCGCGACCATGCGGCGCACGGCCTCCTCGAACAGAGGGCCGATGAGGCGGTCGAGCAATTTCGAGCGAAACTCGAACTCGACGAAAAAATCCACCCAGCAGCCTTGCGGGTCGGACGCGAAGGCCCAGCGATTTGACAAGTGGCGGAACGGCCCCTCCTCGTAGCCCACGTCAATGGCGCGCGGGCGGTCGAGGACGATGCGCGAGGTGTAACGTTCGCGCACGAATGTGAACCCGATGACGAGCTCGGCCGACAGCACGTTTCCTTCGCGCCGCTTTATGCGCGCGGCGATGCACCAGGGGAGAAATTCCGGGTAACGCTCGACATCCGCAACGAGGTCGAAAAGCTGCTCGGGGGTAAAAGGCAGAAGGCGCCGTTCGGCGTACTTAGGCATCAGCCTTATGCGAGCTGCGCCGCGCGCACCGCCTTCATGCGCCGAAAATCCTCGCCCGCGTGGTAGGACGAGCGCGTGAGCGGCGAGGCGGCGACCATCAAGAAGCCCTTACCCCGCGCCATCGTCGCGTAGGCGGCGAACTCGTCGGGGTGAACGAAGCGCTCGACCGCATGATGTTTGAGGGTCGGCCTCAGATACTGCCCGATCGTTAGGAAATCGACGCTCGCCGCGCGGAGATCGTCCATGACCTGGTAGATCTCCTCGCGCGTTTCGCCGAGGCCGACCATCAGTCCAGATTTGGTGAACATTGCCGGATCAATCTGTTTTACCCGGTCGAGCAAGCGCAGCGAGTGGAAATAGCGCGCGCCCGGCCGTACCTCGGCATAAAGGCGCGGCACGGTTTCGAGATTGTGGTTGTAAACATCGGGTTTGGCGGCGACGACGGTTTCGATGGCGCCGTCCTTACGCAAGAAATCCGGGGTCAGCACTTCGATGGAAGTGTTCGGCGCACGGCGCCGGATCTCGCCGATCACGGCGGCAAACTGCCCGGCGCCTCCGTCGGCCAGATCGTCGCGATCGACCGAGGTCACGACGACATGGGCGAGGTCGAGCTTGGCCAACGCCTCGCCCACGCGCGCGGGCTCGACAGTGTCAACCGCTCCAGGCATGCCGGTTTTGACATTGCAAAAGGTGCAGGCGCGGGTGCAGGTATCGCCGAGAATCATCACGGTCGCGTGCTTTTGTTGCCAGCACTCGCCGATATTCGGGCAGGCGGCCTCCTCGCACACCGTGTTGAGCTTGTGCGCGCGCATGAGGCGGCGTGTCTCGGCATAGCCCGCCGAAGTCGGCGCCTTGACGCGAATCCACGCAGGCTTGCGTAGCGGCGCGTCATGGGACGCCGTGGCAACTACCGGCTGAACCGTTGTCGGGACCGCGATATCGCTCACTTCAATTTCTCCGGCACACCGCTATTGGGCGGCCTTGATTCGAAAATCCGCCTAATCTTCCGGAAGTTTCGTTGTCTGGTCCAGGATCGCCTCAGCGAGTTGATCGCGCGCAAGGTTCCGAGCTTATCTGCCGTAAAGTTAATATAGCACCAAGGCGCATCTCAAGCTTGTCGTGATCTAGTTTCGCGATCGCTACATTGAACACTTCGGACGCATGCGAACCGCGCGCCGTTACCGCCTGTTCGAGCGACGCGTCGGCCTGACTATTCGCCGCGCGTACCCGCCGCCAAGCGATAAGGAGTCCTAGTCCGCCCGCGATCACAAGCCCAAAATTGCGAATCACCTCGCTTAAATCGATCCACCATCCAAGACCATTCCAAGCGCGCTTAGACCGCCCGAGCCCTAGATGTGGATAGCGCGGCCATAGGCGTCAAGCACGCTCTCGTGCATCACTTCCGACAATGTCGGGTGCGGGAAAACGGCCTGCATAAGCTCGGCCTCGGTCGATTCGAGCGCCATGGCAATGGCGTAGCCTTGGATCAACTCGGTTACCTCCGCGCCCGCCATGTGCGCGCCGACCAATTCGCCCGTGCGAGCATCGAATATGGTTTTGACCAGGCCCTCGGCCTCGCCGAGCGCGATTGCCTTGCCATTGCCGATAAAGGGGAAGCGCCCGACCCGCACCTCGCGCCCCTGGGCCTTGGCCGCAGCCTCGGTCAATCCGACGCTGGCGATCTGGGGCTGGCAGAACGTACAGCTGGGAATCCGCCGCACATCGAGCGGATGCAACCCCTTCACGCCCGCGATGCGTTCGACCGCGATCACGCCCTCATGGCTCGCCTTGTGCGCCAGCCATGGCGGCCCCGCGAGATCGCCGATGGCGTAAAGCCCAGGCTCCGCCGTTTCCGCCCATTCATTCACCGCGACATGGCCGCGCTCGACCTTCGCCTTGGTGCTCTCAATGCCGATATTTTCGACATTGCCCGTGATGCCGACGGCCATGATCGCGCGTTCGGCGGAAATCTCACTCGCCTGACCCGCGCTCTCGACTCTCGCGGTCACGCCGTCCGGGCCCTTGACGAGCGATTTCACGGTCGCGCCGGTCATGATCTTGATGCCGCGTTTGGTGAATTGCTTCTGGGCGAAGGCCGAGATGTCCGCGTCCTCGACCGGCAGGATGCGCGGAAGGACCTCGACGACCGTCACCTCGGCACCAAGCGCGCGGTAGAACGAGGCAAACTCAACGCCGATCGCGCCCGAGCCCACGACCAACAAGGATTTTGGCATGGCCGTCGGCACCATGGCTTCTCTATAGGTCCAAACGAGCTTGCCGTCTGGCTCCAATCCGGGCAGCGACCGCGACCGCGCTCCGGTCGCCAAAATCACGTTCTTGCCGACGAGCGTGGCGGCGGTCTTGCCGTTCTTTTCCACCACGACCACACGCGGGCCATCGAGCCGTCCCTGGCCGTCGAACACCGTGACCTTGTGTTTCTTGAGTAAAAAGCCGACGCCACGCGTGAGCTGGCCCGCGACTTGGCGCGAACGCTGCACGACTTTTTCGATGTCGAAACCCAGCTGTCCGGTCGTGATGCCGAACTGCCCAGCGTGCTGGATATGCGTAAACATTTCCGCCGTACGCAGCAGGGCCTTGGTCGGTATGCAACCCCAATTGAGGCAGATTCCACCGAGATGCTCGCGCTCGACAACCGCCACCGAAAGCTTCAACTGTGCGGCGCGAATCGCCGCAACATAGCCGCCCGGCCCAGCGCCCAGAATTACCAGATCAAAATTTTGCGCGTTCATGGCGTTGTCGGCTAAAGCAGCATGGTCACGGGGTCTTCGATCAATTTTTTGAACGCGGCAATGAACTCCGCGCCGACCGCGCCGTCAACGGCGCGGTGATCGACCGACAATGTGCAACTCATGACCGTCGCAATGGCGAGGGCGCCACCCTTGACCACGGGGCGTTGATCGGCCGCACCCACCGCGAGGATGCAACCCTGCGGCGGATTGATGACGGCGGAAAATTCCTTCACCCCGTACATGCCGAGATTGGACAGCGAAACCGTGCCGCCCTGATATTCCTCGGGCGCGAGCTTGCCCGCCCGCGCCTTGTCCGCGAGCGATTTCATCTCGCGCGCGATCTCGGCCAGGCCCTTGGCGTGCGCCGCGCGGATGACAGGCGTGATTAGGCCGCCCGGTATGGCAACCGCGACCGCGACATCGACACCGTCATAGATGCGCACCGCGTCGACCCCCCACGAGGCATTTGCGGCGGGCACCGTGCGCAAGGCGATCGCCATCGCGCGGATGACGAAATCGTTGAGCGAAATCTTGTACGCCCCGGCGCCGTCCGCGGGTGCGCGGCCGTTTAGATCCGCGCGCAAGGCCAGGAGATTGTCCACCTGGCAATCGACGCTCAGATAGAAATGCGGCGCGTCGCGCTTTGACTCGGCTAGGCGTTTGGCGATCACACGCCGCATGGTCGAATGCGGAACCTCGGTATATCCGGGATATCCCGGCGCTGGCGCCCCGCGGGGCGCCAGCGCCGGGATATCCCGGATATACC
>JBJXGH010000172.1:0-33081 GCA_046153685.1 Alphaproteobacteria bacterium
CCATCAGGCGCGCGCGGCCGCCCCAAACGGCGCTAGGCTGGCGGCATCCTCGAATTCGACGCAATCGGAACGAAACAAGGAATGGAACAGGGCATGAGCGAATTCCCGACCCTTCAGGACATCGTGCTGGCGGCCAAGCAGAAACTGCCCAACGCAACATGGGATTTTCTGACCTATGGTTCGGAAACCGAAACCACGGTCCGGCGCAACCGGCGCGCGCTCGATTCGCTCGCGCTCGTGCCGCGTATCATGCGCGATGTCTCGGAAATTGATATCCGGACTAGCCTTCTCGGCATGACACTGCGCATGCCTGTGATTCTCGCGCCCGTCGGCTCGATCGCCCTGTTCGATCCCGATGGGGCACTGGCCGCCGCGCGCGCGGTCGAGGATTTCGGCATCGCGCACATCGTCAGCGGTTATGCCGATCCGGGATTTGAGGCGGTCGCCAAGGGCTGCAAGGCGCAGCTGATCTACGCCTTTCATCCGCGCTACGACTGGCCTTTCGTCGATGATCTCGTCGACCGCGTGGTTGCCGCCGGCTACCGCGCCATCGCCTTCGTCGCCGAGGCCGCCTATTACAGCCGGCGCGAGCGCGATCTGATGAGCGGCATCCAGACCAAGGCCAAGCGTACCCGTCCCTACGCCGAATGGCTTGGCCTGCAGCGCGAGGAGCGCGCGGCAGGCAAGATTCCAAGCAAGGAGGGTCTGCTCGGCACGGTGATCACCTGGGAGATGTTCGACCGCGTGAAGCGGCGCTCAAATCTGCCGATTCTGCTCAAGGGCGTGACATGCGCGGCTGACGCCGTGCTCGCGCGCGAGCACGGCGCCGACGTGATCTACGTCTCCAATCACGGCGGCCGGGCGATCGATCACGGCCGGGGTTCGGTCGAATCGCTCGCCGAGGTCATCGACGCCGTGGGCCGGCAATGCGAGGTGATCGTCGATGGCGGGTTCGTGCGCGGCACCGACGTGCTTAAGGCCATCGCCCTTGGCGCCAAGGCCGTCGCCATGGGCCGCATGCAGTCCTGGGCGCTGGCAGCAAGCGGCCAAGCGGGCCTGGCGCGCGCCCTTGCCATCATCGAGGAAGAGATCATCGTCAATATGGGCTTGCTCGGCGTGAACCGGCTCGACGAACTCGATCGCCACTATCTGGCCAAGACCGATCCGGTGGCACCCGCCCATCCGCTATCGGCCTTTCCCGTGTCGCTTGAGCGCATCGGCGGCTAGTGGTCCGACTCTGACAGACCGTATTCGGTCCGTCAGCCCGGACCGCTAGCGAACCAGTTAAAATGCGGTGCGGATCAAACAAGATGAGAGGGAATCAAGCGTTTGATCCGCACCACTAGGCGATCAATCGCCCCGGACGGATTCGGAACTAGCCAGGTCCGCACCCGAAGGCAGGCCAGAGATTTCGAGCGCCATCTTGCGCCTTATGGCGAGGCCGAACGATGCGCGATCCTCCGCCACCTGGACGAACGCACCCGGCCCCGCGATGACCTCACGCTCATAGTTTTCGACCAATAAGGGCTTCCCGGACGCACCCACGGCGCCGTCCTGCAGGATAGCGAGCGCATTGACCGTCACGCCGTCGCGCATCGCCTGCTCGCGCGCGACGAGTGCCGGAACCTGGCCGCGCATGTCGCGATTATCTCCCGAGATGTCGATAACCGCGCGCGACGGGCGGCACGGACAGACGCGGATCAGCGCCAGGCCGAGAAGCACGGCGTCCCCAATGGCGTTGTAACTCTGCGGGGAACGTGGCGCCGCGACCAGGGCCGCGCCAAAGGCGCGCGCCGAGGCCTCGTCGCCGATCAGCATCCAATCGACCACCTGCGCCGGCGCGCCGGGTGAGCCCCATTCCACATAGGTGACGGCGATGCGCCGATTGGGACCGTTGCGAATCGCGCGCAGTACCGTCGGATCGAGAAGAGCGAGCGCGATGCCTTCCTTCTGCAGTTTGAATTCCTCGGCATCGATGCTGCCCGATGCATCGACCGCGAGGACGAGAGCGACATCGACCTGCGGCGCTCCTTGCGCCGCGGCGGGAGAAACCACGGGCGCTCCCAGCGCCACGGCAAGGCCGAACAAAAGAGCGGCAAATAATCGCCACATGATCATGTCGCTCGGCTCGATGGTGGCGGCGCGGCGCTTCGGGCTTAAGCGGCGTAACCGGGGCGCGGTCGATCAGTGCGCGGCCGCGCGCTCTTCCCGCGGTCCGATTCCACCCCGCACCTCGCCCGCCTCGATGCGCCGCCACAAAATTCGGTGATTCTCCGGCAAGGAGCGGCTGTTCGGCATGGATAGCCAAAGGCGCAGCAACAGGCGCCGGTGGCCGGCGGCCGGGTCGTCCTCGAACGCGTCGCGGGCGTGATAAATGACGTGGTTATTGAGCAGCTGGAAATCACCGGGTTTGAGCGTCATCTCGTAGCACAGCTCGTGCGCGAGAGCGGCCAACAGGTCGAGCGCCTCGTCCTGCTTGGCCGTAAGCCTGGGCACGTTCGGCAGTTTCTGCGCCGCCTCGACATAGGTACGCGAGTAATGGCTTGTGAACTTGCCATCCCGCACGGCGAAAACCGGAAGATTGTAGGCGATCGTGTCTCCGCCCTCCTCCTCGCCAAGTCGGCTGCGCCAATAATCGCCGTACAGCAACTCCACGAGATCAGGCCGAAGCGCGAGCATGGCGTTGTGAATGGCGCAGGTGCTGGCGAGCTTGCTGTGCCCGCCCGTCTTCGCCTGGCTCATGCACAAAAGCGTGACGACATCGGCACGGTCGGTGTGAAAGCGCAGCGCGCCGCTCGATTTCGTGCGCGCGTAGGACGACAGGAATGCCCCGCCCTGGTCCTGCATCTGGCCGTAGCGCTCGCCGACACCCGGACCTTCGTCCAAGATCGTGCGCATCATTTCGCCGAAGCGATTCTGCGTGACCGGCGTGCCGATATGGCAGCCGAGACCGAAATAGAGACGCCGGATGTCCTCGATCCCGTAGCGATCGACCGGCAAGCCCTGGAGGCGGAAAATCCCGGTGCCCTGTTCGAGCTCCGCGCCAATTTCCTCGACCAATGACGCGAAGGCCGGCAAGGGGAAATCGTTCTTGGTGAGTTTATCCCACGCTATTCCGCGCGTGCGATTCACGGCGCGATCGAGATCGGCCAGATGCTCTGGCCCGAGATCGCGAATCCAGCGCTTGGTGGCGCCGATTTCGGCGCCGGTCCAGACATGGGGACCGGCGAACGGGAGAATTTCCGTCATGGCGAACCTCCTGGCAGACCTCTTGCCCTAGGGAGGAGCCAAGAATGCACAAGGGTTCGGCAGTTGCGCAACCCCGCGCGATGCAACCACCCGGCCGATCCATGCCTTTGAACCGGCGCCGAATGTGGCGAACCGGCCGCCCCGCCACGAGCGCCTTGGGGAATTTGCGCGCCCGCGGCAAGGTCCACGAAGATTTCCGGCGCCATAACGGCGTGGTCGATAAAAAATCCCGGCGCCGCCATGGCGCCGGGAGCCGAGGCGAAAACGTCCCGTGGTTGAAGGAAATGTCCCGAGAAGGGAACGGCGCGAGGGTTAGGACACCCGGCGCGCGTGCATGAAGCCGACATTCGAAAGCGACGCATCCGCTTCGCCCTGGACGGCGCCCGTCCGCTGTTCGGGACGCTCGCGCGCCTCGTGGCGGGTGGGGGGAAGGATTCCGACCGTGGGCGGCCCACGGCGCGCCTGATCGCGTTGGGGGCGGCCGTTCCGCGTGCCTCCGCCCGGGCGATGATCCCGGTGCTTGGTATCGCCCGATTGATTGGCCGAACGGCCATGATTGGCATGGGCGTGACCATTGCGAACGGGCGCGTGCCCACGCGGCGCGTGGTCACGATGGCTCGGCACCGCGCCCGTCGCGGGAATGGACTGACGGATGAGCTTTTCGATGTCACGGAGAAACGGCAATTCGTCCCGGCTGCAAAGCGAAACCGCCTCGCCGCCAGCGCCGGCGCGCGCGGTGCGGCCGATGCGGTGAACATAGGTGTCCGGGATGTTCGGCAAGTCGAAGTTCACCACATGGCTGATCCCGTCCACATCGATACCGCGCGCCGCGATATCGGTGGCGACGAGCGTGCGCACATGACCGTTACGGAAGGCGGCCAGCACGCGCTCGCGCTGGGGCTGCGACTTGTTGCCGTGGATGGCCTCGGCGGCCACGCCTGCACGCACAAGATCGCGCACGACCTTGTCCGCGCCGTGCTTGGTGCGGGTAAAGACGAGGCTCCGCTCGACTCCCGCGCCCTTGAGTAGGTCGGCGAGAACGTCGGGCTTGGCGGCGCGGTCGAGATGGATCACGCGCTGGGTGACCTTTTCGACCGTCGAGGCCACGGGGGTCACGGTGATGCGTTCGGGGTCGCGCAGCATGTGCTTGGCGAGATCGGCGATCTCCTGCGGCATGGTCGCCGAGAAGAACAAGGTCTGCCGGCGAAGCGACAGCTTGGCGACGATTTTGCGGATGTCGTGGATGAAGCCCATGTCGAGCATCCGGTCGGCTTCGTCGAGCACGAGGATTTCGACCTCGTTGAGCGTGACCGCGCGGGTGTTCATCAGATCGAGCAGCCGTCCCGGCGTTGCGACCAGGACCTCGACGCCGCCCATGAGCGCGCGTACCTGACGGTTGATCGGCACACCGCCGATGACCAGCGCGGTCGTGACACGCATGTGGCGGCCATAGGCGCGAAAGCTGTCCAGAATTTGGCCGGACAATTCGCGTGTCGGGCTCAGCACCAGAACACGCGCGGTCTTGTGGTTTGGGCGCCGACGATCGGCAGCCAAGCGATGGAGGATGGGCAGGGCGAAGGCGGCGGTCTTGCCGGTGCCGGTTTGAGCGATACCGATCACGTCCCGGCCGGTCATCGCCACGGGAATGGTGGCGGCCTGGATGGGCGTGGGCGTGAGGTATTTTTCCTCGGCAAGGGCACGAATAAGGGGTTCGGCCAAGCCGAAATCATTGAAACTCGTCAATGTATGATTCTTTCTTGTTATGCTTCGGCCGGATTCGCGGATTTTGAGCGGAATCCCGGCTCGGGCGTGGGTGCCAAACACCCCGCGTGATCTGGGCTGTCGGGTCTGATTGAGAGGGGCGAACCAAGGGCCGTTTGAGGGCTCTTACACGCGGTTCGCAGGCGGTCATTCTTGGACCACAAAGTGAATATAGGCTAAATCCTTGAAAATTGCAAGATATTGCGCCGCACCATCTTCTTGGTGCGGCATCTAGAAATGATATAATATTTCATATATACATATCAAATCGCACTGATTTATTCCTTTGCGCCACAGCCTTCGCCTAGCCGCCGGCCCCTCGCGTGGTCTAAGCTTTTTCCCGCTGCCGCCCGGTTTCCGGGTGACCAATTCAGGGGAGAACGAACTTGGCGATCGCGATCCATCCATCAGTTGACGGCGGCGTGAAGCCGGGAAAAGCGGATTTTGCAGGCGGCACGCTGCGCTGCAAGTGCGCGTCCAAACCGGTCGAGATCAAGGTCGCGGCCCAGACCGCGCACAACCATGTCTGCGGATGCACCAAATGCTGGAAGCCCGCAGGCGCCACGTTCTCGATGGTGGCCGTGGTCTCGCGCGACAAATTGAGCGTCGCGGCGAACGGCGACAAGCTCAAGATCCTCGATGCCTCCGCCGCCATCCAGCGCCATGTCTGCTCGGGCTGCGGCACGCACATGTACGGCCGCATCGAGAACAAAGGCCATCCGTTCCATGGCCTCGATTTCATCCACACCGAATTGTCGGCCGAAACCGGCTGGTCGGCGCCCGAATTCGCCGCCTTCGTGTCTTCGGTCATCGAATCGGGCACCAAGCCCGATCAGATGCCCGCCATTCGCGCGCGCCTCAAATCGCTCGGGCTCGAACCATACGATGCGCTCTCGCCGCCGCTCATGGACGCGATCGCCACCCATGTGGCGAAATCCAAGGGCGTGCTCTAGTAACCGTGCGCGCCACCCTGCCCGGCGTTCAGGCGCCGGGCAGGATTTTTAGAACCTCCTCCGGCGGCCGGCCGATAGCGGCCTTCTTCCCGCAGACAACGACCGGTCGCTGAAGCAGGATGGGATGGGCCGCGATCAATGCGGCGGCGTCCTTGTTCGACAGCGCCCCCGCCTTCTTGCCTGCTTTGGCGAACTCGACCTCGTTCGTGCGCACAAGGTCCGCCGGCGTCCCTCCGAGCGCATTCAGCAGCATCTCGACCTCCGCGCGGGTCGGCGGTTCCTTCAAATATTCGCGCACCGTCACCGTGACGCCTCGCCCTTGCAGCAGCGCCAAAGCCGCGCGCGATTTCCCGCAGCGCGGATTATGCCAGATCGTCACGTCCGGTTTTTTATTATCCGCCATTTTCCTTTTCCTTCGATCGCGATGAAACTTTATGGGCGATGGGCGTCACCGATTTTCCAATTTTCTGCTCTTCTATTTCTTCCGCGAGCTTTTCGGGAAATCCAGGCGCGCGCAAATCGGTCTTGAGCGCGTCCTCGAGCAATTTCACGATCTTTGTGGACCACGCCGCTCCGCCGTATCGTTCGCGGCCGAGGATGAAGGTCTGGTAGGCCTGCCCGGCCAAGTCGAGCGGTACGCCGAACTCGCGCCCAAAACCCATGGCGAAGCCAAGGTCCTTGACGGCCAAATCCATCGTGAAACCAATATCGTAGCTGCCATTCAACACCAATTGGCCTTCGGTTTCGTGGACGAAGCTGTTGCCCGAACTTGCCCGGATGGCATGGAATGCCTGGCCAAGATCGAGCCCGCCGCGCTTGGCCAGCATGAGCGCCTCGCCATCCGCGATTAGGTGAATGAAGGCCAGCATATTGGTGATGACCTTGATCACGGCGGCCGAGCCGAGCGCGCCCATGTGGAAGATTTCTCCGCCCATGGCCTCGAGCGCCGGGCGATGAAGCGCGAACAGGTCCGCATCGCCCCCGGCGAGCACGGTGATCTTTCCGGACGCGGCGCGGTGCACGCCGCCGGTCACTGGGCATTCCAGGGTTCGCACGCCGCGCGCCGCCGCGCGCGCCGCCAGGGCCAGCACGTCGTCGCGCCCGAGCGTACTCATTTCGATCCACGTCCCGCCGGATTTGAGGCCATCGAGAACGCCGTCGAGCACCTTGCCGGAAATTTGCGACGATGGCAGACAGGTGAAGACGGCATCGCAGCGTTCGGCGAGCGCGCGCGGGCTGTCGGCCCAAACGCCGCCGAGCGCGAGGTGACGCTTGGCTAAGCTGGAATCGAGATCGTGAACCCCGACCGCAAAACCCGCCCTGAGCAGGCTGGCCGCGAGATGCCCGCCCAGGTGACCGAGTCCGATATAGCCGTAATTCATGATATCTTTGCCTCTTTCGTCCCAGCCCCGTCGGCTTGACAATATAGGCCGTCCGCGCCGCGCTCAATTCGCACGATTAAATCGACGTGGGTCTTGCGATACGGCGCGGCTCCGACATCTCCGCCCAGCATCAGGTGATGCGATCATTGCTTGCCACTCCCGCGATGGGACATCCGTGAAACGCGCGCCGCGATCGATCGCGTGGCGCGCTTACTGCCTTGCGGCCATCGGTGCGATTCTGATCGCAGACTCGATCGGCGCCCGCGCCGCCGAGCCTTGCGGCGAACGCATCGACATCGCGACCCACGGCACCACCACCACCCGCTACTCGATTGCCCGTCCGAAAGACAACAAGGCGAACGCGGCGCCGGTGGCCTTGGTGTTGCTTGCGGGCGGCGGCGGCTATCTCAATCTCGACGAACGCGGCTGCCCCCGCGCGCTTGCCGGCAATTCCCTCATCCGTTCGGTACCGCTGTTCCTTGATCTCGGATTCATAGCGGTGCGGGTCGATTCGCCGTCCGATCACACCGGCACCGACGGTCTTGCGGGATTCCGCATGACGGCGAGTCATGCCAAGGATCTCGGCAAGATCATCGCCGACGTGCGCGCGCGCACCAAAGCCGAGATTTGGGTCGTGGGCACGAGCCGCGGCTCTCTCTCGGCGGCGAATGCCGCCACTCGCCTGTCCGGCCCGGACGGACCGAACGGCGTCGTGCTGACCTCCGCCTTGACGATGGGCCAGGCCGGTGCCCGGCGATCCTGGGTGGCGGACACCGTGTTCGACCTCGAGCTTGAATCGATTCGCATACCGCTATTGGTCGTCGGCCACGAAAACGACAGCTGCATCCGAACCCCCGCGCACCTCATGTCCCGCATCGCCGAGCGGACCAATTCCCCGCGCCGTCAGGTGGTAACGGTCGCAGGCGGGGCAGGATCGGCGGGAATTTCGGGGGTCGATGCCTGCGAGGCCCATTCCCCGCACGGCTTTCTCGGCCAAGAGGAAGAAGTGGCGGCAGGTATCGCGCGCTTCATCCGCGACGGCCGTTATTAGCCCTCCGCCCAAACCCCTTGACGGCCCGGCAACCCCAGGCGAAACAGCCGGCTCACAAGGGCTTCGCGCCTTCGCTCTCCCACTTGGCTCCCAACGCCTCATGATCGCTCCGTTCATGGCCAGGCCCAATGTGGCCGGCCCCCAATGACCGGCCCGCCGCTTCCCGCCGAACACAAAGCCGAATCCGTTTCCGCACGCTACGCGGCGTTGGCGAAGGCGGAGGCGATCGGAAGCGACGAGGCCCAATTCGCTCTCGCCTTGCGCCTCGACGGGCTCGCGGCTTCGCTCGGGCGGATATCGCCTCGACGCGGCCGGCTTGCCCGCCTGTTCGGCCGGCCGGCCGTTTCGCCGCCACGCGGCATGTACATCTGGGGCTCGGTCGGAAGCGGCAAGTCCATGCTGATGGACATGTTCTTCGCCGCCGCCCCTTGCGCGCCCAAGCGGCGGGTCCATTTCAATGCCTTCATGGCCGATGTCCATGCGCGCCTGCACGCGCTGAACCGCTCGGGCGGCACGGGCGATCCGATCGCGCCCACGGCCAAGGCGCTCGCCCGGGAAGCACGGCTGCTGTGTTTCGACGAGTTCATGGTGACGAACATCGCGGACGCCATGATTCTCGGTCGGCTGTTCGAGGCATTGTTGGGCGAGGGTGTCGTGGTGGTGGCGACCTCGAACGAGGAGCCGCGTCGGCTTTATGAGGGCGGCATCAATCGCCAGCTCTTTCTGCCCTTCATCGCTCTCATCGAGGACTGCATGGACGTTGTGCGCCTCGACGCGCGTACGGATTTTCGCCTCGAAAAGCTCGCGGGCGCGCCCATCTATCTTACGCCCTCCGGCCCCGAGGCCAGCGCCGCCCTGGCCAAGCTGTTTACCCAGATTTCGGGCGCCGCGCGCGGCGCGGCGGCGCAACTGGATGTCTTGGGCCGCGCGCTTGCCGTTCCGCAAGCCGCGGGCGGCGTCGCGCGTTTTGCCTTCGACGATCTGTGCGCGGTCGCGCTCGGCGCCATCGACTATCTTGCCGTCGCCCGGCGCTTTCACACCGTGATCGTGGACGGGGTGCCGGTCATGTCGGCGGATCGGCGTGACCGGGCGCTGCGCTTCGTAGCACTCGTGGATACGCTGTACGACGCGCGGGTGAAACTCATCCTCTCGGCCGATGCCGAGCCGCATTTGCTGTGCCGCGACGCGGACCTCGCTGCCTTCGCGCGCACGGCCTCGCGCCTCGTCGAGATGCGTTCGGAGGCTTATCTGTCCCTGCCTCTGGACGCACCCGTGCCGCCCGATTCCAGCGGAGCATGAGGCGGTTTGGATTCAGTTCGGCTAGAGTTTCCCAAGTCTGGGAGTAGCGCGATGACCATTCCCAAGTACATGGCGGCGGTTCGCCTTGTCGGCCATGGCGGCACGGACAAGCTGGTTTACGCCGAGGATGTGCCGACGCCGACGCCGGGCGCGGGCGAGGTGCTCATCCGCGTGGCCGCGGCAAGCATCAACAACACGGACATCAATACCCGGATCGGCTGGTATTCGGCCCAAGCGAGCGCCGGTACCGCCGAAGCGGCCGCGCTCGGGCCGTCGCCGGACACCGGCGAACTGTCCAAGGATGGCGACTGGACCGGTTCGGGCCTCGCCTTCCCGCGCATCCAGGGCGCCGATATTTGCGGGGAGATCGTCGCGGTCGGCGACCTCGTGCCCAGCGGGCGACTGGGCGAGCGGGTGATCGTGCAAAGCTGCCTGCGCTCGCTCGCGCGCGGGCATTTCACGCCCTGGCTCGGGAGCGAACGCGACGGCGCCTTCGCGCAATTCGTCACGGCACCCGCGGCGGACACGTACCGGGTGAAATGCGCGCTGACCGATGCCGAGCTTGCAGCCGTGCCGTGCGCGTTCGCCACGGCGGAAAATCTACTCGGCCGCGCGGGCGTGAAGGCCGGCGAACATGTCCTGATCACGGGGGCATCCGGCAATGTCGGCATAGCAGCGGTGCAATTGGCCCGGCGCCGCGGCGCACGCGTGACCGCCATCGCCGCCGCCGACAAGTGCGCCGCGATCGAATCGATCGGCGCTGACCGGTGCCTGACCAGGGACACAAAGCTGGTGGCCGCCATCGGCAAGGACAGCGTTGATGTCGCAGTCGATGTCGTTGGCGGGCCGAACTGGCCCGACTTACTCGATGTTCTCAAGACGCGCGGGCGATACGCCGTCTCGGGCGCCATCGCGGGGCCCATCGTGCAACTAGACTTGCGCAAGCTTTATTTGAAAGACCTGACATTTCACGGCTGCACGTCGCAGGACGCCAGGGTCTTTCCCGATCTGATCGGCTATCTCGAACGCGGAGACATCAAGCCCGTGATCGCGCGCCGTTACGCGCTGAGGGATATCGCGGCCGCACAGGAGGAATTTCTGTCGAAGGCGCATATCGGCAAGATTGTGCTCATCCCGCCGCCCATTGGCCCGGGCTAGTGGTCCTAACCTGACAGACCGTACCCGGTCCGTCAGCCCGGACCGCTAGCCACCCGGTTGAAATACGGCGCGGATCAAACACGATGAGAAGGAATCAAGCGTTTGATCCGCGCCACTAGGGCTGGTGCGGCCTATCGTCGGCGCGCGCAAGCGACGCCGCCTTCACGCGATTCGCCGCAGCGGGGTCGGTGCGTGCGCATCATTAGGGTTCGACCGAAGCGGCGCGCGGCCGGCGGCCTCGGCAGTTGGGCCGCCAAGCGGCAAGGTCACCCGAATGGTCGTGCCCTTGCCCACGGTGCTTTCGACCTCGAGCGCGCCGCCGAGCAATTCAGCTAGACGTTTGGACACCGGCAGCCCGAGCCCGGTTCCTTCATGGGTACGAGCAAGCGAGGAATCGACCTGTCCAAAGGGCGCCATGACCTTGGCCATGTCTTCGGGCGCGATGCCGATGCCGGTATCGATGACCTCGATGACGATGTCCGCGTGTGTGTTGCGCCCGCGCATCGTCACCTGACCGCCGGCCGAGGAAAACTTGATCGCGTTGTGCAGGATATTCAGGACGATTTGGCGAAAGCGGCCCTCGTCGGAGACGATGGGACCAAGCGGGCTTTCGAGCTCCAGCACGACCGCGACACCGAGATCGCGCGCGCGTTCGCCCAATAGCTGCTCGACTTGGATCAGCGTATCCCTAGCGTCGAACGCCTGCAGATCGACCGTCATTTTTCCGGCCTCGACCTTGACCATGTCGAGGATGTCATTGACGATTTTCAGCAAGTGCTTGCCCGAACTGAAAATATACCCTGCATACGCCTTGTATTTCGATTGACCGACGGGGCCCAACGATTCGCTCTCGATGATTTCCGAGAAGCCGATGATGGCGTTGAGCGGCGTGCGCAATTCGTGACCCATCTGGGCGAGAAAATCGGATTTCGCCTGACTCGCCGCCTCGGCGCGCGCGGCAGCGGCGATCAAGGCGGCGGACCTTGCGTGTTCCGCTGCCATCATGAGTTTGTTGTGCCAAACAATCGCGATGAGGCCCGCATAGACCGGCAGCATGATCGCCGAGACAACAAGAAGAAATTGCAAGCTGTGCTGTTCGATAATATGCAGCATATCGGTCACGTCGTCATAGACTTCGACCACGCCGATAACTGGCGAAACCACACGGTATGCCTTGACCTGATGCCCGCGGACCGGAGTGTAGGTTTCGATCACGTCGCGGCTGCTGATCTCACCATCGAGAGTGTTGATTTTGTCCTTCCACACCGACTTGCTACGGACTTCGCCCGCGCGCGCCAAGTCGAGCCCGGCATTGCCGGTCTTGCGCCGGCCGATCATGTCCGCATCCGTCGAATAGACGACGCGCCCGGTCAGGTCGTAGATCACAACTTTGGCCAAAGTAGAGCCGCTGGTCAGCAGCGCCACCTTGCGCCTGGTGCCTTCGACCGCGCTCGCCAAGAGTTCCCCGTCCGGCTCGTCGGCATCGGCAGCCAGAAGGCTTCGGATTTCGTCCGCGGCGTAATTGGTAAATACCTGCGTTACCGAAACGTTGTTGCGCTCGGACAGTTTCTCCAGCCCATGTAATTCCATATACCTAAAGAGGTACCAGCTCGCGGCAACCACCAGAGCCAGCAGCACGCCGCTCGCCAGAGCGAAACTCACCAAATACCCGCGAACGGTTTGCATTTACTCACTCCGGCGACCCTGCGCGCTAGGCTCGAAACACAAGATACGGGCCTCGGACAATGGAACCTGCCCGCTCGCGCGGCCTGGAGACTGAAGTAAAGCCGGTTAACAGGCAATAAATTCCCTAAATTCGGATTGCCGCAATTTCCGGGTTTCTCCGCGTAAAGCTAGGGAACGATGGCGGATGGCAGCCCGATGGGAATGGGTCCAGTGCGACGCGAGGCGCCCAGCCGTGCCGGATCGCGCGGGAACCTTGTTGTGCCCATGATCGTGGCCGTCATGCCCAGAATCACTGCCGGGCCGCTCGGCGCGCGCTCTGTTCCTGGAGCTGAAAATACACGGCCCTAAGCCGATTCACCGCCGGTCCGCCGAAGCACTCCGCCGCGAAAGCCGTTCCGCCTAAAGGGTCCAAGCGGTTTTCAAGCCGTCTAGCACCGCCTCCTCGGCCGTGCGCGGCGAGAGACAATCGCCGATCAATCGGACCTCGCCCGCGAAATCCGCCAACTCGCCTTCCATTTCGGCTTCGCTCGCGCGCGCCATGGCCGTGACCAGCGTATCGACCCCCTCGCAGACAATGGGCTCGCCACTCGGCATGTGCTCGAAATAGACGGAGTCCGCGTCGGCTCCGGCCAGGCGCGCCAAGGGCACGATCTCGACGCCGAGCTTGTGAAGGCGCCCGAGCCATTCGTCGCGCACATATTGCTGGATGGTCTCCCCCGGCATATAGCCCGCGACGCATAGCCTGACCTTGCGCCCGTCGCGCGCAAGCATTTCGGCGAGACCTAGGCCCACCCAATCGCAGCGCCAATCCGCCACCACGACCGAGCCGCCGATATTGGCCCCGCCACGCAAGACCTGCCAGGCCTCCACGACATGGGCGCCCTCGGTGCCGCCGGGCAAATCGAGGGCGCGCGGGCGTGCGCCAGTGGCAAGAATCACGGCGTCGGGCCGGGCGCGCCGGACCGTCGCGGCATCGAGCGTCGCGCCGCGCAAAAGCTTCGCGCCCGCGCGCTCGGCTTCGCGCTGAAGATGGAGCACGATGCCGCCGAACTCCGCCCGGCCCGGCAATTTCTCGGCCAGCCGCACCTGACCGCCGAATTGCGCCTCGCGCTCGTAAAGCGTGACATCGTGTCCGCGCGATGCCGCGACGGCGGCGAATTTGAGCCCTGCGGGGCCGCCGCCCGCGACCAGCACGCGCTTGGGTAGCGGAGCGCGGCGCGATTCGCCGTACTCAAGCTCGCGGCCGGTTTCCGGATGCTGGATGCAGGAAATCGACACGCCCTTGTGATTGTGACCGATGCAGGCCTGGTTGCAGCCAATGCAAGTCCGGATGTCCTCGACGCGGCCCGCGCGCGCCTTGTTAGGCAATTCCGGATCGGCAATCAGGCCGCGCGTCAGCGCGCACAGATCCGCCTGCCCGGACGCAATGATGGTTTCCGCGATGTCGGGTCGGTTGATGCGCCCCGATACCAGGACGGGCTTGCCGAATCGTGCCTTCACGCTTCCCGCAAGCGGCGCGACATAGCCCGGCTCCATCGCCATGGTCGGCACCGTGTGCAGGGTGCTGCCGATCGCCGAATAGGAGCCGATGGTGACGTTGAGGTAATCGAAATGCGGCGCCATGAGCGCGAGCACGCCGTGCGTCTCGTCCTCGTCGAGCCCGCCCGGCAGGCCCGGCTCGGTGGCGGAGAAGCGAAAACCCATGAGACGAGCGCCGAGAACGGGACGCACGGCTGAAGCAATGTCCAAGATGAGGCGCGCGCGGTTCGCGACGCTGCCGCCGTATTCGTCCGCGCGTCGGTTGATGCGCGGATTGAGGAACTGAGCCAGGAGATAGCCGTGCGCGCCGACGATCTCCACGCCGTCGAGCCCCGCCTCGGCCATGCGCGCGGCACCCGCCGCGTAACCGCGCACGATTTCGGCGATAAGCGCCTTAGGCATCGCGCGCGGCACGCCGTGCAGGCGTTCATAGGGCGTGTCGGAGGCGGAATAGGACACGGGCAGCGAGCCGTCGGGCATCAACGCGAGTTCGCGCCCGGCGTGGAACAATTGCCCGATGATGCGGCAATCGTACTCATGCACCGCCCCGGCCAGGCGGCGATAGCCAGGTATGGCGTCGTCAGTGTCGATCTTGAGGGTGCCGCCGACATAATAGGCGGTGTCGTGCACGCCCGCGACCTCGGAGATGATCAGCCCCGCCCCACCCTTGGCGCGCGCGCGGTGATAGGCGACGAGCCGGTCGTTGACGAGGCGATCCGCAAGGCGCGTGCCGTGGCCAGTCGAGACGATGCGATTCTTGAACTCGACCGCGCCGATGCGGAAAGGCGAAAAGAGCAGCGGAAAGCGCATCCATGCCTCGCGATCTGAGTGGCGAACCTATCCGGACGCCGGCCGATTTAGAAGGGGGCGCGCGACTGGGACGGCGCGCGGATTCGGGAGAATCGGGCTATGCTGAACCCCCGGGTTATGCTGAACCCAATGGCGGCTCCAGCCGCCGGAACCGACATCGCAACCGGGCCATTCGTCGCGCACCGGTCCATAGTGCAACCGAGCAATGTTCGCATCGCCAAAAATCCTGGGATTCCTTTTCGTATTCCTGGCCACCCTGTGCTGGTCGGTTGCGAATATTCTCATCAAGTTCGTCATGAACGCGGGCGTCGCGCCCGACGAGTACGTGGGCTTTAGAACCGTCATCGCCTTTGTCTTCGCCCTCGCCGTCCTGGCCGCCGCCGCTCCCCGGCAATTGAAGATCGCAAGACGTGATTTGCTCTATCTTGGGGGTTACGGCGTGGTCGTATGGGCCTTGGCGCCGATCGTCGGCGCCTGGTCGATCAAGCTCAACCCGGTCGCCATCGCCATCGTTCTGTTATATACGAGCCCGCTTTTTACGCTCGCCTGGGCGATCACCGTCGGAGGCGAGCGCGTGCGGGGCTATGAAGTCGCTGCGGCGCTGATGACTGTCCTGGGCGTGGCGCTGATCGGTGGCGCCTTCGATTCCGAGAATATCGCGATCACTTGGGAGGGACTCGTGGTCGGCCTGCTGGCCGCGCTCGGGTTGTCTTTCGTCACCGTGTTCGGCAAGCGCGGCATCGCGCGGTACAGCCCGTGGACCATCTTGACCTATGGCCTCGGCTTTGCCTCGATCGTGTGGCTCGCGGGCGGCACGGCGCTCGATTTCGCCACGGGCGATCACGCACCGAACATTTGGGCCGCCGTGATCGGCGCGGCGCTGCTCACCGCCATTCTGCCGGTCTGGTTTTATCTTCTCGGCCTGCGATTGATCGGCGCGGGCGAAGCCAATATCACGGCGATCCTCGAGCCGCTGCTGACCGCGGGCCTCGCCTTCGTTCTATTGGGCGAACATCTCGCCCCGGCGCAGCTCGCCGGCGCAGGCATTTTGTTGAGCGGCATCGCCTATCTGCAAATTCGTGCCAGCACGACCCGCGCGGTCATGCAAAAGGATTGACCCGGGCCGCGCGCCGCAACCCAGCCGACGGACCAAGACGTCGGCGAGAAGCGAGCGGTCAAAGCGATTACCCTTCGCCTTTGCGATCGTCGATTTCCAACACTGCCTCGATTTCGACCGGTATGCCACGCGGCAATTCCGCCAAACCCACGGCGCTGCGCGCATGGCGGCCGCGCTCTTGACCCCAGAGCGAGAAAAATAAATCCGACGCGCCGTCGATGACCGCGAATTGGCGCTCGAAGCCGGGCGATGAATTGACCATGCCGAATACCTTTACGATTCGACGCACTCGGTCGAGGCTGCCGAGCTCTTGACGCACGGTCGCCAGAATATTCAGCGCGGCTGCCCGGGCGGCCTCGATCGCGCGGTCCTCGGGCACGTCATCCGCCACCTTGCCGCGCATCGCGATGCCCGGAAGTGCCGCCGGCGGATGTCCTGAGACGAACAACAAGCCCGACGCACGAACACACCCCGTCCGGTTCGCGTTTGGAAATCGGTGCGCGGTCGGCAACACGATACCGAGCGCCGAGAGGCGTTCCTCGATGGCCATCACATGAGATAGGGGATCGCGCTCGGATCGCTCGCCGGGCCTCCATCGCGCGCCCGGAACTGCAACCGGATGCCATCGGGGTCGCGGATCACGATGCCTTCCGCCGACGGAGCGGAGCGTTCGAGCGCAAGGCCAAGCGATTTGGCGTGCCGTTCCGAGCGCGAGAGATCGCCCATCGAATCGACCTCGAATCGAAGATGGTGAAGGCCGGGATCGAGACCAGCCGCATTGCGCAGCAGCACGAGGTCGCGCTGACCGCAATCACCCGACAGGACCGCGCCACCCTGCGAGCATTCCCCGCAGCCAAGTCCGATCACCTCGGTGTAAAAGGCCAACATCGCGTCGAAGTCCCGCGCGACCAGCGTCGCCTGCACGATGCGCGTGGGATGGAAGACCGCGTCCTCGACGCGGCGAATCTCGGGCGCTTGGTGATAGAGCCGCTCGCGCGACGGCTCGGGCTGGCCGGGAGTCCATGCGGGGGTGACTTTCGTGACCGTGCCGGTTCTCCGCGTCCGCCACTCCTTCGTGGTATCGGCGTAGATCTCGACGGCGTTGCCGTCAGGGTCGGCGCCGTAGATCGAACGGGTGATGTCGTGATCCACCGTGCGCGGAAATATCTGCCCGGCGGCGAGCGCACGCCGATAGCCCGCCACCAGATCGTCCTCCGTCTCCGTCTCGAAGGCGAGATGGTTGAGACCGGGCTTGCCCGACCGGCAGAGAGGGCTCGAAACTTCGACCATGCCGATATCGTGATGGGTGTTGCCGTTGGACAAGAACCCCGCCTTCACGGCCGGGCGGCGGTAGACCTCCTCGAGACCGACGACGGTCTTGTAAAACACCATCGCGCGGTCGAGATCGGTCACGTAAAGATTGGCATGGGTCAATCGCCTAGGCCGCCAGCATCCCATCGGCGCACTCCTCAATCGGTGGTTTAAGCGGCGCTAGCAGTGGTCTGCTCGCCGCGCAAAAATGCCCGGACAAGTCGGTTGAATTCGGCCGGATGCTCGAGTTGCGGGAAATGCCGGCAGCGCTCGAACATCGCCAACTTGGCATCGGGAAGGAGTCTCGCGGCCTCTTCGGCGCGCCGATGCACCACGCGCGGATCGTCCCGGCCCCAGGCTAGAAGCGTCGGCGCCCGGATCGCGCCCAGCCGGTCGGTGATCCGGTGCTCGCGCCATCCGGCAACATCCATGAGGCCCTTCATGCGGCGCTCGTATGCCGGAAGTGTGTTGGCCAGTCCGTAAATGGTGAGCTGCATCAAGTAAAGCGCCTCTGGGACAGAGGCGGCGTCGAACACAACATTCGCCATGCGCCGACGGCAGCTTTCGAGCGAAGGCTCGGCGATCGCCGCGAGGCCGTTCTTGTAGGATTCGGCCAACGTGCGGGCGACCTCCTCCTCGCTGTTGAAGCACGTGCCGCTGCTGACCAGCACGAGGCGCTTGAGCCTGTCGGGGCGACGCAGATATAGCAGGGCTGCCAGCAAGCCGCCGAAGGAACTTCCGACCGCGCTGAACTCGCCGATCCCGTATGTGTCGAGCACCGCCTCGAGATGATCGAGCATGGCGCCTTGCGGCGCGCCGCCGCGATAGCGGCCCTGTTCGGTGAAGCCGTTGTCGAGAACATCCGGCGCGAGCACCGCGAAGTCGCGCGCGAGCGGCTCGAGATTTCGCATCCAGATATCCGCCGATGCGCCGACGCCGTGAATCAGCAATAGCGGCGGTCCTTCGCCGCCGCGATAAAGCCGAGTACGTGCGCCACCGATTTCCGCGAACTCAACGCGCATAGACACGAATGTCCTCTCTCAGCGAGGGCGGCTCGGCCAGCGCGCGCGCGGCAACCTTGCCTTGAATGGCGCGCAAGGCCGCGCGCTCGCGCTCCTCGGTGTCGGCGGGCGGCATGCGCAGCAGGGTGTCGTTGCCGTATGTCCGGACGATGCCCTGGTGGTGGTGGAGTCCACGACGCGGGGATTCGCCCCGCGCGACCGCGCGAATGCCCTCGCGCACCATGCGGCGCATCAAGATCACGCCGCGATCGGTAGTGGCGAGGTGTTCGAGTCCGTGCCGCGCCACCGCGCGCTGGCCGATCTGGGCCTCGTAATCGCCTGGGAATCGCTGGCGTTCGTCGTAGGAACGGCCGCCGTAATTGTTGCGCACGACCGGTCCGGGATTGGTGATGTAGGTGTTTTCCTGGCCCGGCCGCAGGCGCACGAAGGCGAACTCGACGGTGTTTTCATCGTCGATCGGCACGCGCCAGCGCGTAATGAACGAGATGTAGCAGAGCTCGTCCTTGCCCTCGGGATAGCGCGGAGGAAAGATCGGCGTCATCGGGATTTGCGCGATATTCGGGTAGATGTACTCGATGGAGCGCACCCAGACGCTGGCTTTCACGCGACGGGTTTCCTGGCACAGAAGGCCGAGCGGGGTCTCGACGAAATCGAACTCGCCGACATCCTTCAGTTCCTCGACCGGGCGACCGTCTTCGTCGAGAAACTGAACGCCGCTGATGCGCGCATGAAGAAACGCCTCGTGTACCGGATCCACCACGTTGTCGATGATTTGAAGCCAGTTGCACGGCTTGACATTGGCGATACCGAGCGGCTCGCCGGGGCCAAGCACGTATCCGGGAAGCTCGAAGGTATCGAGAATGGGAAAAGCGGGCTGGGAATCGGGCGGCCCCATGTACGCGAATACCAGGCCGTTGTATTCGTGGACCGGATAGGCGGGATGAAACAGCTTGTTCCGATAATTGCTGTCCTCCGGTTCGGCCGGAGTTTCGAGGATGCGGCCGTCCACGTCGTAGAGCCAGCCGTGATAGCAGCAGCGGATGCCGCAGCCCTCGATCTTGGCGTATTCGAGCGAAGTGCCGCGGTGACTGCAATGGCGCCCAAGGAGGCCGACCTTGCCGCGTCCATCCCGAAACACCACGAGATCTTCGCCGAGAATCCGAATGGCATTCGGAACGTCCTTGAGATCGGCGCCGTGCGCAACGGGATGCCAGAAGCGGCGGAGAAATTCGCCGCCGGGAGTACCCGGGCCGACGCGCGTCAGTTCCGGATCCGCGTCCGGCACGTCCCGAAGATGGTAGCCGCCATAGGGCTGATGGAGAAAAGGCGTTTTGTCGCGCATACGTCCATTCCTGTTCACGCGCGACTAGACTAGCCTCGCGGGGCACAGGTGGCCAGGGGAGCAAAGATGCGAGTGGCAATCGGCGGCTTCGGCGCCATTGGCGCCAAATTGGCAAAGCGCCTCGACGAGGGCATCGAGGGTCTGCAACTTGTGGCCGTCTCGGCACGAAACCACGAGCGCGTCCGGGCGGCCATCGCCTCGTTCCGCTCGCCGCCCGCGGTGCTGGCGCTCGCGGCTCTGGCACATGATGCGGATGTGGTCGTCGAGTGCGCGCCGGCCGCGGTATTCCGCGAAATAGCGGAGCCGGCGATCCAGGCGGGGCGCATCTTCATGCCCTCGAGCGTGGGCCAGCTTCTTGTCCACGCCGACCTGATCGAGCTCGCAAAGGCCACACGCGCGCGAATTCTGGTGCCGACCGGCGCGCTGCTTGGGCTCGACGCCGTTCGGGCCGCAGCCGAAGGCACGATTCGCTCGGTGCGCATGGTCACGCGCAAGCCCCCGGCCGGCCTCGACGGCGCGCCCTATCTGGTCGAGAACGCCATCTCGCTCGCCGGACTCACGGCGCCACTCAAGGTTTTCGACGGTACGGCCCGCGACGGGGCCAAGGGTTTTCCCGCGAACGTCAATGTCGCGGCGGCGCTGTCGCTCGCCGGCATCGGGCCGGACCGGACATTTCTTGAGATTTGGGCCGATCCCACCGTCAGCCGCAATACGCACGCCATCGAGGTCGAGGGTGACGAGGTGCGGTTCTCGATGACGATAGAGAACGTGCCGAGTGCGGAGAACCCGAGGACTGGCATGCTTACCCCGTTATCCGTCATCGCGGCGCTGCGCGCGCTGACTTCGACGCTGAAGGTCGGAAGCTAAAGACCTCCAGCCACCGGCCCGGCTTCGCGCCGAATTCAGACCGTCGCGGAATTTCGAGATCGGTCCCTGCCCGGGAGCGGCTTACTAGCTGTCATGCCCAGCGCGCCATGAAAGCCCATCCGGCGGGCATACGGGCATACGCCAGGACTCAAAGCCGGCAGCCTCGCGCATCGCCAAGAGTCCCGGACGCAGAAAAGCGATCCTGGCGGCAACATGATTTCGCGCAGATGGTCCGGGGCTTATTTATTCTTTTTTTTCCCGAAAATCGCGTCCCAATTATCCTTGTAGGCCTTGGAAATCGGCTTTTGCCCTTCTCCTCTGCTGTAACCCGCGGGCGCGGCATCGGCTTTCTCGCCGCTCTCGGCCTTGGACGGCACCGCCTCCGCGGCCTTCTCGCTTTTCACCGGAGCCGTTGTCGCCGCGGCGGCGGTTTCAGGAGCGGGATTGTTCTTGATTTTCTTCTCGTCGCTGGCCATCGGCTGTCCTATTTCCAAGTCATGTCGTCAAGCAGGTTCGGGCGAAGCGGGCGCGCCTGGGATGCGAGGCGGGGGATTGATGAAGGTCGGTTGACCGGAGGAATTGGGTGATTCGGCGAGTAATTCGGCGGATCGGACGCTCTTGCGGGAATGTTAGTCCAGAGTTGGTCTTGGCGCTAGCGCGAGCGCGACTTTCTCCGCGGCCTTGATGCCATCGACGCCTGCCGAGAGGATGCCGCCCGCATAGCCCGCACCCTCGCCGACCGGATAAAGGCCGGGCGTGTTGACGCTCTGGCCGGATTCGTCGCGCGGAATTCGAACCGGCGACGAGGTGCGGGTCTCCACGCCCGTCATCACCGCATCCGCCATCGCGAAGCCCTTGAGCCGCGCATCGAAAACCGCCAGCGCCTCGCGAATGGCCGCGACCGCGAAATCGGGCAGACAGGCCGATAGATCCGCTGGCACCACGCCCGGACGGTACGACGGCACGACCGCGCCGAGCGCGACCGATGCCTTGCCGGCGAGAAAATCGCCGACGCGCTGCGCCGGCGCCGCATAGGTCCCGCCGCCGAGTTCGAAGGCGCGCCGTTCCCAGTGGCGCTGAAAGGCGATGCCGGCCAGGGCATGGCCCGGATAATCCTCTGGCGTCACGCCGACGACAATGCCGGCATTGGCGTTGCGCTCGTTGCGCGAGTACTGGCTCATGCCATTGGTCACGACGCCGCCCGGCTCGGACGCGGCGGCAACGACGGTGCCGCCGGGGCACATGCAAAAGCTGTACACCGAACGGCCGGCGGCGCCGGGCGAAAGGCAATGGTGGGCGAGCTTGTAGTCCGCCGCGCCGAGCAGGGCATGGCCGGCGAAGGCGCCAAAGCGGCAGCGGTCGATGAGGGATTGCGGATGCTCGATGCGCACGCCGATCGAGAACGCCTTGGCCGCCATCGCCACGCCGCGGTCGTGCAGCATGGCGAAGGTGTCGCGCGCGCTGTGCCCGATGGCCAATACCACGCGCTCCGCCGCGACGGTCTCGCCGTCTTCCAGAACCACGCCCCGCACGCGGCGCGCGCCGCCCGCCGAAATCTCGACGACGAGGTCCACCACCGTGCTTTGAAAGCGGTAGGTGCCGCCCAGCGCCTCGATCGCCGCGCGCATGTGCTCGACCATCGTCACCAACCGGAAGGTGCCGATATGCGGCTTGGCGGCGGTGAGAATCTCGGCGGGCGCGCCGGCGGCGACGAACTCCTCCAGAACTTTTCGGCCGAGATGGCGCGGGTCCTTGATCTGGCTGTAGAGCTTGCCGTCGGAAAAGGTTCCGGCGCCGCCTTCGCCGAACTGGACGTTCGATTCAGGATTGAGCGCCGCGCGGCGCCAGAAGGCCCAGGTGTCCTTGGTGCGCTCGCGCACCGCCTTGCCGCGATCGAGGCTGATCGGGCGAAAGCCCATCTGGGCGAGTAGGAGGCCGGCGAACAACCCGCCCGGCCCCGCGCCGATCACGACCGGCCGCGCCGCCAGCCCGGACGGCGCGCGCGTAACCGGGCGATAGGAGGTATCGGGCGCGGACGCGACCGTGCGCTCGCCGCCGAGGCGGCGCAGCACCGCCGCTTCGTCCGCCACCCGGACATCCACGGTGTAGATGAGAAAGATCGCGGATTTCTTGCGCGCATCGTAGGCGCGCCGCGCCACGCTGTAGCCGAGAATCTCGCGCGCGCCGAGACCGAGGCGGCGCCCGATCGCGTGCCCGAGCGCGTCCTCGCCGTGGTCGAGCGGCAGTTTCAATTCGGTCAAGCGCAGCATCGGATGATCCTAGCATCAGGCGCGGCGCGAGCGGCAGGGCCGAGATCAACTCGCGAAGCGAGTTGATCGCCTCGTTACACCGCCGAGCCAGACAGGCTCGAATGACCAACGGACTCTCCTCGTCGCTGGATGAGGAAAGGGGCTCAGGTCAAATCCCTCGCGCTATCCTTGAACCTGGATCACAAATCGGGCGCAGCTCACACCCTCGGCGCGATCACGGCCCGGGCGGCGGCGCGCGCGGCGCGGATGGCGGCGATGGGGGCGGAACGCCGCCGCCCGCGGAGGCCGAGGACTTGGATGCCGAGGCCGAGAACCCGGACGCAGACCCGAGAAGCTCGGGCGGCGGAAGGTTCGCGAGCGTCGCCTTTCGCGTGGCCTCGATCTCGGCCTTCGTGCCCGCGCTTGCCAGGGCGGAAATCTCCGGATGATCGATGGCGTTCCGGGGATTGTAGGGAATCGAGGTCTCGCCACCGCCAAGGGTGTCGAATTTCTTCCCCGTCACGCTTTCAACCCGCGCCCAATCCACAGCGCCGTCGAATTTATCCGCCAGATAGCCCTTGTGATACGCGGGCCCGAACTGGTTGCCGTAAATCCTGCGGACATCGGGCACGGGGCTATCGACGGCCTGCTGCAGCGCGCGGGCGTGGGCGCCGCGCTCGGCCAGGCTCGCGCCTTTCAAGGGTATGATGCCGCCGGGATCGACTACGACAAGCGACCATTCGTCGGCGCCCGGCGGGCCACTGCGGCGGAAGGTGTAATTGTCGTGCTTGTTGTCGAGCCATGCATAGCCTTTTTCGTTAAGCGCGCGGATGCCCTTGTCGTATGCGACGCGTTGGCCGGGCGTCATCGCCCCGCCATCGGCCTTGACGCGATAGGTCGTGCCATCGGCCAAGGTGACGGAAGCGGGAGCGTCCTTGAACGCCGGCGGCGCGGCTTCCACGACCGACAATGTTCCACCCGCGAAATTCTTGTCGCCGATGCCGTTGCGCCGGGACGGCACCACTACCGAATCAACGATGTCGTAGCGCTTGATGACCGCCGGGGTTTGGATCACGCGCGGATCGCCCACGGACTGCACCGCCGCACGGCCCAAGTCGTCAAGCGCTGCGGCGGAATCGCCGGGCTGGGTCAGCTTTAGCACCACGCTTGGATCCTTGGGCGCGCGGTAGGCGTTGGAGAACGAACCCTCGCCGGCATAAGACGATTTCGGCAGATGGAGCTCGGCGCCGTCCCCATGGCGGCGGAGGATGAGCGCGTCGTCGGCCCCGATCTTGACGGACACGGCATCCGGCATTGGCGCAGGTCCCGCACCACCCGCCGCCGGAGGTGGAGCTCGTGGCCCGCCCGGCCCACCGGTGTTCCCTCTCGTGGGCGCGCTCGTGTCCGCGAGACGCGGCTTGCCCGCATTGGCGCCGGCGCCGGCGAGCCCGTCGGGCGCGCCGGCGGCCAGCGGATTGGCGGGCGACACAGGCGGCAAGGCCGCTTCTTTGCCAGGCAGTTTCGAGGCAGTGGCGGAGGTGTCGATGACCGTCGGCGCGCCGCGATCCACCGCACCGGCCGCGCGCGCGGGCGCGGCGGGTACGACCGGACCCTTGCCAGGCACGTTCGAGGCTGTGGCGGAAGTGTCGATGACCGTCGGCGCACCGCGATCCACCGCACCGGCCGCACTCGGCGGCGCGCGTGGCTGCGCGCCCGTGGGCGTGAACAGTTCGGGTGGCGGACCCCCAGGCTTTCCCACGCCCGACGGCGCCAAGGGATCAGGCAGACGCGGCGGCCGGGCTGGCGGCACATTGCCGGAAGGCAGCGGGACCTTTGATGGCGTTGAATCCACGCCCGCGGTTTTCACCTCGCCCAGCGGCGCCTTGGGTGATTTGAGCCCCGCCGCCTCGGCCGGGGGCAACCGCACCATCGTGGTGCTTGTGCCCGGCACAGCCGCGGTGGGCATCTGCGCGGCCGCGCGTTCGGCCGCCGATCCGCGCGCGGCCGCTGTTTCCAGCCTTCCCGCAGCGCCGACAGCCGTGTCCAACTTACCCGCAGCTGCAACCGCCGTGTCGGCCACCCGAGCGACTTCGCCCACCTTGCCCGCAGCCGTAGCCACGCGCGCCGCGTCCACAGCCACGCTCGCCGCCTTACCGGCCACCCGAGCCAGCTTGCCGGCCGCGCCCACGGCCAAGGACGGATCCAAAAGATATTCTCCCACAAACTCGCCCACGCCCTTGGACGCATCGAAGGCTGCGGCGGCATCGCGTTCGGCGACGGCCGTTCCCGCCTTTTTCACGTTTTGGCCGAAATCGAAGACTTCCTTGCCAAGGCCAAGAAAGATCGCCTTCGCGGTCTTCGAGGGATCGTTGACGACACCCATGACGAAGTCCTGGTTGTCCGTGCCGAAGACGTTCGTGCGCGCGCCGGTCACGATCTCCATGGCGATCTCGACGTCCTCGCCCACGGAATCGATGGGCTCCCAAATAAAGGTCTTCACCAATCCGGCCAAACCCTTCACCGCGCCCTTGACGGTGCCGTATGCGCCGCCAACCGCCACCGCGACGCTCGTCTTGCTCAAGTCGTAGGTCTCGACGGCGCCGCGCCAGAAGCCTTTCTTCTCGTCCTCCAAGGAAACCGCACCCACGGAATCGCGCGCAATGGCGGCCTCGCCGTTCAGGCGCGCGGCCGGTACGCCGCTTTGAAGCAGGCGCGCATCGGCCATGCGGTCGAGCTGGACCGGATCGGTGATGGCGTAGAGACCCACGTCCAGCGCCTCGCGCCGGACCTTCTCGCGTTGCTCGTTTACCGCGCCCTCAAGACCCCGAAGCCTCGCGGTGTCATGCTGCTTCCACTCGGCGCGCGCTGCCTCCAGATGCCTGAGCGCCGTGTCGTGGCGCGCCACTCCCGCCGCGTCGCCCGCGCGCTGCGCCGCCTCGCGCCGTGTCTGGATGTCGGCCACGCGTTGCGCGAAGCCGTCCTCGCGCACCCGCACCGCCTCCTCGACCACACGCAGCTCGCCCTTGGTCGCGGCAAGCTGGTCGATGCGCCGCAACGCCTCGCGGTTGCGCGCCTCCTCGTCGACCTGAAAATAGTCCCGTTGCGCGCGCCGCGACTTTTCCACCACGTCGTCGCGCAGCTCGCTCAGCTGCCGCAATTCATTCGAGAGCGAGGCCGTCTCGCGTCGGATCTGCCCCTCGAGCGACTTCATCGTCCGGGTGTCGGACTCGCTGATGAACCACTCGTTCTTCTTGGCCTCGAGTTGCTTTCTCAGCGAATCGATGCGGCCCGCGCGGGCCTCGATGCTCTTCTCGGTCAGGTTCTTGTCCTTGACGAACGCGTCGAAGGCCTGGCCGGCGGCGATGGCTTGGGTACGCGATTCGCTGGCGTCGAGCGCGCGCAGCACGTTCAGCTTGCTCGCCGTCGTCAAGTTGTCCCAGTCGGGCACGTTGTCGCGCAACCACCGGGACCGCTCATCGCCTTTGAGCGAACTCCAAAAAGTCGTGGATGGCGGATTGCGCAAAAGATTTTGCAAGTTCTCGGCCTGTACCTTCTGGAGATCCGCGCGCTTGCGCTCGATCTCGAGATTGGCGCCTGCGGCGAGCGCGGTCTTGCGCTCGGCCTCCGCCTGAAGGCGCGCCGCCTCGGCGGCCTTGCGTTCGGCTTCGGCGTCCGCGCGTGCGGCCTCGGCCTTGAGCTTTTCGGGCCCGCCCTTCAAGCCCTGCGCGCTGTCGCGATGCCGACCGCCCGACGCCTTCCAGTCGTCGGCGATTTTCTGCTGATCAGCCGCGCGCCGCTCTTCCTTCGCCGCGTCCTCGCGCGCATTGGTCGCCGCCTGGCGCGCCGCGTCGGCAAGCCCCTTGTCCTTGGCCAGCGCGGCCGCCCTATCGTAGCGCTCGGCGGATTTGCGCATTTCCTCGGCCTTGTCGCGCAGCGCTTTGGCCTGGTCCTCGTACTTCTTGGCGTCCGCATCCGAATTGGCGGCAAGCTGGCCATATCCGGCCGCCTGGCGCTCGGCCGTGGCACTCTGCTGCGCGGCCGCGCGCTTCTTCTCGTCCGCCTCGCGCCGCGCCCTCTCCGCCTCGTCCGTCGCGCGCTTTGCTTCCCGCTCGGCCTGCTGGGCCGCGCGTTCCAATTCCTGCGCCTGCTTGCGCGCCGCCTCGGCATCGCCGCGCAACTTGCTCAAGTCCTCCGCCGTCGCGGGAGGCAAGGATGCAATCTGCTGGCCCGTGCCACTCGGATTGGGGGCAGGCTCGGGCGGGCGCTCGGGCTTAACCTCCTTGACCGGCTGCGGCGCACGCTCTCGCGTCTCAGCGTCGCTCGTGTCGGCCGTACCGATGGCCGCGCCGACCTTGGCGCCCATAACGGCCCCCGCCCCGGCCGTCACGGCGCCGCCCAAGACTGCGGCCGCCTTGGCAATGCGCCCGCCGGCGGCGTTCAAATCGCCGCCCGGGCTGGGTCCGGGTGGGTCGGTCGGCTCGACGGTCTTCACCGGCGGCACCGGCGCATTGCGCTCCTGGGATCGCGAGGCGGCATTGGCGCCGGGCGGCGCGCCGGCCGCATCGGCGGCGGCCTGGGTCCGCGCGGGCGAGGGCGCAGCGCGCGGTGGCTCGGTCATCGCGTCGCGCGGCGCGGGTTCGTTCCGCAAGCTTGCCACCTTCTTCTTCGTCTCGTTGATGGAACTGACCATCTCCGTGACGGCTTCGCGCGCGGCATTCCATGTGACGGCGCCCGCAAGCGTGTCGGCGGTCACGGTTGACTTGTCGCCGTCGAACTTGGCGTCGATACCCAGCCCTTTGAGCTGCTTGGTCAGATCCTGAACCTGGCTGCGCAGTTTCGCCGCCTTGCCTTCCTCCTCCGTGCTCAACTTGCCGCCTGCCGCACGCTTGGCCTCGATGCCTGCCAGCTCGCCATTCGCGCGTGCAATTTCCATCTGCGCCTGGCCCGCGACTATGACCTGCTTGGCAAGCGCGTCCTTGTCCACGTTGCCGGCTTTGTCGAGCGGCAAGCCAGCCGTGAGGCGCGCGAGGGACTTGTTGATCTCGAGTACGTCAGCGGTCACGGCGTCCGCAGCGCCAAGCGCGCCGTATGTGCCAATCTTCCCGTTTACCGCGTCGAGTTCGGCCAACACCTCCTTGCGGGCCTCGGCGAAGGCCGCGCCGGTCGAGGCGGGAACCGCGCCGCGCTTGAAGGCGTCGGCCAAGGACTTATCCATGTCGGTGAGCTTTTTTTCGAGCCCAGCCTTGTCCTTTTGCAGACCGTTGATCGCGTCGTAGACGGGCCCCGCGGCGGGAGGAATTTTGCCGCCCACGCCCGCGAGCGCCTGGTCGATGCGCTTCTCGGCCGCATCGTGGATCGTGATCTGATCGCGAAGCTGGCTTGCGCTCATTTGGTCGATGGCCTGCGCGGTCGAGAAGTTCTCGACAAATTTATTAATGTCCTTGACCACGTCGCGCGGCTTGCCGTCCGTCTTGCCAAGCGCGCTCAGCGCCTTGTCCGCATCCTTCTTGGCCTCGTTGACGTCCTTGAGCGCCTGATCCTTGAGCTTCTTGATGTCGTCGAGCGCTTGGGCGGACGCGCCAGCCTTGCGAAGCCTCGCCTCCTCCACCTCGATGTTCGTCAGCCGGCCGCTGGCATCCTTGGCCGCCTGGCCGGCTTCGAGCGCGTTGCGCCCGCGCTCATAGGCCTCGTATTCGCTTTTCAGGCCCAATGCCGCAGCCTTCGCCTTGACCACGTCCTTCTGTGTGTCCTGGGCGAAGGCCTTGGCCTTGTCGAGCACCTTGCCGCCGGCCTCGATCTCCTTCTGGAGCGCCTTGTCCTCTCGGCTGCCAGAGCCGCCCTTCTCGCGCACCTCGAGTTGCCTCGCCTTCAGGTCTTGGATTCGCGTCTCGATCTCGCCCACCTCCTTGCCAGCCTGGGCGCTGCGCTTTTCGGCCAAGTGCGCGCGATGGTCGTCGCGGGTCATGCCCTCGCCGGCATCCTTCATCTTCTCGAGCTTGTCCTGGCTGCGGTTGAATTCCTGGATCTGACCCTGAAAACGCGCGCTCTCAGACTGGAACTTGCCGCTTTCGCGAGCGAGATCGGTGGTAGCCTTCGAGTTGGCGGCACGCTCGGACTGCTTGCTCTGGCAGGCGGCGGACCGGCAATTGGGATCATTTTTCCGAATCTCGCCTTCCTCGCGGCGCAGGCGGCGCTCGTCGTCCTCGAGCGCCTTCTGCTTGTCGGCCATTGCCTTGCCGCGCTTTTCCAGGTCCTTGGCCTCCTTGGAGAGGCGCTCGGCCTTCTCGCGCTGCTGATCCTCAAGCTCGCGCGTGGCGCTCTTGCGTCGCTCGCGCTCGGCCTGCTTGAGTTTTTCCTTTTGCTCCTTGAGCTCCTTCTTGGCCTTATCCGCCTGCTCGCGCGCGATGCGCCGCGCCTCGTCTCGCGCCTTGTTGAGGGCGTCCTGGGCTTCCTTCGCGGCCTTCTCCGCCGCCTTGCCGCACAGCCCTTCGAAATCGCAGCCATCGCTCTTCTTGGCGCCGTCGGTGGCGGCACCCTGCGCGCGGACGACGGCGGCAAGGTTTTGAATGGTCTGCGCGCTGGGCGGGGGCGTTGACGCGACGACGACGCCGTCCGCCCGCTCGACCGTCTCCACGTCCGCGTAGCCGAGCTTCCCGCGCGCGCGCGCCGCGGCTTCCTCGCGGATACGCTTCGCCCCTTCGTGGCGCATGCGTTCCTCGAGCTCGCGCAGTGCACGCCGGGCCGCTTCGTCCTCGGCCTTCTTCTTGTCGGCATAGGGATCGGAACCCCCCGACGAGGATGCGGCGGTGGTGGTTGCGGTCGCCGACTGGTTCTCGGCGGGGGCCGCCGTCGCGGCCTTCTGCGCCTCGGCGGGTGCCGCCGGCGCCGTGGACGCGGTGCCCGATTGCGTCGTGCCCGACACCGCGGCCGCGGACGGCGCGCTGGCGACGGAAGAAGGCGCCCTCGCGACGGAAGCAGGTGCGCTCGCGGCAGAGGAACCCGCGACGGAAGGCGTAGTCGCCACCGTGCGCGGATTGTCCTTGAGCAAGAGCTGGCTTGGCTGGCTCACGCAGGTTGAGCCCGCGCAAGCGGGCGGCGTGGCCACATAGGTCCACCCGGCGGGCGCCTGCATGGCCGGCGCGCTGCTTGTGCCCGAAGCTCGCGGAATGCCGCCGATCGCCTGACCTTGGACCGCTTGCGAGGTATTCGTGGCGAGAGGGGGGCGGTATGGCTGGCCGAGCGTGGGAGCCGGCGTGCCTTGTCGGTAGGCCGAGCTGCATAGCGAGGGCGGGCATTCCGGCGCCTGCGGCGTGCGGGCGACAATCGATGGAAGCTGGAAGGCCTTGACTTCGCGCGGGCTGACCGTGGTCACATCCGCCGCGGCAGGGGCCACCGCGAACAACGTAGCAATCGCGACGAACGATGCCAGGTGCCGCATGTGGCTCTTCGACGCCATAAGTCCGCGCGTGCCGCTACTTCTTCATTACCGTCACATAATCGCCGCGCTCCGGCTTGTCGGGCTCCAGCGGCTGGAACTTGCCCGAGGCGACCTTGGGCTCGATTTGATCGACCTCGACGATGCCGAGCGACTTCTTGCGCACCGAGAGAATCTCGCCGGTCGAAGGGTCGGTCAGGCGCTTGGTGACGCGCTCGACGACGAAGATATCGCCCTTCTTGAGGCCCGAGGTGGCGCCTGCGTTGATGACGATTTCACCCGCGTCGAAATCGACGACCTGGCCCGTCCAATCCATCTTTGCCGCATCCCTGGCGACCAGCGAGACCGCCTCGGTGATCGCCTTACGCGCGGCCATGCCGAGCGGCGTGTTGGCGAATTGGTTGCCGCCGATGTTCATGCCGCGATAGCCAACCGAGAGGTCGATGCCGGAGTTCTCGATGGGTTGGCTCACCTTATGCGTCTCGACGACACGCCCGCTCGTCGTGTCCACGACGCGGAAATCCATCGCCACCTTGCCCGACGTGGTCTGTTTCGACACGGCGCCCGATAGCAGATTGCCGAGCCCCCCGCCCATGAAGCCAAGCGACATGCCGCCACCCGAATCCTCGGAGCCGAACTCGGTGACGGCGCCGTAAACGAGAAACTGCACGCCGACAAGCCTGCCCAGATCGGGGCCGCTGCCGGACGCGGTGAGCTTGTTGCCCTTGAGCTCCTGCTCGGCGAGCACCTGTTGAAGGTGCGCACGTTCGACGACGATGAAGCGCGCCGATTCGACAAGCGCGGTCGTCATCATGGCCGCCAGGCCGCCGCCGATGTCCCAATTGCCGTACTTCTGGTTGAAGGAACCAATGGAATCGAACTTGCCCACGGCAACCGTGCGCTTGGGCCCCGTGATCTCGGGCACGGGTCCGGTCAGGACCGGCGCGGGCGGCTCACCCTTTGGCGGCTCGCCCGCCTTGGGCTGCGTGCCATCGGAACTGATCTGCGCCAACTGGACGCCCGCGCCCGCTCCCGGCTCGACCGCCATCGCCGCACCGGAAGCAAGCAGCGCCGCCAGGCCCGCCGAAACAGCGAACGCACGCCCCAAATTCACGATGCCCATCTTCGCGATAGTCATCTCAGTCCCCGCCTCTTTCCCGTTCCCACGGCATGGTGCGCCAGGTGGCGCACCTTGCCTATTTGCCCTTCCTCACGGGCAGCCATGCGCCCGTTGTCTTGTTCACGTCGTATTCCTCGACCAATGATCCATCGGCCGTCACCACGCTCGCCAGGATGGTCTCGCCCCTGTCCTTGACGCTGCCGATCTGCAAGCGCGGATTTCCCGCGAGCATAAGTCGGTATTCGAGAATCACCCTCACCGATTTTTCCGTGGGCCCTTCGGGGCCGTAGCCCGGCGGCGGCACGGCCACCATGTTGGCGCCAAGACCGGCCGCAGAGCCGCCAGGCCGGCTCATCGGCAGGCCCGGCGTCCCTCCCATGCCCTCCATGAGCGCCGTGAGGCGCGCCATCATCTGGCCCAGCGCATAATAATCGGCCGGCGGGGGCGGATCGCTCGGAAAGATCGTCGGGTAGCCGAGATTGCGCGCCGCGCGCGCCTCGGAAGCTTCGCGCAGCTGGCGGGCCTTGTCCTGCGTGGTGAGGGATTTCTGGGTCTCGCCCGCGCGCGCGCCATGCGGCGTAGCGAGACAGACCGCCGTTGCGGCGAGGATGCCAAACAACGCACCGCCCCAGAGACGGAACGGATGCAAGCGACGCGCTGACACACGCAAGGTCATCATTCCCTAAGGATGCGAACACTGCATTCGCTCGACATGCGTCACATCACGGCCGAGCGCGTGGTGCCCAAGCGTGATCATCCTAACAGGTCTTAGCCGACCGAGGCATAAATTTCGCGGCGCTAAGAAAAAATCGGTGTAAGTTAATAGTTAATATAAAGAAATTAATCCGATGTTGAGAATGATTTTAAAAATCCGATTGGAATCGGGAATCCACCCTGACCTGCCGCGCGCTTGACGGCGCCGGAACGCGCGGCCCAGCATTCGCAGACGGAATGCCCGAGCGAGGAGCCCGCCATGGCCGAGATACCCGTGCTGGTAAAGCGCCGCCTACAGGCGCAAGTCATCAAACCCATCTACGAGGAACTGGTGCGCCGCCTGGGCGAGGCGCAGGCGAACGACATCCTGGACAAGGCAATCCGACAAGCCGCCATCGCCGAGGGCGAGTTACTAGCCGAGGCATCGCCGGGCGGTGACACATCCATGCCCGCCTTCGTGCGCCTTTACGAGAATTGGAAGACGGGCGGCGCGCTGGAGACGACGACGCTGCGTGCCGACAAGGACAATTTCGACTTCGACGTGACGCGCTGCCGCTACGCCGAGATGTACCGCGAAATGGGGTTGGGCAAGATCGGGCACCTTCTGTCGTGCAACCGCGATGGCACCTTCGTCGAGGGTTACAATCCGAACATCGAGATGACGCGCGACCAGACCATCATGGGCGGCCACGCGCGCTGCACCTTCCGTTACCGGATGAAGACCGAATAGCGGCACGGTCGCCGGCAGACGAATGAGGAACGGCCGAATTCGGTCCCGGCCCTTTTCCGCCTCCGCGGATTTCATCAATGTTCGGGAGTGGCGTCCCCTGGGTGGTGTCAGTCTAATGGCCACTTGTCTCTGAGTGGCCGGCGAATGGGTGATTCAGGCAGCCAGTTGGCGCCATTCCGCGAGAGCAGCCGATCGGTGCTGCTTGAATGTGTCCCGGCGGTTGCGATGTCGGTCGTGGTTGAAATGGTTGTGGATCGAGGCGTGTGCCGAGGCAAATATCCGTAGG
>JBJXGH010000181.1:0-7367 GCA_046153685.1 Alphaproteobacteria bacterium
GGGCGGCCGACACCCGCGCCTGCCGGGAGCGGAAACCCGTGCACCAGCCGTGCAGCCCGCACCGCTCCACCGCCTCCGCCGCGCGGTGCCCATGCGCCGGCCAGGCTTGGCAAGGGCGCCCGCATCATATTAGATTCTCGGACGCATAACCCCCGTCGCGCGGCGGGCAGGTCGAACGTGACCGGTCCCGCGCCGTGTCTGCGGAACGGGCCAAGGGAGATAGGCGATGCCGGACGGAATCAACGGCGCCAACGGCCATTACGGCGTCATGGAGCCCGAGAACGTGCTTGATCCCAAGCATTTCGAGGGCGTGCGCCGCAGGGGCGCCAGCCATCAGGGCCTGCCGCTCTGGGCCTATACCTCCAAGCGCTTCTTCGATGCCGAGATGGAAAACCTGATCCGGCCCGGCTGGAATCTCATCGAGCGCGAGGAAGTCGTGCCGGGCCCCGGCGATTTCCACACCCTTACCTTCATGAACGTCCCGCTTATCCTCGCGCGCGGCCAAGACCGCAAGGTGCGCGTGTTCGCCAATACCTGCCCGCATCGCGGCGCGCTGATCGCGACCGGCAAGGGCAACTGCAAATCCTTCCGTTGCCCCTATCATTCCTGGGTGTTCTCGCTCGAGGGCAAGCTCATGGGCGCGCCGGCCTTCGACGATGCCAACGACAAGCCCCTCATCGACGACACGAACCGTCACGAATATTCGCTGTTCGAGCTGCCGGCCGATGTCTGGGGCGGCTTCGTCTTCATGAAATTCCGCCCAAGCCCGGGCACCCTCGCCGAACATCTCGGCGCGCTGCCCGAGCGCCTGGCCTCGCACCGCCTTGAGGACATGATCTGCGTGCGCCGCAAGGTTTACGACATGGCGGCGAACTGGAAGGCCTTCGTCGAGAACTACAGCGACGCCCTGCACATCCCGAACGTCCATCGCGATTCGCTCGCGCGCTGGCACGGAACGCGCTTGCCCGAGGACGAAGCCGGCGCGGACGTGACCGCCACCTTCATCGCCCACGACCAGGGCAGCATGTTGTTGCTGCCCTTCCCAGGCTATGACGGTTTTCCGGCCATGGAATGCATTCGCGACGAGCGCAAGCGGGGCACCTACTTCGTGACCGTGCGTCCGGGCATGATGATGACGCTCGGCAATGACGGCGCGCTCGTTTTCAATTCCGAGCCGATCACCCCCACCACCTCGCGCCTGACGGTGAGCTCGCTGTTTCCCAAGGCCACCGTCGCGCGCGACGATTTCCGGCAGATCGTCGAGAATTATTACCGGCGGAACGAAATCGTGGTGGGCGAGGACGTGGAAATCTCAGAGCGCCAGGCGGCCGGGCTCAACTCGCCCTATGCGCGCATGCCGCGCCTGTGCAAGGGCGAAGTGCGGCTGAACGACATCCACAACTGGATTCTCGACCGCGTGATCGGCCAACCGGCCTAGGGGGCGACCACGCGACGGGATACGCCTAGCGCCTGGCGCCGTCGGTAACCGGCCGCAACTCGGCCAAGTCCTCGCGGCCGCGCAGGTCCGACATGGCCGAGAGGATCGACGACGACGAGATCGCGATGCCGCGCACCTCGCCCTCGTGCACTACAGTCGCCACGTGCAGGCCGACGACGCGGTAGCGATCACCGTCCTTCACCAGAATGGGCGAGCCCGAATCGCCGTGGGTCGCGTCGCAATCGTGCAAGGCCAGGGCTTCGCCGAGGCGGAATCCCGTAATCTGGCAACCCGCGTGCATGGTCAGGACGTGCGATTTGTCCTGGCTGTAACCCGCGTGCAGGAAGGCCGCGCCATTGCGACGATAGGCCATGAGGCGCAACCGGTCGAACGGCGCCAATTCCATGATTCCGGCCAGCCGGCCGATATCCTCGTCAAGCGTCAGCACCGCCCAATCGGCCGGCAATTGCATGTGGCGCTTGCCGTCCTCGCCCACCGTGCCGCCATTGACGGCATAATCGACGACGCGCGCGCCCCGCAATGCCTGGCCGCGCTGATAGCCCGCGAGGAAATGCAGCGAGTGCGGCTGCATCCAGCGCTCGGTACGCTTGTTCCATAGGCAATGCGCCGCGGTCAGGACCTTGTTCGGCGCGATCATCACGCCGGTGCAGAACCCGCCCGTGGTGCGGTTGACGCGGCCGATGGCGCTCCAAGGCCGAAAGGCCGAATCGACTCGAACGCGGTCATCAACGCCCTTGATGCCGAGCAGAAGGCCGCGCTCGACCCGAGTCGTATTCTTGATTTCCAGATTCTGGCCGAGCGCTGACGCATCGTCCGAAAGCAGATCGGCGGCAGGCTGGATGGAGGCGTTCTGGGCCGAGGCGGCGCGCGTCACGAGCACGCCCGCAAGGGCGATGGCCGCAAACGCGGTCACGAAACCGCTTCCCCACCTAGCTAGCCCCGACATTAAGCCCCGCAATCCCCCGACAGCGCGAACGCCGAAGATGCCAGAGCATGACGAGGCGAACAACAGGGACCTAATACCAAATCGCGGAAATTCATGGGGAAAATCGGAAATAGCCCCGACCGACAAAAATACCTTGCTCCCGGCGGGGGTTCCGGCGCCGGCGGTTGCAAGTTATACAATTCAATGACTTGCGACCGAAGGGACCGCGGCCGTGGCGCAATTGATCGACTGGCACACCAATCTCTGGCTACCCGAGCATCTCGGCGAGGAAGCACGCGCCGAGATGGGCAGCCGCACGGGCGGGCAGATGGATGCCGGCCCCGAAGCGCACCGCGCCCTTATCGCGGACAAGACGGACGCATTCCTCGTGCTCGGGCTGCGCTTCAACCGGCTCGGCATCCGCGTGCCAAACGAGTTTCTCGCCCGATACTGCGCCGAGTTTCCGGGCCGGGCCTTCGGCTTCATGGGCATCGATGCGACCGAGGACGATGCCGCCCGTCAGGTCGAGCATGGCATGAAGGAGTACGGCCTCAGGGGCATCAAGTTCTCGCCGGTCTATTCGGGCTTCGATCCGTGGTGCGAAGTTGCCTGGCAGGTTTACGCCGCGGCCGAGCGCCTGAAGCTGCCCATCCTCTGGCATCAATCGGCGGCCTATGCCGCGCACTCGACGCTCGAGCACGGCAATCCCATCCTGCTCGACAAGATCGGCCGCGCCTTCCCCAAGCTCCGCATGGTCATCGCCCATATCGGCCAGCCCTGGATCGGGGAAACCATCGTCGTGCTGCGCAAGCACAAGCAGATCTTCGCCGATCTCTCGGCGCGCTATTACCGCAAATGGCAGTGTTACAACGCGCTGATGCTCGCCCTCGATTACAAGGTGACCGATCAGCTGCTGTTCGGTTCGGATTTTCCCATCCAAACGACCGAACAGGCGCTCGCCTCGTTCCGTGCCATCAATGATTGGGGTCCGGGCGTCGCGCTGCCGCCCTTCCCACCCGAGATCATCGAGGACATCATTGCCAATCGGCCGCTCGAATTGTTGTGGCCGGAAGGCTAGGCCGGGAAGGAAGCGAGCGCGCGATGATCGGCACCAACGCCCCGAGCCGCCGCCAGCACGTCTTTTCCGACGGCCTGTGGGGCATGCAAATCGAAGTGCCCTATCCAAAGGCGTTGCGTTGCTCCGAGATGGTCTTCACATGCGGGCAGTGCGATTTGGACGCGGCTGGAAAACCGCAACGCCCCGGCGATCTGTTGGGCCAAAGCGCGCGCACCATGAATCATGCCTATGGCGTGACCGCCCAAGCGGGCGCGCATCCCGAGGACATGGCTCGGTTTCAAGTGTTCTACGCCTCCGATGGCACCGTGGACGAGGATGCCTATCTTGGCCATCTGGCGGCGTCGGTGCGCGATGCGGGCGGGCGGCGCGCCTATCCAATCGTCATGGCGACGCCGCTGCCCTATTTCTACTACCCCGGCATGATGGTCGAAATCGACGCGGTGGCGATGATCGGCGGGGGTGCGCGGCCTCGCCAGGTGGCGGGCGAGCAGCCATCCTGGCTGCCGACGCCGTTCGCGCCCGCCTTGCGCGCGGGCGAGCTCATCCATATCGGCATGCTCGCGCCCAGGCGAACGGACGGCCGGGTGCTCGCGCGCGGCGACGCGGCGGCGCAGACCGAGATTCTGCTCGCCGAGCTAGCCGACCGCTTGAGCGCGCTCGGCGCGAATTTCGGCGATCTCGTGAAGCTCAATACCTATTACGTGGCCGCTCCCGGCACTTGGCGGAAAATCGCCGAGACGCGCGCCAAACGGTTCGCGCACCCCGGCCCGGCCGCGACCGACATCCCCCTGCCCGCACTCTGGCCCGAAGGCGTGCTCGTGCGCATGGACGCCATCGCCATGCGCGGCACCGATGGCGCGGTGCTGGCGAAGATATATCTTTCGCCCGAGGGTCTTCCGCGCGGCCCCCACGCCCAACCCTTCGCCCCCGCGGTGCAATGCCGCGACAAAGTCTTCATCGGCGCGCAGGCGCCCTTGGACGAAGAAGGCAAGGTGATCGATGCCGGCCTTGTCGAGCCCCAAACCAGCCGCGCCATGAACAGCATGGGAAAGCTTCTGGCGCTCGCGGGTCTCGATTACCGCCACGTCGTCAAGGCGAACACCTATTACCGTGGCGGCCCCAATCCCGAAGACCTTCACGCCAACATGCAAGTGCGCAATCGCTATTACGCGCGCCCCGGCCCGGCCTCGACCGGCGTGCCGCTGCCCGAATTCGATGCACCCGGACAGACGCTCGTGCTCGAAGCCTTCGCCATGTCCGATTGACGAGGCGGATTAGTTGCCGACGACCACCGTGACATCCCAATAGCTGCGCACGGGCGGAATCGCCATCATGTCCTTATAAGGATCGACGGTGGCCATGAAGGCGCCGCTCTTCTCGTTCGCCTCGCAATCGGCCTTCGAGCCCCAGTACGACACCGAGAACAGTCGCCCGGTCGCCCGGTCGCCGCACAAATAGGCGTGGCGGAATCCAGGCTCGGTTATGTAGGACGCGACATGGCCCGGCCAGCCCTTGATGACCTCGCCCAAGCGCGGAACCTTCATGGTGACATCGGCCACGCGCGAATATTTCTCGGGCCCGGGATTGCCCGGGACTTCGGCCACGACCTCGGTCATGTGCACATCGGGCTCCGACAGCCGGTACTTGGTCGCGTCGCGCGCGACCCCCTTCAAGACCGTCAGATTGTCGCGCATCTGCACCTCGGTATGGAACAGCACGACCGAAAGCGAGTGGCCCGTGCCGGGCTTCAATTGGTGATAGCCCTTCTTCATGCCGGCATAGGCGCCGACGCGCGTGCGCCAAAAACCCTCGAGCTCGTGCATGGTTTCGAGCCGCAAATCGACGAAATTGAGCCGCGCGAACATCCCGTCCCTCCCCGGTTGAAATTGAGCGTGCAGTTTAGCATCGAACTTGGCGCCGGTCTTGGATACGCGCCCGCCTTCGGTTACTTTGCCCCCCGGTCCATGGGGAGGGCAAGATGGCGCGCCAGCACGTCTATCCGTCGGGGCATTGGAGCCTCAAGGTCGAAATCCCTTATTCAATGGGCCTCAAGTCGGGCGAGATGGTCGTTCTCGCCGGGCAGGTCGATATGAAGGGCAATGGCGAGGTCCAGAACAAAGGGGATCTCGGCAAGCAAACCGAAATCTCCGTCGGCCACATCAAGCGTATCCTCGGTCAGCTCGGGTGCGACGCGCGCGACATTGTAAAGCTCGTGGTGTTCTACAAGACCGATGGCAGCGTGGACGAGGATGCCTACCGCGCCTCCATCGCCAAGCTGATCGGCGTGATCGATCAGTCGATGTGCATCAGCTTCGTGCCGCTCGCGCACCTGGCCTATCCCGGCATGATGGTCGAGATCGACACCTATGCGATGCGCGGCCGCAAGGGCGAGAGATTGGCCAAGACCGCGGCCGCCCTGCCCGAACTCGAGGATTTGGGCCGGCCCTTCGCGCACGGTGTGCGCGTGGGCGAGATGATCTTCACCAGCGGCATCAAGGCGCGCGCGCGACGGTCGCGTGCTCCATCCGGGCGATACGGTCGGCCAGGCGCGCGTGGTGCAGGACAATCTGCGCAAGGTTCTAGGCGCGCTCGGCGCCGACCAGAACGACGTGGTGAAACTGAACACCTGGTACGTCGCGGGCGGCTCGGTCGAGGAGTGGGAGAAAAACGCACGCCTACGCGCCGAGTTTTTCCCCGATCCGGGTCCGTCGGCTACCGGAATTCCCCTGCCGCACATCGCGCCCGCGGGCGGGCGCTTCCAGATGGATGCCTGGGCCATGCGCGGCGTTGACGGCGCGCGCGTGAAAAAGGAACACGTCTGGTTCGAGGATCAATGGGATTGGCCGAATCTGCATCTGCCGTTCAAGCACGGCTTGAAGTGCGGAAAATTCGTCTTCGTGTCGGGCCAGGCACCGCTCGACCCCAAGGGCCGGGTGAAGGCGCCGGGCGATATGGGCGCCCAATCCAAGATCTGCATGGATTACGCCGGCCGCGTGCTCAAGCACTGGAAGCTCGGCTTCCCCGACGTCGTCAAAATGAACGCCTATTATCAGGGCAAGGATGGCCCGGACGAGTTGCACGCCAATGTCAATGTCCGCTCGTCCTATTTCAAGCGGCCGGGGCCGACTTCGACGGGCGTGCCCGTGCCCTTTCTCGCCTATGACGGCATGACGGTCGAGTTCGAAGCCATCGCCATGATCGAATAGCGGGCGATCGATCGGATCGAGTTCGAACGGCTCGACTGGGCGCAGGGAATCGGGAGCGGAAATGATGGACCAATTGTGCCGGATGAGCGCAAGCGAAGCGGTTGCGCGCTTGAAACGCGGCGAGGTTTCGCCGCTCGAGCTGATCGACGCCGCCGCCAAGCGCATTTCCGCCATCGAGCCCCAGGTCAACGCCCTGCCCACGCTCTGTCTCGACCGGGCGCGCGAACGCGCGAAGGCCATTCCCGCGCTGGCGAAAACAGGCGCATCCGAGCGCCCGGGCTGGCTCGCGGGCCTGCCGGTCGCGATCAAGGATTTGAATGATGTCGCGGGCGTGCGCACGACCTATGGCTCGCCCATCTTCACCGACCACGTGCCCCGGGAATCCGACTTGGTGACGCGCACGCTTGAGGCCAGCGGCGCGCTCGTCATCGCCAAATCCAACACCCCCGAATTCGGTGCGGGCGCCAATACCTTCAACGAAGTCTTCGGCAAGACGCTCAATCCCTGGAACACGGCGCTGACGTGCGGCGGCTCATCGGGCGGGTCGGCGGTCGCGCTGGCGACGGGCGAGGTCTGGCTGGCATCGGGCTCGGATCTCGGCGGCAGCCTGCGCACGCCCGCCAGCTTCTGCTCTGTCGTGGGCCTGCGGCCCGGGCCCGGCCGCGTCGCCCACGGGCCGGAGACGCGTCCGTTCGACAC
>JBJXGH010000188.1:0-3180 GCA_046153685.1 Alphaproteobacteria bacterium
CCTACCGATTTCCCCGTGGTAGGCTGACACCGCCGAAATCGTCGAGGACGGCGAAGCCGTGGCTTCCCTACCGATTTCCCCGTGGTAGGCTCCGAACGTCCGAACCCCTTGTGCTCTCTCTGAATTCCGCCTGTTTGCCCAGGTGGAATTCAGAGCAGAACCATTTGCTGGGGCGCCTTCTTCTCACTGAACGTCGCCTCGCCGAGCAAGAGTTTCATGCGCGCGTATTGCTTGTCCGTCACTTGAAGCGTACGGACGCTGCCGCGTGGCGGCAAGCTCTTGGTCACGCGCAGCGCGTGCTTGCCGACGGCATCCTCGCCGCGGCACACGCGCGCATAGACCGACCATTGCAGCATCATGAATCCGTCGTCTTTGAGAAAATTGCGGAAGCGCGCCGCATTTCTCCGGTCCGTCTTCGTGCCGACGGGCAGATCGAAGAACACGAACATCCACAAGAAGCGTGTCTCCTCCGATTTCACGGTGAACGAACCAGGACTGGCAATTCGAGCAGAGACGCCTTCTCGTGCTCCAGCGCGCGAACGAGGCTCGCCGCCGCCAGTTCCGCCGCGACGAGCAGGGACACCTTACCCTCGCCCATCCTGGCATCGAGAAGCGGCACCGTCGCCATAGCGCGGCGATCTTCGAGCGTGAGATCGGCCTTGCCGTTTCCGCCGGCGAACGTCTTGCTTGCCAGCAAATCGACGAAGGGCCGGAAAGGCTCGACGAGGTCGTCGGCGAGATTGAAGGCATTGGCGGCGGCACCATGCTTGATCCCCAGGGCCGGAAGAAAGCCCGAGGCCACGAGCGCCCGGGCGACGCCCGCGCGCGCCACCGCATAGCCGTAATTCAATAGCTTGTTGCGGCGGTCGTCCTCGTCGTCCCGCGTGAAATCCGCGAATAGGCGCCCCCAATAATACCGCGCCGCTCGCGCCTCCACGTTGTCGGGGTCGTCCGGCTCGACATGGCGGGCGATCTCGGCGAGCGTTTGGGAATCCGGATGGTTCAGTGCCGCGAGCGCGGCGGCCTGGTTGGCTATCTTCGCCTGCACGATCGCGCGCCATAGGCGTTTCTTGAGGCCGTCTCTGGCCTCCGATTGGAGTTTGGCCACGCCTCCCTGCCGGTGATGGCGGTGGAAAGGTAGCGCGAGGCCGGAGGGCGTGTGCCGGTCGTCCGTGAACACCAACGCGATTCCGGCGGCCATGCACGCCGACATCAAGGCGCTCGAAAGCGTCGCCTGCGGCGTGTCGATCACGATCCAGGCAATATCTTCCAGCGGGGTGCGCGTCTCGCCAGCGTCCTGCTTGACGGCCAATTGGCCGTCCGCCAGCGACAGCCGAGCGGCTTGCGTTAGGTGCAGGCCTTTCCACGCCATGTTCTGACCTCTCGCGGAACCTCGAACCTCCGGCCAAGACGGTCTATCGCAATTTTTTTCAGCGAACCGAGTGTTCTTACACCAATGCCGCGAATCATCTCGCCGTTAGTATTTACGGGAGACAGATTGATCGCGCCGGTGGCGCGGTCCAGGCTTCGAAAATAACCCTCCACGTATTCCCCGGTCGATTTGGTGATTTCCAAAAAATTCATTTGTTGCAACGACCATCCGAATTCAAAGGATGAATCGATTGCGGGCCACTCGCTTTCGTCCGTGGCGCTTTTAACAATGCGATCAGGCGGCGTTTCCATCGTAGCGATCTGATGTGGGTAAATTGGAACGACGAAATACTGCCATTTACCTTTTTTGTTTTTCCTACGGAAAACGTCCACGCGCGCCATTTCGCCGCGATCGACCGTGCCGCCGCGCAATTCGATGTTGACCTTGTCCTTGGTCGCCACGCGCACCTTGCGGATGATGTCTCCCTTGGGCGAACGCGGCAGCTTGTCCTCGGCCTTGGGTTTGCCCGCAGCGATCCAGGCCCGCAGCGAGTCCACCATCTCGTCGCGGAGCCTTCCCGGGTTCGTGGCCTTTCCATAGGGAATGGGCACGGGGATAAGGGCGAGATCCTTCTCCGTCAGTTTTTCGATCGGCTTGCGAACGTAAACCGTATTCTCGCCGTTCGCTTCGCGGATTTGCTTCACCGTCGCGTCGTGCGCCTTGCCGCGCGCCCGCCGGCGTTCGGCGCGCGATATGAACACGCCGCCAAGGCCCTCCTCGCCATAGACCGCGCGCTCAACGTCCATGCGGAAGCCGGGCCACGGCTGCTGGACGTGAAAGATGTCGTCTTGCCGGCCTTCCCGCTCGCGCCTTTGAACCTCGCCGGTCATCCGGTTGAGCAAGCTTTCGGTCGTCGCCGCCAGCACCAGCGCGTCCACCGCGTGGTGCCGGTCGTCGGGCACGCGATTGCCGTCGGCGTCCTTCTTGCGGCTCTCGAGACCCCAGGCGCGGCGCAGCTTCGAGGTGATGGCGCCCGGCCGCGTGAAGACGCGGCGCTTTCCCTCCGGCGCGGGAAACATGCGCGCGAGCGCGTCGGCCAGAAGCCGCGTCGCCCATTGCGTATCCGTTAGATTTCGCGCCTTGAATTTATCCTCAATATCGGAGGCGTTCCGCAGAGTGTAGTTCCGCTTCTTGCGGCCCTTGACCTCCTTGAGGCTTTCGACGCGCGCGACGTATTCGATCCAATCTTTCTCGGTCTTGTCCGCCTCGAACCATTCCGCGGGCGTGCGGCCGCGTTTGTTTTGATTCGCCGTCGTCGAGCACAACGTCTTGTTGAGGAAAGAGTCGTCGCCGAATCGGCTCCACGGCAGAATGTGATCGACCTGATAGCGCATGTCGTTCGCCGCGACGCCCCTCGGGTCGATGGCATCGCCCGAATAGATGCACTTGAAGTTCTGTTCCTTGGCGAGCTCGTAGCGAAGCAATTCGTCGTCGCTCGGTCGCCGGCCGAGATGCTCGGCCGCTTCCTCGCGGCGCTTTTCCTTCTCGGCGGTCCGGCGCTCGATGCCGTCTTCGATCTCGCGGCGCTCCTCCGCGCTCTTGCCGACATCGCGCGCCAATTCGACGTGCACGAAGTCGAATGGGCCATGCTCGCGGTCGATGGTGCGCACCTGCTTGATCGCTTCGCCGAATGCCTTGCGCGTCACGGGGCTGTTGATCTGGTCGAGGGAGACGGACGGGCGTGCCGCGTGGTCGTAGCCGACCCTCGCGCAGGCATCGGACTAGACCAGGCCCTCTCGCAGGCCCGG
>JBJXGH010000010.1:0-5588 GCA_046153685.1 Alphaproteobacteria bacterium
TCCTGCTGCTTCTCGAACCAGGAATAGCTCGCGCCCTCGCCGCCGCCGAACAGCGCCTTGGGGCGGTGCAGCTTGCCGCGCTTGGCGCCAACCGCCGCCAAGTGCCCAAGATATGATGTGGTGGCGATGACGGCGTCGGGTTTGAAGCGCTCCATCAGGTCGAGTTTTCGCTCGACATCGTAATTGCCCACTGGAAAGACGGTCAGGCCGTAGCTCTCGATGCCGTAAATCTCGATCCTCCCGCCGCCCAACAGGGTGATGGGATAGCACAGGAACACGCTGTCGCCGCGCCTCAAGCCGCCCCATCGATACAGGTGATCACTCACCTTATAGCTGCGCTGGCGCTCGGCATGGGTCTGGGCGTGAACCTCGACACCTTGGCCGCTCGTCCCGCTGGTGGTGAAGACAAGATGCGGGCGTTTGGCCTCGCGGACCCCCGCCAGGCGCTGGCCGTATGGCGGCGCGGTTTTTTGGTCGGCGATGAAATCGGCCTTGTGCGCGATGGGAATCTCGGCGGCGAACTGCTCGAGCGACGCAATGGCCTTGGGCTTGGCGCCGTGACGCGCCCAGAACTCGCGGTAAAAGCCATTCGACTTCCATGCCCTCGCCACGATCGGCTTCAGCTTCGCGAGCTGAATTTGCGCGATGCGCTTTGGCGTCGTCGTTTCGAGCGCCTTGTCGACGAATTTCAGTTCCACCGAGCCCTCCGCTGACTTAACCCGCGATACCATCGCCGATTAGACCCCCGGCGAAATCGCCGTCAATTAGACCATCGTGAGGCCGCCGCTCACGCTGAGCGTCTGGCCGGTCATGTAATCGGAATCCTTGGAACACAGGAAGCTGATGACATTCGCCATGTCGTCGGGCTGGCCGACGCGGCGGAATGGAATAATCTTCACCATGCGCTGGATGAGATCGGGATTCTCGCGGATTTCCTCCTGTAGGAGGGGCGTGTCCGTCGGCCCCGGGCACATGGTGTTGACGCAGACATTGTAACGGGCGTTTTCGCGCGCAAGGCTCTTGCCGAAGGCGATGATGCCGCCTTTCATGCCCGCATAGACCGCCTCGCCGCTCGTCCCCACCCGCCCCGCGTCGGAGGCGACGAAGACGATCTTGCCACGCTTTCTCTCGATCATGCCGTGCAGCACCGGCTGGGTGACGTAGAGCGCCGCCTGGAAATTGATCGCGATGACCTTGGCCCAGTAGGCGGCGTTCTCCTCGTGGAAGCGCGTCGTGCCGCACCAGCCGGTCAGATTGACCAGCGCGTCGATCGGACCATGCTTGCCGACAGCACCCTTGACCGCATCGCGCACGGCCGTCTCGTTCGTCTGATCGCAAGCCCAGGTCGAAATTCCGGCGCCGATTTCCTTGGCGAGCTCGGCGAGACCGCCCGCGTTCATGTCCATGGCCGCGACTGTGAAGCCGTCCGCCACCAGGCGCTTAACCGTCGCCTTGCCCATGCCGCCCGCCGCACCCGTGACCAGAGCCGTTTTGCCTGCCGCCATCGTGAAGTCCTCCCATTTCCTGAAATCTTGATTTCCCAGTTAATGCCGTGGGTTCCGACTATACAAACGGCAAGCCGTGCCGTTCGAGATGCTTGCCGATCATGGCCGCCTGAATCTGACTTGTCCCGTCGTAAATCTCGAAAGCCTTGGCGTCGCGCATCAGGCGCTCGACCGTACCATTGCGCGACAAACCGCTGGCGCCGAAGACCTGCACCGCATCGACCGTGATCGCCATGCACAGCTCCGAGCAGACAAGCTTCGCCATGCCCGCATAGGCCGAGGCGGGACGATCATGGTCGGCAAGCAGGCGGGCCAACGCCTCGCGCCATAGCGCGCGCGCCGCCGCGAGTTCGGATGCCCGGCGCGCCAAGAGCGCTTGGATCGCCTGATGACGGATAATCTTCTGGCCAAATTGCACGCGCTCCCGCGCATACCCGAGAGCGAGATCGAGCGCCGCCGTCGCCACGCCGAGCGCGGTCGCCGCGCAATGCAGGCGTGATTCGTCGAGCGTCAACATCGCGAGGCGAAAGCCGTCGCCCTCGACGCCTAAAATATGGTCGGCGGGCACTTCCACGCCGTCGAAGGCGATCTCGGCGACCGGGCTACCGCGCAGACCCATCAGCGGCTCGGCCGGACCAACGACAAGACCCGGCGTGCCGGCAGGCACGACGAAGGCCGACAATCCTTTGTGGCCTCCCGCTTGGTCGGTTTTGGCGAACACGGTGAACACATCGCCCACCGGCGCATTCGTGCACCACATTTTCCGTCCGTCGATGACATAGCGGTCACCCTTGCGCACCGCGACGGTGCGAATCGACGCGACATCCGAGCCGCCTTGGGGTTCGGAGATGGCGATGCACGGGATCGCCGCACCCTTGGCGATCGCCGGCAAATAACGCCGTTTGATCTTCTCCTGCGCGGCGTCGAGGATGGGCACGGCCGCATCGGTCGTGTTATTGAACGACAGCGAGAACGCCGCCGAGGCTCGCGCGATGCGCTCGGAAAGCAGAATTGGCGTTTCGATGTCCCGGCCAAGACCGCCATAGTCCTCGGGTACGCCGAGCGCGAACAGGCCCAAATCGGCAGCCTTGGCGAACAACGCGCGCGGAAACGCGTCCGCGCGGTCGATTGCGGCGGCCTCGGGCGCCACGTCCTCGCGGATGAAGCGCTCGACGCGTTCGAGCATCGCGCGCCGCGTGTCGGCGTCGAGCGCCATACCGGCCGCCTATCCGCCGCCGCGCCGCGTCAGCGCCAGGGACCGAAATCGGGTTTGCGCTTTTCGAGGAAGGCGCGCGCGCCCTCGGCCTGCTCGCCGGTCTCGAAATAGTTCGGCGATATCTCGGCGAGATTCTGGAACATGTCCCTCGACATGGTGTCGTCCATGACATGGCGGAACGAATTCTTCACGGACTTGAGGCAAGTGGGGCTGAGCGAGAGCATCTCGTCGCACCATTTACGCACTTCCTCGTCGAGTTTTTCGGGCGGCACGACAGCGTTGATCAGACCCCAATTCAGCATGTCCTGGGCCGAATAGCGCCGGCACAGAAGCCACATCTCGCGCGCGCGCTTGTGGCCGACGATATGGGCGAGATGTGCCACCATGAAGCCGCCCGCGGGCGAGCCCACGCGCGGGCCGTTCTGCCCGAAGCGCGAGCGGTCGGAGGCGATGGTGATGTCGCAGAAATAGGCCAGATGATTGCCGCCGCCGATGCACCAGCCATCGACCCGCGCAACCACGGGCTTAGGACAGGCGATGATCATATCCGCGGTTTGGTAGTCCTCGTCGCGCGCGCCGCCCTCGGCCTCCCAATTCACGTCGCCGCCCGCGCTGAAGGCGCGGGTGCCGGCGCCCGTGAATACGATCACGCCCACCTTGCTGTCGCGCCAGGCGCGCATCAAGGCATCGTCCCACTCGTAAATGGTGTTCTGAGTAAAGGCGTTGAGCTTATCGGGACGGTTGATCGTGATCGTTGCGACCAGATCCTTGACGTCATAAAGGATGTCCTTATAGGCCCGGTTGAGCGGCGGACGATCCTTGTATGAGAGGGTCATGCGGTACATCTCCTTGGTTTCGGCTACGATCTTGGTGATTTTGGTCGCGGCGCGCTGAACAATTAAGCCGGGGTAAGCTAGCTGGAAGCACCACCCCGAGACAACCCGAGACAAATGGCAAGATAGAGCGGCGTGATGGCATAGACCCGTATGACATAAGCGGGGATTGGATTGCTTTGCCCCCTCGCCTAAGCTCGTGCCTCGGGTCGCGTTTTGCCGAACGGGTTTGCCATGCGCGTCGATCTCTATTGGTCGTTTTACAGCGGCTATTGCTATCTTGCGGGCGTGCGCATCGAACGCGCGCGCGCCTCGCGCCATTTCGACATCGCGCTGCGCCCCGTGCGCCCGCTGGCCTTCCGCCATCCGAATCTGATGTTCGACGCCCCACCCCAGTTCATGCCGTACTATAACATCGACACCGCGCGCATGGCGCGGTGGCTGGGCGTGCCCTATGCCGATCCGGTTCCCGAAGTCGCAACGCTCGATTGGTCGGCGCGGACGCCTGCGGCGGCGCAGCCCCATATCGGCAGGCTGACAGGGCTCGGCATCGAGGCCGAACGGCGCGGAAAGGGCTTTGCCTATGCGCGCGCGCTCTCGGATCTGCTTTTTGCCGGCGGTCCGGGATGGAACGAAGGCAGCCGCCTGGCCGAAGCCTTGGCGCGCGCCGGCCTAGACCTCGCCGATATGGATCAAGCGGTCACGCGCGATGCGGCCGCCATCGAGGCCGCCATCGACGCCAATGGGCGGGAGCTTCTAGCCGCCGGGCATTGGGGCACGCCGACGATGGTCTATAACGGCGAGCCCTTCTTTGGGCAGGACCGCGTGGAAGCCCTGCTCTGGCGCATGGCGGAAACCGCCCCTTCCTAATCCACCACGCTCCGAATGGGGGCCACCACTCCAAGATTCTTCTACGACCCTACGACCATCGAGAAAGGACCGCCCCGATGACCGCCCGCCTTTCCGAACTCGTGCCGCTCGGCAAGACATTCACGATGAAACGCCAAATCACGCGCGCGGTCGTGGACGCCTACGGCGATCTGGTGGGGGACCACGATCCCATCCATTTCGACGAGGCGTTCTGCCAAAAGACCGTTTATGGCCGGCCCATCGCCCACGGCACGCTTCTGGTCGGCTATATGTCGGCGGTTTCCTCTATGGCGACCCAGGACACGGGCATCCCCTTTGTGTCGCTTGGTTACGATCGGATGCGCTTCGTCGGGCCGGCCTTCGTCGGCGAGGAAGTCGAAGCCAAGCTGACAATCGTCGGTCACGAGGAAGAGCGCGGACGTATCCTGGCGGACGTCACTGTTTCGGCCGGTGGCAGGCTTTTGGCAATCGCGCGCAATATCATCAAGTTAAGCGCTTAGGCCGCGCGTGGCCTAAGCGCGTCCTTAACCATTCGTTCACCGAAACAACGCTATTCCTTATTGGCGAAACCGGGATCGCCTCATATCACTTTGCCGCAGCACGTGTTCGATCCATGCATTCACCGATAAGGCGCGCCGCACGCGGGTTGAGCGCTGTTGGATTTGCGCTTGCCGCCGCTTTATGCGCGATCTGTGTCGCGGCGCTGGTTCTCGACGTCACTGTCGTTCACGGCGCCGAAATCGGGCAATTGGTCGCGCCAGTCGGCATGCTCGCCGTTTTCATGGCCTGGTACTTCCATTCACGCGGCGCCGTATTGACCGAAGGCCGCTTAGTCGATGCGCTCGAAGACAGCCCGATCGGCGTCGCCCTTTACGACCGGAATAGCCGACTCGTCAATTGCAATGGCGCATTCATCGCGCTCTCGGCTCCGCTGATGGCTGGCGATATTCGGCCTGGTATCACCCACGAGGATTATTTGCGCCGCTATGCCAAGACATGCGCGCCGGGCATGGAGGATCCTGAACGGTGGTTGGCGGAAAATTTGGCCGCCCATCGCATGGCATCGGGCGCCAGAACCCTGCCGCTCACCGACGGCCGCGTCGCGAAAATCGAGCATCATCGCACGCGCGGCGGCGGTACCCTGACCGTGGTCACGGACGTCAC
>JBJXGH010000022.1:0-2525 GCA_046153685.1 Alphaproteobacteria bacterium
GGTGTCGCGCGGCGCGATGGTGCTCGACAGCACCACGGTCTGACCGGCGCGCAGCGTCTCGATCGCCCCCGACGTCGCATCGAACAGCACGCTTTCGATCTGCGCCGCGTTGACCACGACGACCAGGACGACATCGACATGACGCGCCAAGGCGGCGGGGCTTGGCTCGACGATCGCGCCGTGACGCGCCGCTTCGATCTCGGCCTCGGGTCGGATATCGCGGGCACGGACTTCATGGCCGCCGTCGAGCAGACGGCGCGCCATGTTCAGGCCCATATTGCCAACGCCGATGATTCCGATCCGCATGGTCGCGACCGTCCCAGAATCCGATTTCTCGGTGGCGCGCTACGCCACCAGGCCGCACGGTGCATCATAGCGGCGCGGGTCGGCCCTATATACGGCGCGACGCGGCCCTGCTCAATGATTCCATGGCGGCTGAGGCGCTCACGCGATGCGCGATTGAGGCTGGGACGGCTCTTGCTTTAAGGTGTGTCACCCATCATCAACCGATCCATGTTCGAACCAAGGGGGACATCATGCGCACGAGCGAAAAGCGAGTCTTGACCACCCATGTCGGCAGTCTGCCGCGCCCCAAGAAACTCGCCGATCTTCTGATCGCGCGCGATCACGGCAGAAAGATCAATGAAAAGGCGCTGCGTCGTGAAGTCGACGCGGCGACCGATTGGGTGGTCAAGAAGCAGATCGAGAGCGGCATCGACATCGGCAATGATGGCGAGGAGGCGCGCGTCGGCTTCCAGACCTATGTGATCAACCGCATGTCGGGTTGGGGCGGCGTCTCCAAGCGAAAATTGCCGACCGATATGGTGGTGTTTCCGAAATATGCCGACATGTTTACGCAGCGCATTTGGAGCACGGAATCGGAGCGGCCGCGCGTTTGGAATGCGCCGCAAGCCACCGGCGCGGTGACCTACGAGCCGGATTTGAAGGATATCAAGTTCGAAATGGGCATTTTCGCCGACTCGCTGAAGCGCAGCCGGAAGAAATTCGCCGAGACGTTTGTGACCGCGGCTTCACCCGGCATCGTGACCACGACCATGCTGCGCTCGGCGAAGAACCCGGCCTACAAGACCGACAAGGATTATGTGCTGGCGGTCGCGAAGGAGCTCAAGCGCGAATATGAGTACATCGTGAAGCAGGGTCATATTCTGCAGATCGATGCGCCCGATCTCGCCATGGAGCGGCAATTCATGTTCCAGGGTCGCCCGCTCAAGGAATTCCTGAAGCGCGTCGAGCTTCACATCCAGGCGATGAACATCGCGCTCGCCAATATTCCGCGCGAGAAATCGCGGCTCCATGTTTGTTGGGGCAATTGGGACGGCCCGCATATCGACGACGTCGAGCTCGAGCCGCTATTGCCGCTGCTCTATGAGGCCAAGGTTGGCGCGCTGTCGCTCGCCTGCGCCAATCCGCGCCACCAACACGATTGGCACGCGCTCAAGAACAATCCGCCACCGAAATCGATGATCCTGATCCCCGGGCTGATCGACGTGACGACCAACTATCTCGAACATCCGCTGGCGATCGCGGATCGCATTTGCATGTTCGTCGATGTGATGGGGGCACGCGAGCGCGTCATCGCGGGCGCCGATTGCGGCTTCAGCACGTTCGCGAATTACGTCATGGTTGCCGAGGACGTGGTGTGGGCCAAGCTCCAAATGCTGAGCGAGGGCGCCAAGATCGCCACCAAGCGGCTCTATGGATAGAGCGTAGGGCAGAAACCGTGGACCTCGGGCTCGGCGGCAAACGCGCGATCATCACCGGCGGCACGCGCGGCATCGGCCGCGCGATTGCCGAAGCGCTGGCGGCCGAGGGGGTGCATGTCGCGATCTGCGCGCGTGACGCGGCGCAGGTCGCGGTGACGGTCGAGGCCTTGAAAAAGTCGGGCGCGCGGGCGACGGGCCGCGCACTCGACGTGACCGATGACGCGGGCTTGCGTGGCTGGATCGCCGAGGCGGCCGCAGAGCTCGGTGGGCTCGATATTCTGGTGCCGAACGTCAGCGCGCTTGGTGGCGCGATCGCCCCCGATGAGAAATCATGGCGGCTCGGCTTCGAGATCGACATTCTTGCGACAGTCCGCACGGTCGAGGCCGCGCTACCGTTGCTCGAAAAATCGTCGGCCGGTGCGATCGTCGCGATCGGCAGCGCGGCGGCGGTCGAGAATTTCGGCGGCGTGCGCCCCTATAACTCGGTCAAGGCGGCGTTGATCAATTATGTCTCGAACCTCGCACACGCTTTGGCGCCGAAGCGGATCCGGGCCAACACGGTCTCGCCCGGCACGATCTATTTCGAGGGCGGGGTTTGGCATCAGCGCCAAACCGAGGCGCCGCAAATCTACGAGATGGCGCTGAAGCGCAACCCGATGGGGCGCATGGGCACGCCCGAGGAAGTCGCCAAGGCGGTCGCGTTCCTGGCCAGCCCTGCCGCCAGCTTCGTCACCGGCACCAATCTGATTGTCGATGGCGCGCTGACGCAGCGCGTGCAGTATTGACGAGGGCGGGCTACAC
>JBJXGH010000026.1:0-34474 GCA_046153685.1 Alphaproteobacteria bacterium
GTATCGAGGCGCACCTTGCAAGGGGCGACGGTAGCCTTGCATTGCGCTGGGACGGTGGCTTTGGTGGAATCGGGCTTGTCGAGGCAGCGGCGGCACGATTCGGCGTTGCTGTAGGCTTCGCAGCGAATACATACCCCGGGATCGTGCGAGTTCGCTTGGACACCGGTGGCAAATCCGAGGCCGACGACCACGGCAAAAGCGGCCGCGAGGGCCAGGCCCTTCAAATAGCGCATGAATGTCATGGTATTAACCCCTGTTGGATTCGAGCGGATTTGATTTCACGTTTGGCCCGTCGCCTCTCCCCTCGAAGGCGGACGGTATTGATTGGCCGCGATTATACGGCGCCGCGAGAAAAGGAAAAGCACCCACAATTTTGATTTCAGCCCTTATTTGCGGTTGTCCGGGCGGATGGCTAACGTGGCGCTGATGGCCACGCCCGCACTCGTTGTCGAGAATCTTCGCAAATCCTTCGGCGCGTTCGAGGTGCTTAAGGGCGTATCACTCGCTGCCGATCGGGGCGATGTGATCGCGCTCATTGGCGCAAGCGGCTCGGGGAAAAGCACGTTTTTGCGCTGTATCAATCTTCTGGAGATGCCCGATTCCGGCACGATTCGCGTTGCGGGCGAAGTCGTTCGCGTGGACAGGTTCGGCGCGGCGCGCCTGCCTGCCGCCGATCGGCGCCAGACTGATCGCATCCGCACCCATCTCGGCATGGTCTTCCAGTCGTTCAATCTGTGGTCGCACATGACGGTGCTCGAAAATGTCATTGAGGCGCCAGTTCACGTGCTGAAACGGCCCAAATCGGATGCCGCCGCACTGGCTATGTCGCTTCTTGAGAAAGTGGGCATTGCCGACAAGGCGCGGCACTATCCGGCGCACTTATCCGGTGGCCAGCAGCAGCGCGCGGCGATCGCCCGCGCGCTGGCGATGGAGCCGGATGTCTTGCTGTTCGACGAGCCGACCTCGGCGCTCGATCCGGAACTTGTGAACGAGGTTTTGCAGGTCATGCGCTGTCTTGCCGCGGAGAGGCGGACGATGATCGTGGTGACGCACGAGATGGCTTTTGCCCGCGAGATTGCGACCGAAGTTGTGTTTCTCCACCGCGGCGTGGTCGAGGAACGCGGCCCGCCGGCCGAGGTTTTCGGCGATCCCAAGAGTGCGCGCTGCCGCCAATTTCTGTCGGCCATGCTATAGCCGGGACGCTCGCCCGAAACCGGGGCTTGTGGGCAATTCGGGCAAGGCTTAGCGTCGGGCCAATAGCCATCCACGATTTGGGGGGATTATCATGCGCAAATTTCTGACATTCGCTTGCGCGGCGGCATTCGGTCTTGCCGCGCTGGCTCTCGGGCCGAGTGACGCCGGCGCCCAGCAGATGAAGAAGGTCAAGATCGGGACCGAAGGCGCCTATGCGCCGTTCAATTTCATCGACGCCAACAAACAGCTTCAGGGCTTCGACATCGAGATCGCCAAGGCGCTGTGCGCGGCGGCAAAACTCGACTGCGAATTCGTGGTTCAGGATTGGGACGGCATCATTCCGGGGCTCGTGGCCAAGAAGTACGACGCCATCATCGCTTCGATGTCGATCACCGAGGAGCGCAAGAAGGCCGTGGATTTCACGGAAAAATACTACAAGACGCCGGCGCGTTTCGTACGCAAATCCGGCTCGAAGATCGAGATCACCGACACCGGGCTCAAAGGCAAGAAGGTCGGCGTGCAGCGCGCGACGATCCACGAGAATTTTCTCAACGATAAATACGCCAAGATCGTCGAAGTGCGCAGCTACGCGACCCAGGATGAAGCCAATCTCGATATGGTCTCGGGTCGAATCGATTTGCTTCTGGCCGATTCCGTCGTGCTTTCAGAAGGATTCCTGAAGACCGCCCAGGGTAAGGGCTTCGAGTTCGTTGGCCCGGATTTCGTCGATCAGAAATGGTTCGGTGACGGCGCTGGCATCGCCGTGCGCAAGGGCGACAAGGATCTGCGCGAAGGCTTGAACAAGGCGATCAAGCAAATCCGCGCCGACGGCACCTACAAGAAGATCAACGACAAGTACTTCACCTTTGACGTCTACGGAAAATAGCTAGCCGGCGGCGCCACGGCGCCGCCGGACCTTGCCCGGTCGCGTCCGGTCGGGCGCCCGCCATTAGGGCGCTGCGCCGTGCCGCTCTCGTTGGGCGAGGGCTGTCTTGGGAATGATGGATCTTCACGGTTACGGCTGGATGTTGTGGGAGGGCGCGGCGATGACGCTTGTCGTCGCGGTTCTCGCCATGACGATCGGTTGTGCCCTCGGTCTCGTGGGCGCCGCGGCCAAGTTGTCGGCACACCCTGGCTGGCGCCGGGCGGCGGATCTCTACACCACCGTTGTGCGCGGGGTGCCCGAGCTCGTGCTTATCCTGCTCGTGTATTACGGCGTGCCGACCGTGGCGCAGGATTTGGCCGAGACGTGGGGCGAGCCGGTCGTCTTCGACCTCGATCCCTTCATCGCGGGCGTTCTCACGCTCGGGTTCATCTACGGCGCCTTTGCGACCGAGGTGTTTCGCGGCGCTTTCCTCGCGGTGCCGCGCGGGCAAATCGAGGCCGCTTCCTCGCTCGGCATGGGGCCGGGCCTCGCCTTTCGGAAGGTTCTATTCCCACAAATGCTGCGCTACGCCTTGCCGGGCTTGGGCAATGTCTGGCTGGTATTGCTTAAAGCGACCGCGCTCGTTTCGGTCATCCAGTTGGAGGACTTGATGCGCAAGGCCCAGATCGCCGCAGGCGCCACGCGCGAGCCCTTCACCTTCTATTTCTCGGCGTCGCTGCTGTTTTTGGGCCTGACCGTCGTGTCGCTGTGTGCGATTCGGCAGGGTGAGCGCTGGGCCGAGCGGGGCTTGCGCTGATGGCGGTGATCGTCGGCCATCTCGGTCAATTCGCCTCGGGCCTCGTGCTGACCGTCGAGGTGACCCTGCTCAGCCTCGCGGCGGGATTGTTGCTGGCGGTGCCGGTTGCCTTGCTGCGCGAGGCACGCCACCCCGCGCTCTGGATTCCGGCCTACGGCTATACGTTCTATTTTCGCGGCACGCCGCTCTTGGTGCAGCTATTTCTTTGCTATTACGGCGCGGGGCAGTTTCGCGATCAGCTCGAAGCGGCGGGACTCTGGGTTTGGTTTCGCGAGCCGCACTTCTGCGCCTTGTTGACGCTTGCGCTCAATACAGGGGCGTACACGGCCGAAATATTTCGCGGGGGCATTCGCGGCGTGCCGCGCGGCGAGATCGAGGCGGCAAGGGCGTGCGGCATGTCGGGAATCCTACTTTATCGCCGCATCGTCCTGCCCAAGGCGTTCCGCCTGGCCCTGCCGGCATATTCGAACGAGGTCGTTTTCTTGCTTCAGTCAACGTCGCTGGTTTCGATCATTACGCTTATGGACTTGACGGGCGTAGCGCGCGTGCTGATCGCGAGGACATTCATGGTCTATGAGATTTTCATCTTCATCGGCGCGCTCTATCTCGCACTGACCTATTTCGTGCTTTGGGTGTTCCGGCGTGTGGAGTGGCGGTTATCTGCGCATATGCGCCGGGCCGACGACGCCTGACTAGGGTTGGGTTTTGGCCTTTTTCCCGGTCTTTTTTGCCATGCGCTTTTTCTGCATGTCTTGCTTTTTTTCGCTCATCTTCGCCTTTTTTGCGGCCTTCTTGGCCGGCTTGGCGGGCGCCTGAGCGGGGGTCTGGGCTTGGGCGATCGTGCCGAGGATGGAGACGCCACTGAAAGACAGCGCCACGCCGAGGGCAATGGCGGGGATGACTTTCTTGAGACAACGAATCAATTTGGCCTCCATGGGATGAGACCGCGCGCTTGCGGCTTCGCTGGCAGGGTAGCGGTGAAGCGTCGAAACCACAACCGCTTTCGTACCGAGCGCTCAGTACGTAGCGCGCCCGCCGGTTAAATCGAAAGTGAACCCGGTGGTGAAACTGCAAGCCGGAGACACGATCCAAGCGATCATGCCCGCGACTTCAAGCAATTCACCGCAACGCCCCATCGGAATCTTTGATGTCATGTAATCGACGGTCGCTTGGGGCAGGGCGTCAACCATCGGTGTGCGGACGACTGCGGGTGCAAGGGCGTTCACTGTGACGCCGGTTGCCGCGTAGTCCTTGCCCATAGATTTGACCAAACCGATGAGACCGGCTTTGGTCGCGGAATATGCTGTCATGCCGGCATTGCCGTCCTTGCCTGCGATGGACGCGACGTGAAGCAGCCGGCCGTAGTCGCGGGCGAGAAAGCGCGGCAGCACGGCCTGGGAGAACACCAGGGCTGCGCGCAGATTGACCCGATACACCGCGTCAAAATCGTCGAGATCAACCTCGTGGGCCTTCACGTTCGTGCGCCCCGTGATGCCGGCGCAATTCACCGCGGCATGCAGCGGGCCGAGCGCGGTCTCGGCGGCGGCAAGGGCGGATTCCGCCGCCTCGGGATCACCGATATCCGCGACGTGAGCCGTGGCCCGGCCGCCTGCCGCGGTAATAGCGGCGGCGCAAGACTTGGCGCCTTCGCCGTCGCGATCGAGGCAGGCAACCGCGCAGCCGGCGGATGCCAGATATTCGGCGGCTGCCCGGCCAATGCCGCTCGCTGCGCCGGCGATCGCCACCGCATAGGGGTCGCTTTTGGTCCCGCGACTGGCGAACTGGCCAATATCCCGCGGCGCCGGCACCGTGAACGTCGTGCGCGTGCCGCTCATAGCTTGCCCAGTCCCGCAGCTAGGCGGTCCGTCAACGCAAGACCGTAGGGGTGCGCGGGCGCGTATGGCCGGCGTGGCAACGCGCGTCGGGCGTCAAGCCCCAGGCGTTTCGCCATCAAGCGCTTGCCGTAAACCAGCAGGTGATCCATTGAATGTTCAAAGAAGGTCAAAAGCGGCGCGATGTCGCGATACAGCCGCTCGGCCTCCGCCTTACCGGTGGATTTTTTGGCGATCCACAGATCGTAAATGCGCGCCGTAACATCGCCCGTCTCGGCGCCCGGGATGATTCCGACGCAGCCCGCGTCTAAGTTGTAGGTCATCTCCTGGCCCGCGCGGCCGTTGAAAATATCGAACCGGCCCTCGGTTTCCTCGACCAGGCGCGCGGCGGCAAGGGGCTGAAGCTCGACCTTGAGCAACGACATGTTGGCGTGATTGCGCGCGATCGCCTTGAGGCTGGCGCCCGACATGTCGAGGCCGAGATATTCGGGCGCGATTTGCATGCCGAGAGGCAGTGCGCACTTGTCGGCCACCGCGCCGAAAAATCGCACGACCGAGGATTCGCTCGCGCCGCGAACAGGCGGGGTCTGGAGGATGCACCAATCCGCGCCGGCCGCCTTGGCCGCACGCACGAAGGCAATTTGCCCGGGCACGCTCGGCTCGCCCACGGTCACGCATAGCGGCACGCGGCCGTCAACCGCCTCGGCCACCCAAGCCATGAGTTGAAGTCGCTCGGGTAGGCTCATGCGATTGACTTCGGTCGCGACACCCAGCACCGCGATGCCGTGAACCCCGGCATCGATCAAGGCCTTGGTCTGGCGCACCACCGCCTTGCGGTCGAGGCGCTCGTCCCGGTCGTAAAAGACATAAAGCATCGGATAGATGCCGGAAAAGCCCGAGCGCGTCGCCGCGCGGCGAGGTTTCGCCATATCGTCAACTCCTTGCATGAATACGTGCCGGAAACGAATGCGCGGTGGGAATGAATACCGGTCGGTCAGTGCGGCGTGTCACCGCAAATGGTAACGCGGTGCATCAGTCGGAGGAAGCCGTGATAATCGTTGTTGGCATAGTGGTGCGTGCAGCGATTGTCCCAGAGCGCCAGCGAGCCCTTGCGCCATTGAAACCGGCAGGTGAATTCAGGTTTTTCCTGATGGGTCCAGAGATATTCGAGCAGCGGGCGGCTTTCCTCGGCGGTCATGCCGTCGAGGCGCTTGGTATAGGCGCGATCGACGAACAGGCTCTTGCGCCCTGTCTCGGGATGGGTACGCACGAGGGGGTGGGTCATCTCGCGGCGCGCTTCGTCCTCGCGGTCACGGCGGATCTGAATCGATCGTTCCGGCCCGAAGCGATCCTTGATCGCGCCCAGATCATAGGCGCCGACGGCGGAATGCACGGCCCGGAGATTTGCGAGACTGCGCTTTAGGCCATCCGACAACGTCTCATAGGCGAGATACATATTGCCGAACAGCGTGTCGCCGCCATAGGGCGGAACCTCGAGCGCATAGAGCGCCGAGCCGAGCACGGGCTTTTCGTAAAACGTCACATCGGCATGCCAGACATTGCCGAAGGCGTAGCGCTCGCCTTCGGTTTTTTTTACCACGATGATCTCGGGATGTTCGGGCAAGCCGGGAAGCACGAAGCGGTCGATGTCGAGTTCGCCAAAGTGCCGGCCAAAGGCCTTATGCTGATCGGGAGTCAAGACCTGATCGCGGAAGAAGATCACGAGGTGTTGGTGAAAAGCGCGGCGGACCTCGGCGAAGGTTTCCTCGTCCATCGGCCGCGACAAGTCGATGCCCGAGATTTCAGCGCCGATGGCGCCAGCGATGGGATGTACTCCGATACGCATTTGGGTCATGCCGATCTCTCCCCATATTGGGCACTGGGTCTTGGCCATCGAGATTAGGGCAAAGGCGCGGCCGGGCCAACTTCATGCCTGGACGACCGGGCGGCCATGCCACTAGATTTCTGCTGGAGATTTGTTCCGGTCGAATATTCATTCCGATTGGGCGCGAGTCGCATATCCGCTCGATCTCAGGAGGCCAGAATGACGTTGCTCGTCGTTTCCACGGGGGCTGCGCTTGGCGCCGAGGTTCGGGGACTCGATCTCGCGCGCGAAATGGACAACGCGACGGCGAATGAGATCGCCCAGGCATGGCACGCCCGCCAAGTCTTGCTATTTCGCGGTCAGTCACTGAATCCGGACCGCTTGGCCGCGTTCAGTCGGCATTTCGGCATGCTCGATGTGGTGCCGGCATGGCGCCAATTCCATCCGCCGGGATCGAAGGACGTGCTCGTGATCTCGAACGTGATCGAGAACGGCGAGCCGATCGGCGTGCTCGGCTACGGTGAGGCCGAGTGGCATACCGATATGTCCTATGTGGAGCTTCCGCCGCGCGCGTCCGTCCTGCACGCGCTCGAAGTACCTCAAGCCGGCGGCGAGACCTCGTTTCTCGACATGTACGCGGCACTTGAAACCCTGCCGCGCGAACTGCGGAGGGCGATCGAGGGGCGGATCATCAATCACGATTCGTCCTACGACAGCGCGGGCAATCTGCGGCCGGGAGCGGCCACGTTCCGCGCCTTGCGCGAGGCGCCGGGCGCGCGCCATCCCGCCATCCGCCTGCATCCGGAAAGCGGCCGGGCGGCGCTTTATCTCGGCCGACGGCGCAATGCCTGGATTGTCGGGTTGGACGAGAAGGACAGCGATGCGCTGCTCGACGCGCTATGGGCGCACGTTCTTCAACCGCGATTTGTGTGGACCCATTCTTGGCGGGTGGGCGATGTCCTGGTGTGGGACAATCGCTGCACCATGCACCGACGCGCGCCCTTCGATGCCTCGGCAAGGCGTGTCATGCACCGCACCCAAATCATCGGCGAGCGGCCTATCGCCGCCTAGCCTTGCGTCCTAGACCATTTCGACATAGTCGTAGGTCTCGGTGGCGGTATTCCATTCATATATATAAATATCGTATTCGCCGGACGTGATCGTTCCGAGCGCGCCGCTCGCGTAGTCGTACAAACAGACATATTCGATTTCGCCGTAGGCAAATACGACGGTGGCGTCATCCGAGCCGCCCGAATCGGCGCCGTCGAGAATCGTCAAGGTCACGGTTTCGTCTCTCGTATCGTAGGCGAAGTCGATCTCGTCGGGCGAAATACCGTTGTAATAGGTTTCCCCGCCCACGGAGATGCCGCCGTCCCAGCCCCAGTAGAGGCAAATGATGTCTTCATCGCCGCCATCGTCATCGACGATTTCATCTCCGTCGCCACGGCCGATGTAGAAAACGTCGTCGCCCTCGCCGCCGTAGAGAGTGTCGTCGCCGCTGCCGCCATAGAGAAAGTCGTCGCCGTTCTCGCCGTACACCTGGTCGTCGCCGTCGCCACCGTAAATCGTATCGGTATCGTCGCCGCCATACGCCCGGTCATCTCCGTCTTGGGCGGAAATCGTGTCCTCGCCCCCATCGCCCCAGAGTGAATCATTGCCGTCGCCGCCTTGGATGGTATCGCCGTCCTCTTCGCCCCAGATGCGATCCCGGCCGTCTCCGCCATCGATGGTGTCCTCGCCATCGCCGCCCAGGATCGAGTCGTTGCCGCCGTTGCCGACGAGAGAGTCGTTGCCATCAAGACCGAATATCGTGTCGGAGCGGCTGCCGCCGGCCAGGATGTCGTCAGCGCTGGTTCCTGTGTAGGTAGCCATCCTGGCCTCCGCCTGGTTGCTTGGGTTTCAAAGGAAACCCGATGCCGGCGACCATAAGGGCGGTGCGGTATGGCGGCAGTGAGTTGCGTCACACCTCGTAATTCATTGAAAAATATTGCTTCTATGACTTTTTCACCCTGCTTTCTTTGGCCTTGTCGCGGCCGGAGGAAGGGGTGCCGCCGCCGAGTTCCGCCACACGGACGGCAAGCCAGCGCGCGGTGCGCAGGAGGCGCGAGTCGTCGCCGCGTCGCGTGGTCAGCTGCACGCCGATGGGCATGCCCGATTGTCCCGTAAGCAGGGGCAGGGTGACGGCCGGGACCCCGGTTAGCGTCCACAGGGTCGAGAAGGTGGGATTACCTGTGCTGTCGGGTGTGCCGGCCTCGCCGGGAGCTGCCGGTGTAAGGATCGCGTTGCAATTGTCGTAAATGTCCTCGAGCGCGGCGTTTAGGCGCTCGCGCGCCGCGAGACCGCGCTGGTAATCGGTCGCCAACATCATCCTGCCGCGCTGGATCATTCCGCGCAGCTTGGGGCTGATAAGAGCCGGCGCGGCGCGGTATTCACGCCCGAGATTGACCGCCAAATCGGCGTCGAGGACGAGCGGCAAGAGGTCGAGGCAGTCGTCGAAGATGTCGGGCAAGGTCACTTCTTCGACTTGGCTTCCGAGCGCGGCGCGCAATTCGGCGAAAGCCGCGCGCGCATCCGGCGCGAGATGGCGCCAAGCGGGGGTTTTCACAAAGGCGAAGTGAGGCGCCACGGGCGGCGCCGTGCGTGCGCCTTCGAGCAAGGCGGGCTTGGGCGCGGCGCGCGTGTCGGGATCGCCGTCGTCGTGGCCGGACAGGATTTCGGCCACCAATGCGACATCCTCCACCGAGCGCGCGAACACGCCGACATGGTCGAGATGCCGGGACAACCGAAACATCCCGGAGCGGCCGATGAGGCCAAAACTCGGCTTGTAGCCGACGACGCCGCAATAGGAGGCGGGGCGAATCATCGAACCGTTGGTTTGCGATCCCAGCGCCGCCGGCACCATGAAATCGGCGACCGCCGCGGCCGAGCCGCTCGAAGACCCGCCCGGAGTGCGCGCCGTATCGTGCGGGTTGCGCGTCTTGCCCGGATGATAGGTGGCGAATTCCGTGGTGACCGTCTTGCCGAGGATGACGGCGCCTTCTTCTCGCAGGCGCGAGACGACATGGGCGTCCCGGCTCGGTTTCCGCCCGGCGTGGATGGGCGAGCCGTTTTCGGTCGCCATGTCCCAGGTGTCGAAAATGTCCTTGATGCCAATGGGGACGCCGTGCAGGGCACCCAGAGGGCGGCCGGCTTGGCGTGCGGCATCGGCGGATCTGGCTTGCGCAAGCGCATGGTCGGCATCGACGAACGCCCAGGCGCCGACTTCGCTTTCGCGCGCCGAAATGCGTGCGAGGCAGGCGCCCACGACCTCCTCGGATGAGGCCTGGCCCAAGCGTATCGCGGCGGCGCACTGCACCACGCCCCAGGTATTGTGTCCCGTCTTGGACATGATCTATCTCCTCCGGTATTCCTTAGGTCTTAATATTCTGCCTTGCTTGCGACCTTTGCGACCCTGGTTTTGCAAAAGCGCTTTTGCTCAGTGTGCATTATCCCTATATCGTGCGCCTAAAGGATTTGGGTGCCCACTTGGGCGCCAAGCCAACTGGGAGATTTCACGAGATGACAAATAATCGCCTCAAGGCTGGCAAGGCAACGCCTAAGCCCGCAATACCCTCGCGCCGGAAGTTCCTGATGGGAGCCGCCGCCGCATCCGCGGCCGCCGCGACAATCGGATTTCCGAGCGTCTCGCGCGCACAGACGGTCACCTTCAAGTTTCAATCGACGTGGCCGGCCAAGGATATTTTCCACGAGTTCGCGGCCGACTACGTTAAGCGAGTGAACGACATGGCCGGCGGGCGGCTTAAGTTCGACCTGTTGACTGCGGGCGCCGTTGTTCCGGCATTCCAGCTTCAGGACGCGGTATCGTCGGGCGCGCTCGACGGCGGCCATGGTGTGACGGCGTATTGGTACGGCAAGAATAAGGCGTTCTCGCTGTTCGGCACCGCGCCGGCCTTCGGTTGGGATGCCAACCAATTCCTCGGCTGGTTCAACTACGGCGGCGGGCAAGCACTGTACAACGAGTTGTTGAACGACATCGTCAAGGTGAATGTCGTCAGCTTCCTGACCGGCCCCATGCCCACCCAGCCGCTCGGTTGGTTCAAGAAGGAAATCAAGACCGCGGCCGATCTGCGCGGTCTCAAATACCGCACGGTCGGCTTGGCGGCGGACCTCATGCGCGAGTTCGGCGCAGCGGTCACGATCATCGCGGGCGGCGAGATCGTTCCGTCCATGGACCGGGGTGTGCTCGATGCGGCCGAATTCAACAATCCATCCTCCGACCGCGCCCTAGGCTTCCCGGACGTATCCAAGAACTATCACTTGCAGAGCTACCATCAGGCGCTTGAGTGCTTCGAGGTCATCTTCAATAAGGCCAAGTTCCAGGCCTTGCCGGCGGAGCATCAGGCGATCCTGCGCCATGCAGCGGAAGCATCTTCCGCCGATATGTCGTGGAAGTCACAGGACCGCTATTCCAGGGACTTGGAGGAGATGGTCGCCAAGCAGGGCGTGAAGACGTTCGAGACTTCGAAAGCGGTGCTCGAAGCCCAGCTTGCCGCTTGGGACAAGGTGATCGCCCAGCTCTCGGCCGATCCGTTCTTCAAGAAAGTCATCGACTCGCAGAAGGCGTGGGCCAAGCGCGTGGCGGGCTTCTTCTTCAAATACGACGTGGCGAATAAACCGGCCTACGACCACTTCTTCAAGGCGTAAGCAGAGCGAAGGTTCGGGTGATGCGGGCGGAGCGACAAGTGCGCTTCGCCCGCGTTGCTGAACGGACCGTTCGATCCGCCGATAGACGTTAACGGCGGCGGGACGAATGCGGGGCAACGCGGCGCGCGTTTTACGAAAATTGCGGCGATCGGGCCTTCGGTCCGTAATCGCGGGGACAATCGGGAGCTCGCCTCCCGTTGTGGGGGGATTATGCAGGCGGTGCTCTTGTGGATGGATCGAATCAGCGCGTGGGTCGGCAAGGCCTTCGCCTGGTGCATTCTCATTCTAACTTTTGCCGTGTCGTACGAGGTATTCTCGCGCTACGTCTTCGGCAGTCCGACGACGTGGGCTTTTGACGCGAGCTACATTCTTTTCGGCACGCTGTTCATCATGGCAGGCGCCTATGCGCTGTCGCGCAACGGCCATGTGCGCGGGGATTTCCTTTATCGGACCTGGCGGCCACGTACGCAGGCCTGGGTCGATCTTGTCCTGTTCTTCCTGTTTTTCTTCCCCGGAATCATGGCTTTTGTCTATTCGGGCTACAATTTCGCGGCCGCGTCCTGGGCGACGCGCGAACATTCGATGTTTAGCCCGGCAGGGCCGCCGATCTATCCGTTCAAGACCCTCATCCCGATCACGGGCGTGCTGTTGTTTTGCCAAGGCATCGCCGAGGTGATTCGCTGTGTGATCTGCATTCGCACCGGAGATTGGCCCCAACGTTTGCACGACGTGGAGGAGCTGGAGAAAGTCATCCTGGAAAAGGCCGCGAAGGGGGAGTTGCTCCGATGAGTAATCCCGAACTCGGCGTCTTGATGCTGGGGTTGTTCGTCGTATTCATCCTGCTCGGCTTTCCCATCGCCTTCACGCTCATGGCCATGGGCGTCGGCTTCGGCCTCATGGCCATGGGCGACACGGTATTCACCTTGCTGGTGCAACGTACCTATTCGGTAATGGCCAATGACGTATTGATCTCGGTTCCCTTGTTCGTGTTCATGGGCTATGTGATCGAGCGATCGAACATTCTCGATCGATTATTCCGAAGTATTCTGTTGGCGGCGAGCTTCTTGCCTGGCGCGTTGGCCATCGCCACCCTTGCCACCTGCGCATTGTTCGCCACCGCCACGGGCATCGTGGGCGCGGTTGTCACGCTGATGGGCCTATTGGCCTATCCCGCGATGCTACGGTTCGGCTACGACTCGAAATTGTCGGCGGGCGTGGTCTGCGCGGGCGGGTGCTTGGGTATCTTGATTCCGCCTTCGGTGATGTTGATCCTTTACGGCGCGACTGCGAGCGTGTCGGTCGTCAAGCTCTATGCGGCGGCACTTATTCCGGGCTTCATGTTGGCCAGCATGTATATGGCGTACGTGGTGATTCGCGTGCTCATCAATCCAAAACTTGCGCCCAAATTGCCGCCCGAGGAGCGCAACGTGCCCATCGGCACGATTGTTTACAACCTCGTCACTTCTTTTTTCCCGCTGGCGTCCCTCATAGTCGCCGTGCTGGGCGCGATACTGTTCGGCCTTGCAACGCCCTCCGAAGCAGCGGCGATAGGTGCCCTGGGCAGCCTGGTTCTCGGCTTGGCTTATCGCTCGCTCGACTTCAAGAAATTGACCGAATCGGTCTATCTCACCGCGCGCACCTCGGCGATGGTGTGCTGGTTGTTCGTCGGCTCGTTCATCTTCTCGTCGATATTCGCCTATCTCGGCGGGCAGGAAGTCGTCGAGGCTTTCGTGCTGGGCCTCAACCTCACGCCCTTCGAGTTCATGATCGTGGCTCAGCTCATCATCTTCATTCTCGGCTGGCCCCTCGAATGGACGGAGATCATCGTCATCTTCGTGCCGATCTTTCTGCCGCTTCTGAAGCTATTCGAGATCGATCCCCTGTTCTTCGGAATCATGATTGCGCTGAATCTTCAAACATCGTTCCTCTCGCCACCCGTGGCGATGGCGCCATTCTATCTTAAGGGTGTCGCGCCCAAGCATGTCTCGATCAACGAGATATTCGCGGGTGTCATGCCGTTTATCTGGATCGTGGTGTTGGCCATGGGGTTGCTTTACGCCTTCCCCGAAATCGCCCTTTGGCTGCCGAGCGTGTTGTACAGATAGAGAAAGACCGGACGGCAAGCGGGGTCTTGGCGCACGAGGCGGGACGAGAGTCCCGCCTCGATTTTTTTCTCAAGGCGAAGTTTGCTAGAGTCGCTCCTTTCCAGGAGGTACGTCCATGGTTTTGGCGGCGGTAACGCTCGACGACAAGTACGCGCAAGAGGCGGGCCGAGCGTACATGAACGGCGCGCAAGCCTTCGTGCGCCTCGCGATGATCCAGCGCCAACGCGATCTGGCCGCTGGCCTCAATACCGCGGGATATGTCACGGGCTATCGGGGCTCGCCCGTTCACAACATGGATCGCGAGTTCTGGCGCGCGAAGAAATTTCTCGAAAACAGCCATATCCGCTTCCACGCCGCCGTGAACGAGGACATCGCGGCCACGGCCGTGTGGGGCACGCAGACTGCGCCGCTGTTCGGCGACGCGCGCTACGACGGAATTTTCTCGATGTGGTACGGCAAGGGGCCGGGGCTCGATCGTTCGATCGACGCCTTGCGCCACGCCAACCTGATTGGCACGTCACCCAGAGGCGGTGCATTGGCGATCGTGGGTGACGATCACGGCATGAAGTCGTCCGACGTGGCCGCGACATGCGAGCCCACCTTCATCGATCTACAAATGCCCATTCTTTATCCCTCGAACGTGCAGGAGATTATCGATCTCGGGCTTTACGGTTGGGCGATGTCGCGGTTTTCCGGGGCCTGGGTGGGCTTCAAAATCGTGGCTGACGCCATCGATGCCTCGTCCTCGGTTTTGGTCGATCCGGACCGGATTCAGATCGTCGTGCCCAATGACGTGGAGTTTCCACCCGATGGCGTGAGCGCGCGCATCCCCGATGTCTGGACGGCGCAGGAACCGCGCCTCGTGCGTTACAAGATACCGGCCGCACTCGCCTTCGGACGCGCCAATAGCCTGAACCGCACCGTATTCGATTCTCCGCGCCGACGCATAGGCATCATGGCGGCGGGCAAGGCCTATCTCGACGTGCGCCAAGCCCTGCGCGAGCTCGGCATCGACGACCGGGCGGCGTCCGATCTCGGCCTGTCGATCTTCAAGATATCCATGCCCTGGCCGATGGACGACGGGCAGATTCGCGATTTCGCCCGCGGCCTCGAAGAGGTCATCGTCGTCGAGGAAAAGCGGCGCGTGATCGAAACCCAGGTGAAGGACGCGCTTTATGCGCTGCCCGACGGACAGAGGCCCCGCGTCGTCGGTCGCACGGACGAATCCGGCGCCGTTCTGGTTCCGGCGCTCGGGGAGATTACGGCCGATGACGTGACACTAGCGCTCGCCAAACGCCTTCGGCCACACCATGCGGGCGAACGGCTCAAGGCGCGCGTGGCTTTCCTCGATGCCAAGGCCGAACAACAAATTAAGCGCGCGAAGCTTGCGATCAGCCGCTTGCCGTATTTCTGCTCGGGTTGTCCGCACAACACCTCGACCAAGGTTCCCGATGGTAGCCGGGCGCTTGGCGGCGTGGGTTGCCATTTCATGTCGACCTATATGGACCGCGGCGTCATCACCCACACCCATATGGGCGGCGAGGGCGCGACGTGGATCGGTCAGTCGCCGTTTGTAAACACCAAACACGTATTTCAGAATCTTGGCGACGGTACGTATTACCATTCCGGCCTGCTGGCGATTCGCGCCTGCGTCGCGGCCAATGTCAACATCACCTACAAGATTCTGTTCAACGACGCCGTCGCGATGACGGGTGGTCAGCCGGTCGATGGCCCATTGGACGTGGCGCTCATTACTCAGCAGGTGGCGGCGGAAGGGGTGAAACGCATCGCGGTCGTCACGGACGATCCCGGGAAATATCCCATCGGATACGCCCTTGCGGCCGGTACCACGATTCACGACCGGAGCGCGCTTGACCAGGTGCAGCGCGATCTTCGCGAATGGCCGGGCGTGTCCGTCCTGGTTTACGATCAGGTCTGCGCCGCCGAGAAGCGCCGGCGGCGCAAGCGCGGCCTGATGGACGATCCCCAGCGCCGCATCTTCATCAATGAGAATGTCTGCGAGGGCTGCGGAGATTGTTCGGTCAAGTCGAACTGCCTGTCAGTCGTGCCGATCGAAACGGAATTCGGCCGTAAGCGCGCGATCGATCAATCGAACTGCAACAAGGATTATTCCTGCGCCGAGGGCTTCTGCCCGAGTTTCGTCTCGGTTTTGGGCGGTCGGCCGCGCCGGGCGGGCGCGCGTGCGGAGCCGCCAACCCATCTCGTCGATGTACCAGAGCCGGTTCTGCCTCGGCTCGCTCCGGGTGCGGTGTATTCAATTCTCGTGACAGGCGTGGGCGGCACGGGTGTCGTCACCATCGGCGCACTGCTCGGCATCGCCGCGCACATGGAGGGTAAGGGCGCGTCCTCGGTGGACCAGTTTGGCATGGCGCAGAAGGGCGGCTCAGTGTACTCGCATATCCGCCTGGCCGCATCCCCCGACGACATCCAGGCCGTCAAGCTCGGACGTGGCGAGGCTGACCTGATTCTTGGTTGCGATATGCTCGTTGCCGGTGGCGACGTGGCCCTCGATGCGATCGACGCGCGGCGTAGCCACGCGATCATCAACACCCAGGAATCGATCACCGGTCATTTCACGCGCGATCCCGATTTGCAATTCCCGTCCGAGCCTCTGCTCGAACGCTTGGCGGAGACGGTCGGCAAGGACAAGCTCGATCTCATCGACGCCACGCGCCTGGCTTCGGGCCTCATGGGCGATTCGATCGCGACCAATCTGTTTGTGCTGGGCTATGCCTATCAGAAGGGCCTGATTCCGGTTTCGGCTGCGGCGATCGAGCGTGCGATCGAATTGAACGGCGTCGCGGTCGAGGCCAACAAGACGACCTTTGCCTGGGGACGTCGGGCTCAAATCGATAGGCGCGCGGTCGCCGCGATTTCCCGGCCGCCTGCGGTCGTGCGCCTGCGTTCGGTCGCAAAGTCCTTCGACGAGATGTTCGCCAAGCGCATCACGGAATTGGCGATGTATCAGGATGCCGCCTATGCCGACCGCTATCGCATCCTGGTCGAGCGCGCGCGTGAGGCGGAAATCGCGCGCGCCAAGGCAATGTCGGGTTTTGCGGAGGCGGTCGCGCGCTACGCCTACAAGTTGATGGCCTATAAGGACGAGTACGAAGTCGCACGGCTTTATGCCAATGGCGATTTCCGCCAGGCGATCGAGGAGCAGTTCGAGGGCGACTACAGGCTCGTCTTCCATTTGGCGCCGCCGCTCTTGGCGCCGCGCGATCCCGTGACCGGTGAGCTCAAGAAACGCGCCTTCGGTCCCTGGGTGTTCGCGGTCTTCAAGATGTTGGCGAAGCTACGGCGTCTGCGCGGAACGAAGCTCGATATTTTCGGCTATAGCGCGGAGCGGCGGATGGAGCGCCGGCTGATCGGCGATTACGAAGCCGTGATCGGCGAGTTGATTGGCAAGCTTGCGTCCGAGAATTACGCCCTTGCCGTCGAGATCGCACGAATCCCCGAGCAGATTCGCGGCTATGGCCATGTGAAGGAAAAGCACCTGAAGGCCGCCAAGGCGCGCGAGGCAGAACTGCTCGCCGCCTTCCGGGCTCCGGCCAAGCCCGTGCGCGCGGCGGAATAGGCGCGCCCTAGTTTCGTTTTGCCCAGGCCGTCAGGGCGCCCAGCCCAAGGTAGGCGCTGGCGCTGACATAGCGTTCGAGCCGAAGCGCTAGGGACCGACGCGCGAACTGGGAGCGGAGTAAGCCCGCCAGCATGGCATAGGCGCTATCGGATATCAGCCCTAAGACGATGAACAGGAATCCGAGAAAGCCGATCTGTGCCGCCAGCGAACCCCGCGCCGGATCGACGAATTGCGGCAGGAAGGCGAGGAAGAACAGCGCCGTCTTGGGGTTGAGAAGATTGACGATGAATCCCTGCCAAAACAGCTCGGCCATGGGCGTGCGCGTCAGGGCTGAAAGATCGATGAGGCGGTCGCCGTCCGCCAAGCGCCGGATGCCGAGATAGACGAGATAGGCGGCTCCGGTCAGCTTCACGGCCGTGAAGGCATTGGCCGAGGACATGAGCAAGGCCGACAGCCCCAGCGCGGCCGCGCCGACGTGAAGGACGGACGCAAGATGGACGCCGAGCACGGAGACAAGGCCCGCGCCGCGACCCTGATCGAGTGAGCGGGCAACCACGAACACCACTACGGGGCCGGGCACCATCAGCAGTAGCGCGGCCGCGCCGGCAAAAAGCACAAGGGTGGAGAGTTCCGGGATCATCGAGCCATCCATCTCGGATTCGCGCGCCTAGGGCTTCGGTGGCCGCACGTGTTTCAGGGATTCCTCGAACGCGCCGCGTTCTTCCTCGTGCTTGGTCGTATCGGCCAAGGCAAAAAACACCTTGGAACGGCCGATCGATTCGTAACGAAATTCGGTTCCCGCCTTGATGAACATGAGGTCGCCCGGCACGCCGACATACAGCGTATCGCCAATGCGCAGGCGAAACTCGCCTTCGAGGACATAAAATACCTCGTTGTAGAGAACCTTCCACGGAATCGAGATGTCCTCGAACACCGCAATGCCGGCGCCCAAATCGGTTGAATGATGGGCTTCCACGAGGCGCGCGACTGAAAGCGCGCCCGGCGGGCCGGCGATTTTCTTGAATTGGCGTCCCTGGGCCTTGAATATCGCAATCGGGTCGTTTGACATGTTCGGTCTCCGCGCAGCGAATGGTTTTGTCGTCAGGCCAAGGCAAGGATATAACTTGGATACGCGGCGCACCAGACCGAGCGCACGATGCCTCGCCAGGGAAACGATACCATGCAGCAAAGTCGCGACGATTTGTGCCGCGCCTACCGCACCATGCGGCTCATCCGTGAGTTCGACGAGCGGCTGCACATCGAATTCGCCACCGGCGAGATCCCGGGCTTCGTGCACCTCTATGCGGGCGAGGAGGCGGTCGCTGCCGGAATCTGTGCCCATCTCGGTGACGGCGATAACATTTCCTCGACCCATCGCGGTCATGGCCATTGCATAGCCAAAGGCTGCGACCCCCATGCCATGATGGCGGAGATCTACGGCCGGGCCTCGGGGCTGTGTGGCGGCAAGGGCGGGTCAATGCATATCGCCGATCTGTCGAAGGGCATGATGGGCGCGAACGGCATCGTGGGAGCGGGGACGGCGCTGGTGTGCGGCGCCGCGCTCTCGGCCAAGACGCTTGGCACGGGAGCGGTATCGGTCGCCTTCACTGGCGATGGCGGCTCGAATCAGGGCACGGTATTCGAGTCGATGAATCTCGCGAGCATTTGGAAATTGCCGGCCATCTTCGTCTTCGAGAACAACGGCTATGGCGAGGCCTCGGCCGCCGAATGGGCGCTTGCTGGCGGCGATATCGTGCGCCGCGCCGCAGCCTTCGACATGCCGGGTCATCAGGTCGACGGCAATGATTATTTCGCTGTGTGGGAGGCGATGCGTCAGGCCGTCGCGCGGGCGCGCGACGGGCACGGGCCGAGTCTTATTGAGTGCCGCATGACGCGCTATTACGGCCATTTCGAGGGCGATACGCAAAGCTACCGGGCGAAGGACGAGGTTGAGACCCTTCGCCGGACGGCCGATTGTCTCGGCGCGTTCCGGACGCGCGTGACGGCGGCGGGCCTGGTGGATGCGGCGACGCTCGACGCGCTCGATGCGGCGGCGAAGGCGGACATCGAGGCCGCAATCGTCTTTGCAAAAGCCTCGCCCCTGCCGTCGGCCGCGGCGTTGCACGATGATGTTTACGTCGCGTATTGATTTAAGGCGGTTTGGACAAAATATATGGCACAGAAAACCTATCGCGCGGCGATCAACGAGGCGTTGAAACTCGAGATGCGGCGCGATCCCCATGTGATCGTCCTGGGCGAGGACGTGGCCGGTGGGCGCGGCGGCTCGGCGGGCATCGAGGAGGCGTGGGGCGGGCCATTCGGCATGACCCGCGGTCTCATCAAGGAATTCGGCGCGGCGCGGGTGCTCGACACGCCGATCTCCGAGGCGGCCTTCATCGGTGCCGCGGCCGGTGCGGCCATGACGGGCTTGCGTCCGGTGGCCGAGATCATGTTCGTCGATTTTTCCGGCGTATGCTTCGACCAGATCATGAATCAGATCGCCAAAATCCGCTACATGTTCGGCGGTAAGGCGAAATTACCCCTGGTTATCCGCACGCTCTACGGCGCCGGCTTTCGGGCGGGCTCGCAGCACTCGCAGTGCCTTTATCCCATTTACACCCATTTACCAGGCCTCAAGGTGGCGATTCCCTCGAACCCCTACGATGCCAAGGGATTGTTGATCTCGGCCATCCGCGACGACGATCCGGTGATGTTCTTTGAGCACAAGGCGATCCTCGGGATGAAGAGCGAGGTTCCGGACGAGGCGTACGAAATCCCCTTCGGCAAGGCCAAGATCGTGCGCGAGGGCGCGGACGTCACCGTCGTCGCGCTGGGGCGCATGGTTCACATGGCCGAGCGCGCGGCGGCGGCGCTGGCGAAGGACGAGATTTTCTGCGAGGTGATCGACCCGCGCACGACATCGCCTTTGGATGTGGACGCTATCTTTTCGAGCGTGCGCAAGACCGGGCATTTGGTGGCGGTGGACGAGGCCTATCCGCGTTGCAATATGGCAACCGACATCGTCGCGTTGGCCAGTCAGGAATGTTGGCGCGACCTCAAGGCGGCGCCGCGCATGGTGTCGCCACCCCATGTGTCCGTGCCGTTCGCAGCGTCGCTTGAGGATTTGTATATTCCCAATGCCGATGCCGTCGCCGCCGCCGTGCGGTTGACGGTCTCGGGCTGACAACGACTGGCGAGGATCGGGACGACACGATGGCGCTTCATCCGCTGACCATGCCCAAGATCGGACTGACCATGGAGGAAGGCACTGTCGCGAAATGGCATGTGCCCGAGGGCGGCCGCGTCGAAGCGGGCCAGACGATTGCCGATATCGAGATCGAGAAGAGCACCAACGAACTCGAAGCGCCCGTCTCCGGCACGCTGGTGCGCCATGTCGCGGCCGAGGGCGGTGTTGCGCCCGTCGCGGCCCTAATCGGCATCATCGCCGATTCGGGCGAAGATGCCGCCAAGGCCGATTCGTTCGCGGCGTCCTACGTGCCGGCGGCCTGATGGGTCAGGTTAACGGGTTTGGCGGTCGCGCAATTCGGCCAGGCGCCGGATGTGCTCGGGCCCCGTGCCGCAACAGCCGCCGATGATCTCGGCGCCCGCGGCGAGCCAGCGCTCGGCCGCGCTCGCATAGCTCTCGGGTCCGACATCGTCGCGCAAGGTTCGGCGGCCGTCGCGTGCGCGCTTGTAATTGTCGGGGATGGGGCGGAACGCATTGGCGTACCCGCCGATTTTCTTGGTAGTCGCGGCGCGCAAGGTCGCCAAGCTCGTCGTGATCGCCTCCGGCGCGCAGCAATTGAACAAAATGGCCTCGACGCCGGGCACGCCGTCAAGCGCGGCGACCGCCTGTTCGAGGGTTTCGCCCGAGCGCACGCATGGGACGGACGAATCCATGAGGATATACGACACCCAAAGATTCTTACCGGTCTTGGCCGCGGCCTCGGCGGCGGCGCGCGCCTCGAACCCCGTGGTCATGCTTTCGATCAAGAAGAAATCGACGCCGGGTGCGAGCGTGCCGGCGATGTCATCGTAAATCTGACGCAGGGTTTCAGGCGGCTCGACCAATTCGGGATCATATGTCCCGACCAGCGGAGGCAGGGAGCCGGCGACGAGCGTGTCCTTTCGCCCTTTCCGCGCGTGCGCCGCGTTCGCGATATCGCGCGCCCGAGAGGTAAGCTCGCTCAGGCGATGCCCGTGGCCGGCGCGCGCAAGTGTCTTCGGCGTGCAGGAATAATTGCTGGTGGTGATGACGTCCGCGCCCGCAGCAAGAAAATCCTCGTGCGCTTCCTGCACCACATTCGGCGCCTCGATCAGCGCGCGAGCGGACCAGATCACCGGAGAATCGTAGCCCCGCTTCACTAGCTCGCCGCCCATGCCACCGTCGAGAACAATGGGGTTTGCCATATCGACCTCCCGAAGAACGGCGAGGCTAGCAGAACGGATTGCCGGATGGGAGGACGACCCCGATGGCAGGGCTGGCTCCAACGGTCGTGTTGGCGCTGGTGGCCACTCTGGCCCTATAATTGCGCCGAAATTGTGCGATCCACGATGGCGAGGGCGGCCCATGGCATCCGGTATCCAATTCGACCCTGCGGGGGACGATATCTTCGATCCGGCGCATTACCTGCGCGCACGTCTGCCGGCGGACGCGCCGGGCGCCCTGTCGCTTCCGCCGTGGTGCTATTCGTCGGACGCGTATTTCCAGCGCGAGGTCGAGCGCGTATTCATGAAAAGCTGGAATTTGATCGGGCGCGTGGAGAAGATCGCCAATGCGGGCGATTACGAGGCGTTTGAAATCGCGGGCGCGCACGCCGTCGTGACGCGCGGACGCGACGGGAAAATTCGCGCCTTCGCCAATACCTGCCGCCATCGTGGAGCACGCCTTCTCCAGGGTGCGGGCAATTGCCGGGCGATCAAGTGCCCCTATCACGGCTGGGTTTACGGCCTGGACGGCGCCTTGAACGGCGTCGCCGACATGGAGCAGGCGAAGGATTTTCGCAAGGAGGATTTTTCGCTTGTCGCCATTCGTCTGGAGATTTGGGCGGGGTTCATGTTCGTGAATTTCGATAACGATGCGGCACCGCTTTCGGCGACGCTCGGCGATTTACAGGACAAGCTGCGCGGGTACCGCTTCGAGGACATGCGCCCCACCTTTCGCCACGAGTACGACGCCAGGTGCAATTGGAAGATCGTCGTCGAGAACTTCCTTGAGTACTACCACACGCCGACCCTGCACCTGCGCTCGGTGTATCGGCAGCCGGTGGACTTTCTCGGCCAGAAGGCCGGCCAGAACATGGTCGTTCTGCCGATCGAGGAGCGGGACGGCGATTATGTGTCTTTCTTCATGCCGCACGAAGGCACGCGTGCCTTGCTCGCGGGCGATACGGGTTTTCCGCCGATGGCGCATCTCGAGGGCAAAATTGCCAAAGGTACGTATTCCGGGAGCATTTTCCCGAACTCCATGTTCAGCTGCCACAATGACTGCATGTGGTTTCTCGAGATCTATCCGCTCGCGCATAATCGCACACGCATCGTTCAGGTCGGCTGCTTCCCCGAATCCACGACCAAACGCGCGGACTTCGCCGAAATCTCGAAGCGTTATTACAAGCGCTGGGACACCGTGATGGGCGAGGACGCGGCGATGTATTCGCGGATGCAGCAGGGGCTCGAAAATCCTCTCGCCGATGCGGGCCCGGTTTGCCATGTCGAGGATAAGATTCACGATATCCGCCGCCGCCTGCTCGACCGGGTCATCGGCAATCACTAGGAACACGGAACCCACCATGGACATTGGCACCATCGTCAGGCCTGACGCGGCCATTGTCGCGGGCCTCAAAGGCATCGGCACGAGCACCATCGGAAATGCGCTCGACGATTTGGGCATCGCGGGCGTCATGCCCAATTTGCGCGCCGTGTGGAGCGGGGCGCGCTATGTCGGCCCGGCCTTTACCGCGAAGGAAGTCACGGGCGTCCACGGCACCTATACGGGCGCCGATTTCAAGCTCGGCGCCATCATCGACGGCGCCATGGCTGGCGATGTTTGCGTCATCGACAATGCCGGCCATCAAGTCTCGACCTGGGGCGGGATCGCGTCCTTCGCCGCCAAGCACAAGGGCATTGCGGGCTTGTTGGTCGATGGCGGCGTGCGCGATGCCGACGAGATCGAGGAATTCGAATTCTCGGTTTTCTCGCGCCATGTCGTGCCGACCTCGGCCAAGGGTCGGATCAAGGTCCTGGCGATCAATGTGCCGGTGAAGATGGACGGGGTTCTGGTGCGCCCCGGCGACATCATCTGCGCGGACAAGACGGGCGTGGTCGCGGTACCGCAGGCCGTCGCGCGACAAGTGATGGAAATGGCCCGGGCCTTCGACGTGCAGGACAAGCAGGCGATCGAGGAAATCCGCAAAGGCCTGGGATTTACCGAAGCCTTGCGGAAATTTGCGAAGCTCTAGCTAACGCGCATGGCGATAGGCGATCACGCCTGCCGTCGCGAGCAGGGCGGAGGCGATCAGGAACGGCGCGCCGGGCAGCGCCAACGGCGATGTCGGGCCGATGAAATACGCAAATGCCTGGGTGAACAGGATGGGGCCGAGCATGCTTCCGATCCCCATGAGGCTGGCATTCGAGCCTTGAAGGCGGCCCTGTTCGCTGGGCGCAACCTTGCCGGTCATGAGGCTTTGTAGCGCCGGGCTCGCCATGCCCCAGAACGCCATGATCGGCACGCCCATCCAGAACAGCACCGGCACGGGCGCAAGGGCGTAAATCAGGAACCCGAGACTGCCCGCGCCAAGTCCCATCAAGAGCGTGCGGCGCTCGCCGAAGCGGGCGACCGCGGGCTTGATCAGGGTGCCTTGCACGATCATCGCACCCAAGCCCACGGCGGCAAGCGTGAAGCCGATGGTGCGCTCGTCCCAGCTATAGCGGTAACTCGCGTAGAGCACGAAGGCCGAGGGCAGGACGATATGGGCGAGGCTCTGCAGGAACAATACGGCCGATAGGCCCAGCAAATGCGCGTGGGTGCGCAGCATGCCGATCGAGCCCAAGGGATTTGCGCGTGCCCAGCGGAACGGCGCGCGCCGCTCGGCGGGCAAGGATTCGGGGAGGACGAAAAACCCATAACAGGCATTTGCGAGGCTTAATCCCGAAGCGACCCAAAACGGCAGGCGCGGATCCTCGGCACCGAGGATGCCGCCGAGGGCGGGGCCGAGGATGAAGCCGATGCCGAAGGCAACGCCGAGATAGCCGAACAAGCCGGCGCGCTTTTCGGGCGGGGTCAGGTCGGCGATATAGGCGTGCGAGGTCGCGATATTGGCCGATGTGATGCCGGAGAGCGCGCGGCCGACGAACAGCCAGGAAAGCGAGGGCGCCAAGGCCATCAGGATATAATCGAGGCCCAGGCCGAAATTGGAAATGAGAATAACCGGGCGGCGACCGAATCGGTCCGACAGCGCGCCGATAAGCGGCGAGAACAGAAACTGCATGAACGCCCAAAGCGTAACGATCATGCCGTAAATCTCGGCCGCCGCCTGGGTGTCGCCGCCCTTGAAGCCGATCACCAGGCGCGGCAGCACGGGAATGACGAGGCCCAGCGCCATCATGTCCAGGAGTACCGTGACGAAGATGAACGCCACGGCCGAGCGGCGGGGACCGGTGGGGGGTGTCATGGCGAACGGAACGATGAAGAAAAGCGCGCCGCGCTACAAGGGTATTCCGGCGGAAGGATTGCCGTGCAGCGACGATGCGTGCGCGGTCTGGAGCGGAATCGCTCGACGCGCATCATAATTTTTACGCCTGGATCGGTGCGAGCCAAAGGCGTTCCCGATCGAGGCGAGCGTGCTTTATGGGCTTGCTTCTGCGCCGCCGTCGATTGCCAACACCTCGCCGGTCACGAAGCCGCAGATCATGAGATAGAGCGCGCCCTGGGCGCATTCCATCGCCGTGCCCAGGCGGTTGAGCGGCACGCGTTCGGCGTGACTCCGGCGGATCTCGCGATATTCCTGCTCGGTGCGGCCGCGCCGGACGACATCGGTGTCGATGATGCCAGGCGAGATGCAATTGACGCGAATGCCCTCCGCAGCCATTTCCCAGGCCAAAGCCCGTGTCGCCGCGTCGATCGCACCGTCGATGGCCGCGCCGACGACATAGCCTTTGAGCGGCCGGCGGCTGGCAGCGCCGGAATAGAACACGATGGAGCCGCCGCGATTCATATATCGCCTTCCGTCATAAGCGGCGAAGAAGGGGCCCCAAACCTTGGTGTCGAAGGATTCGCGCGCGAGCTCTTCGTCGAGCTTGGCAAAATCGAGTCGATGCGCGTGGGCACCCGGCAGAATCAAATGATCAAACTTGGCATGGCTCGCCAGAAACGCCTCGACCTCGGAGCGTCGCGCGATCTCGATCGCCGCAGGAATGATGCGGTTCGATCCGGTCGCGGCGGCAAGCTCGTCCGCGGCCTTGGCGGCGCGCGCTTGGTCGCGCGAGGTCAGCACCACCTTGGCGCCTTGGCGAAGCGCGAGTTCGGCCGTGGCGCGGCCGATGCCCATCGAGCCGCCGATGACGATGACGGATTTGCCCTCGAGTTCGTTCCCATCGAACCCATCCCGGTCGAGGCCGTTTTCGCCGCCAGACATTCGATCCCCTGGATAAAACGCTTTAGATTTTCTTGCCTGCCGGGTTAACGTAGTCGCCGCAACTGATCAAGAGCTCACTAATGACCGCAAGCCTTCCCCCTGTTCAAGGCGATCTCCGGGGCCAAAAAGTGGTGGTGATCGGCGGTTCGGCCGGGATCGGCTATGCCAGCGCGGCACGGGCCTATGCGGCGGGCGCAACTCTGGCCTTGGCGGCGCGCGGCGCCGAGCGGCTTGAGAAGGCGGCCAAGGATCTGATGATGGCGGGCGGGCGGGCGATTGCCTACGAGGTTATCGACATGCGCGAGCGCAACATGGTCGCAAGCTATCTCGCCCGCCAGGCGCCCTTCGATCATCTGCTGCTGCCGGGCGCGGGGGTCTATCGCACGACCTATGCCGATCTCGATGAGGAAAAGGCGCGCCTTTCGATCGACGCCAAGTTCTGGGGTCAATTCTGGAGCGCATACGACGCTCGGGCGCATATGCCGCGTGGCGGTTCGATCACCTTTTATTCGGGCGTGGCCAATCGTCGCCCCGTGCCGGGTTACGTCATCGGCGCGGTAATCGACGGTGCGCTCGATGGTTGCACGCGGGCGCTGGCCTATGAATTCGCCGGCGAGAAAATCCGCGTCAACACGATTTCGCCCGGCGTGGTGGCATCGTCCTTCGTGGATCGGATCACGCTCGAGGTGAAGAAGGAGTTGTTCGACGGCTATGCGCGGAAAGTTCCCGTCGGCAGGGTTGGAGAGTCCGACGACTGCGCTCAGGCCGCCATGTACCTTATGACAACGGCCTTCGTGACGGGCCAGGTGCTGCGTGTGGACGGCGGCGCCGAATCGGTGCCATGATTTCGAGCCATGCTGCCGAGGAGTGAACGAAATGCTCGCCTCCGGGTTATTTGATCGTGTCCGCAAGCCTGCTCTCGAAGCCGAGACACTTCCGGCCGAGTGCTATACCGATCCCGCTTTCTTCGAAGTCGAGAAGAAGGAAATTTTCCACAAGATGTGGAACTTCATCGGTCACGATGATCAGGTGAAGGCCCCGGGCGATTACATCGCCATCGAACTCGCGGGAGTTTCGGTGATCGTCGCGCGCGGGCGCGACGGCAAGGTGCGCGCCTTCGCCAATACCTGCCGCCATCGCGGCTGCCGTGTGGTTACGGGCAGCGGGAATTCGCGCGCCTTCAAGTGCGGGTATCACGGCTGGGTGTACGGTCTCGACGGCAAGCTTCAGGGCGCGCCACAGATGGAACACAGCCACGGTTTCGACAAGGCCGATTATGGCCTCTTCCCGATCCGGCTCGAGCAATGGGGTCGGTTCATGTACGTGAATTTCCGCGCCGATGCGCCGCCGCTTGCCGTCCAACTCGGCACGCTCGTCGGCACGCTCGCGCCCTATAATTTCGACGACATGGTTCTGGTGCGCCGGCGCGAGGTCGAGGTTGGGTGCAACTGGAAGATCTATCTCGAAAACGTGATGGAACCCTATCACACGCCGCACGTTCACGCGACGACGTTGGCGATGAAGAACGAGGACGAGGGTGCCACGATCATGTCGGGCAATTCGAAATTGTTGTTCGGCGAAGGCGGCGACAACGCGCCGGTGAAACTCGAGTTTGGCGAGAATCACGCCTGTCTCGTCGGCCGCCATGTCGGCAGCCGCGGGCTTCTTCCGGGCGAGGAACCCTTGCCGCCCATCAAGTCGCTGGCCGGGCGCACGCGCGACGGCTCGATCTGGAGCTATACCTATCCGTGCACAACCATGTCGTGCCAGCGCGAAGGCATGTGGTACGTGGAAATCCAGCCCCTCGCGGTGGACCGCTCGAAGCTCGTGCTCGGGACTTGTTTTCCTAAGGAAACGACCGAGCGACCGGATTTCGAGGGCAAGGTTCAGGGCTATTACAGGCGTCTCGATATCACGACCGCGGAAGACCTGATCATCACCGAGGAACAGCAGGCGGGAGTCAGCTCGCCCTTCGCCCAGGCCGGTCGCGTGTGCCATCTCGAGGCCGTCGCCCATGCCTTTCGCAATTGGGTGGCTGACAAGGTTCAACCCGCCGTCTGACGGCGATCTGGCGGGCGGCGAGGGAAGCGGCTAATATTTCGATCGGGCCGGGTCGCCCCGGCGGCGCAGGGAGAAAGAACATGAACATCATGCCCCCGGGCATCAATACTCGACCCAACGAAAGCTATCGCAAGATGGAAGACGGCACGCAGGAGGAATATCTCTTGCTGAAGGAACTCGCGAAGCCGTTCAAGGCCAAGACGGCCGACCGGATTCTCGCCTATCTGCCGGCGCTCCAGCACAGCTTCCCGGGCATGGCGGTTGACCGCTACGTCCATTGCCTGCAGACCGCGACGCAAGCCTTCAAGGCCGGCGAGAGCGAGGAGTACGTAGTTGCGGCGCTTCTCCACGATATTGGCGATCTTCTGGCACCCGACAATCACGGCGCTGTCGCTGCCGACATGATCAAGCCTTACGTTTCGGCCGAAACGCATTGGATGATCGTCTATCACAATCTGTTTCAGGGCTATTATTTCTTCCATCACTACGGCAAGGACCGGAACATGCGCGACCGGTTCAAGGGCCATCCGTGCTACCAGATGACGGTCGATTTCTGCGGCAAGTACGACCAGACGGCGTTCGACCCGAACATGGATACGATGCCGTTGTCCGCGTTCGAGCCCATGGTGCGGCGCGTATTCGACCGCGAACCCTGGGGCCCGCAGACCAAGAACGAACAGTTCCCCGCGAGTTACTAGGAATCTGACGGCGCTAAATCGAACGGCGGGAGGGTAATACTCCCGCCGTTTTTCATTGGCGGCATTGCGGGGCGGGGCCTTGGTCGAATTTCGGAAGGGGAGTAATATGTCGGTTGGCTGAGGGGCTCAGGCGGGCCCGGCGAGGGGAGTGTGTCACATGACCGTTCAGAACGATCCCAGTCACAAGGTAATCACCAAGTACCTCCGCATGGAGGATGGCACGCGCGAGGAATATCGGGCCTGCGTCGAGCTGTCGAAGCCGTTCAAGTCCAAGCTAGCCGAGCGCATGCTTGATGCCGTCTCGGCGCTGAAGAAAAGCTACCCCGGCGAGCAGGTCGATCGCTGCGTGCATTCGCTTCAGAGCGCGACGCGAGCCTACCGCGACGGCCAGGACGAGGAAATGGTGGTGGCGGCCCTGTTGCACGATATCGGCGACTTCCATGCGCCGGACAATCATGCCGAATATGCCGCCTCGACCTTGAAGCCCTATGTCAGCCCCTCGACGCACTGGGTTGTCCTGCGTCACGGACTGTTTCAGGGCTACTACTACTTCCACCACTTCGACATGGACCGCAACGCGCGCAATAAGTTCAAGGACCATCCGGACTTTCAACGCTGCGTGGATTTCTGCGGCAAGTACGACCAGATGGCCTTCGATCCCAATTACGACACCATGCCCCTCTCGGCGTTCGAGCCGATGGTCCGGCGCATTTTCGCGCGCGAACCTTGGGGCGGCCAGGTGAAACCTGACGTGGCGTTGTCGCGCGCCTACGCGGCCGAATAGCTGCGCGGCCGTTTATCTCGGCCATGCCCAAGATTTTGACGCAGTCCCAGGTCGCGAACTATCGCGATCTGGGATTTGCCCATCCGATCCACGTGCTCTCGAAACAAGCGGCGGCAGCGCTTCTCGCAGAGATCGATTCGTTCCATGCGCGCACGGGCAAGCACGTCCGCGACCTGCGCGGCAAAGTGCACCTGCTTATCAAATCGCTTTATGAGCTCGCGCGCAGCCAGACCGTGCTCGACGCGGTCGAAGACCTGATCGGCCCCGACATCCTGTGCATTGAATCGGGGTTTTTCTGGAAGCCCGCGCGCGACAACGGCTTTGTCGCCTGGCACCAAGACAACACCTATCTCGGGCTCGAACCCGCGGGCGTGGCGGTAGGCACCTGGATCGCTCTCACCGACAGCAAGCACGACAATGGCGCGCTTCAGATTATCCCCGGCCGACACGACCGCGCGCTCGATTTCGACATGATCCCCGAGGAAAACCACTTGCTGCGCTTCTCGCGCCGCGTGCGGGGGGTGGACCCGGAAACGGCGGTGTGCGTGGAATTGGAGCCGGGCCAGATGTCCGTCCACGGCAATGGCGTGGTGCATGGCTCGGAGCCGAACCGCTCCGACCGACGCCGCGTCGGCTTCGCGTGCATTTTTGTGCCGCCCCATGTGCATCCGACCAAGGGCGGGCGGATGAGCGCGTCGTTGATGCGCGGCGCCGACACGCATGGCCTGTACGACCGCGATCCGGTCCCGGAGTGCGATTTCGACCCGGCGGCGGTGGCCGTGGTCGAGCGTGCGCTTTCGGGCTCGCTCGCGCTTTACAAAAAAAAGGCCTAGCCGGGTTCACTCGAAGGGCGCGAAGGTGTCCTTGAGGTGCTTCAGGGCGACGTTCAAGCCCTGCTCGACCCGCAGCGCGTTGAACGCCTTGTATTCGGGTGTCTCGGTCGCGTCCATCATCACGCAGGCCTCGAAGCCGTACTGCAAGGCCGAGTTGAAACCCATAGTGGCGTAGGTCTGGTTGATCGCGCGCTTGTTCCAGGTGAGACAGGCCATGGCGACGCGCGAAATGCGCTTGGCGATCCGCATGGTCTCGCGCTCAAGATCGGTCTTCGGGAAGACACGGTTCACGAGACCAATGCGCATGGCTTCGTCCGCTCCGAACGTATCGCCGGTAAAAATCTTCTCGCGGCTCAATTGCCCGATCACCCATGGCATGGCGAGCATCAGGATGCCGTTGGAAAACCGCGTCTCGACCACGCCGAATACCGAAGCGTCCGAGCAGTAGCGAATATCGCACATCTGGGCGAATTCGAGCCCACCCGCGAGGCAATGGCCATCGATTTGGGCGATCACGGGTTTCGAGCAATCCCAGGGGCTGCGGCAGAACTGAAATTCCTCGCCCAGGATCGCACGCCAGTCATCGAGCGTGCGGTCCTTGGCGATGGCGGTTTCCTTGATGTCGTAACCGGCCGAGAAGGCCTTGCCCCCGGCCCCCTTGATGACGACCACGCGCACATCGGGGTCGCAGTCAGCCGCCTTGAGCGCCGCCACCACTTCCTGGCGAAGCCGCAGGCTGAATGAATTCATACGTTCGGGGCGATTGAGCGTGATGACGGCGATGCGGTCATCGACCGCGTAGAGGATTTCCTGATAGGTCATGTGATCCTCGCTTCCTGTGCCGGCTTGCCGCCGGGCGACAATTGGGATTATGTCCGGCCATGCGGCGAATACCAATCCTCGCGCTTCTGGCACTGTGGACGCTCATGGGCGGGCGCGTGGCCGTTTGCGCCGAAATCCTCAATGCCGGCGAACATAAAGGCCGGAAGCTCTACGTTAAGCACTGTATTGTGTGTCACGGCGTCGTGCTCGAGGGTGTTGAAGTAACCGAACCGGACGGCAGGCGAATTCACGCCGTTCCGGCGCTGGACGATACGGGCAGGGTCTGGAGGCATTCGGACAAGGTACTATTCGGCCTCGTGCGCTTCGGTGAGCATGTTTTGGTCACGAAATCCTCGACCTGGAAAATGCCCGGATTTCGCTACCAATTAAGGGAAGATGAAACCTGGATGCTGATCGCCTATATCAAAAGCACTTGGTCGGAAGAATTCCGCGCGCGCCAGAGCGAGGCGACCGTGCGCGCCCAGCGCCTCGAAGAGAAGTTGAATTAATCGCGACATGCGTCACGAAACCGGTATCGCCCTGATCGAGCGGATCCACGAAAATCTCGCGACCAAGCGCCGCGAGCTGGCCGAGCGCGAGTTGCGCGTGCCCGTGGCGCCCTATCGCGAGGCGCAGGACCACGTGCGCGAGCAAGCACTGTTCCGGCGCTTTCCGCTTGTCATTGGCCACGGCTCGGAACTGCCGGAACCGGGCGCCACATTGACGCACGATAGCGCTGGCGTGCCCATCCTTGCTGTCCGCGGGGCGGACGGATGCGTGCGCGCCTTTCTCAATGTTTGCCGCCATCGCGGCGGGCGAATCGTGAATGAGCGGCGCGGGCGCGCGGCGCGCGGCCTGATTTGCCCCTATCACGCCTGGTCCTACGGTTTGGATGGCCGGTTGAGCGCCACGAACGACGCCGAGGCCTTTCCGTCGGTGTCGAGTTCATCCTTGTCCGGTGGCGGCCTCGTCGCCTTGCCCGCGGCCGAGCGCTTCGGGCTGATTTGGGTGCAGCCGGAGGCGCGCGCGGACGGCTCGGCCGAGCTCGATATCGATCGGCATCTCGGAACATTGGCGGAGGATTTTCGCGCTTTTGGCCTCGAGGATTCGGTATTTCACGAACCGCACCTGCTGCGCCAAGACATGAATTGGAAGCTCATGGCCGATACCTTTCTCGAGGACCATCACTTCCGGTTCGTCCACGGGCGCAGCGTCTATCGCTACTATCTCGACGACGCCGCGATTTACGATCGTTTCGGGCCGCATATTCGCTACGTCATTCCCAAGCGCACGATTCTCGATCTCAAGGGCACGGACCAGATCGGTTGGAAATTGCGCGATCACGCGAACATTCTCTATCTGCTGTTTCCCAATACGGTGATGGTGTTCGTCGCCGACCATGCGGCGATCTTCGCCATGTTCCCGGACGGCCCGGAACGCGCGGTCATGGAACTGACTTTCTGCGTGCCGGAAGCGCCCCGGACGGAGGCGGCCAAGTCGTACTGGGATAAGAACACCGCCCTCATTAAGGCGGCTCTTGTGGAGGATTTCCGGGTGGCCGAGGGAGTGCAGAGCAATATAGCCTCCGGCGCCAACTTGGAATTCGTCTTTGGCCGCTACGAGAAGGGCCTACAATTCTTCCACCATGCGATCGACGAGGCACTAGGAAGGCGATAGGTCTAGGGGCTTTACCTGGCTACCGTGGGCCCCGATTATGATGGGGCATGAGGGAGGCGCCCATGATGGTCGAGGATGTGTTGTCCTACACGCCGCGCGTATTGTCGCAGACTCAGCGCGAAGCCTATTTCACCGATGGTTATCTCTTTCTCGACGGTTTGATCGGCTCCGAGACCATTGCGCGCCTTAACGAAGTCACGGCGGAGTTCGTCGAAAAAAGCCGGAGTTGGACCAAATCCGACGCTCTGTTTGATTTGGCGCCGACGCACACGGCTCTGCGCCCGCGCGTGCGCCGTCTCAAGGAACCCGACGAAATCCATCCCGAATACTGGGCCTTCGCCACGGGCGTGATCGCGGACGTGGTTGCCGATCTCGTCGGCCCCAATGTCGCGTTTCATCACTCCAAGCTCAATTTCAAATGGCATGACGGCGGTGACGAGGTGCGTTGGCACCAGGATATTCAGTTTTACCCGCATACCAATTTTAGCCCGTTGACCGTCGGGCTTTATTTGACCGACACGCGCGAGGCGGATGGCGCGCTAGCGGTGCTGCCGGGTAGTCACCGGGGGAAGCTCTTCGATCTTTACGGCGCGGATGGAAACTGGCGGGGTTCGCTCGGCGATTCGGACATAGCCACGCTCGAAATCGCACGCAAGGTCGTGCTCGAGGGCAAGGCGGGCGGACTTACGGTGCACAATTGCCGGACCGTCCACGGCTCGCCGCCGAGTAAGCACGACCGCGGCCGACCCTTGCTGCTCAATGCCTATAATGCGGCCGACGCATTCCCATTCACGCCGCACCCCAAGCCTTCGGTGCACGCGCGCGAGATCGTGCGCGGCAAGGCCGCGCGCATGGCCCATCTGGAAGGCGGGCCGTGTCCCGTGCCGCCGGATTGGTCGAAGGGCTATACCTCGATCTTCGCGGCGCAGGCGGGCGAGGGCGGCTATAACTAGAGCGCGGGCGCGGTCTTGCCAGCGCGCACGGCCTTCCAGCCTGCGATGAGTGCGCCGCGAAACGCGGGCGCGGCGACAGCGATCAGGGCTTCCGCGCGCTCGTCCGCGGTTTTATCGCGTAAGACCGCGATCCCGTGTTCGGTCGCGACGTAATCAGCTTCGGCGCGTGGCACGGAGGCGGGCGTGCCCTGGGCGAGCGCCGGAACGATTCGCGAAATCTTCCCGCCGGCCGCCGTGGCGGCGAGCGCGAGGATGGAGCGGCCATGGGGCGCGCGGCGCGCCGCACGCACGAAATCGAGCAAGCCGCCCGTACCGCTGATAAACCGGCCGCCGGCAATCTCGGCATTGGCTTGGCCGAACAAATCAATCTCAAGCACGGAGTTAACGGCAACGAAGCGGTCGAGGCGGTCGATGATCGCCGGATCGTGGGTGTAGGATACGGGACGAAGATCGACCGGCAAACCCGCGCCCAGCGCCTCGTACAATCGCTTCGTTCCAACCGCTACGCCGCTGACGATTCGGCCGCGATCGACGGTCTTGGCCGCGCCCGTGGCGATGCCGGCTTCGTATAGGTCGAGAATGGAATCGCTCATGAGGCCGGTGTGGATGCCGAGATCGCGCTTGCCCGACAACGCGGCCATGACGGCGGACGGCGTGGCGCCCACGCCCATTTCGATGGTGTCACCGTCCTCGATCAATGCCGCCACATGAACGCCGAGCGCGAGATTGGCGGCATCGAGCGCGGGAGGAGGCATTTCAAGCAGTGCCGTCTCTGCCTCGAAGACGTGATCGAAGCGCGAGAGCGCGACCGAAGGCGCGCCTGGGGCGCGGGGAATCGCCGGATTGATTGCGGCAATCGCGAGGCCCGCGCGGTCGAGCACGAAGGGCACCATGTCGCCCGAGACACCGAAGGAACATTGCCCGCGCCCATCGGGCGGGCTCACGGCCACGACGGCCAGATCGAAACGCGCGCGTCGGGTAAGAAAGATGAAGGCGTCATGGATGTGGTTCGGCATGGTCGTCGCCCGGCCCTCGGCGATGGCGTGCTCTAGGTCGCGCGTGGCAAAAAACGC
>JBJXGH010000030.1:0-26620 GCA_046153685.1 Alphaproteobacteria bacterium
CGCCGGCGATCTCGAGGGCGCGGAGGCCGCCTTGGCACAAGCGGAGAGCCGGATGAAGGAAATCCGCGGCGGCGGTTCTCGGGCGGGGCGAAGCGAATTTCTGGCCTTTTGGGAGGGAGCCATCCGCCGCGCACGCGCGGGCGTGCTCGCCTCGCGCGGCAAGGCACAGGAAGCCGACACCGAATACGCCGCGGCCTTGGTTCTGCTCGACAGCTACGGCAACAAGGAACTGCGCAATCCCGACGGCCGCGTGACCTTACTTCACCAGTTTCGCACCTTGACGCGCTCCGAGCGCGCCTTGTCCCTTCTGCGCCTAGACCGGCCGATCGAGGCCGAGATCATGATGCGCCTTGCCCTGGCCGAGCAACTTTCCGCCAGCGGGGCCGATTCCAGTCTGGTCAGCGCCCTGCTCGCGCGGCTCGGCCAGATCGTCGGCGATCAGGGCCGGACGGACGACGCGGTCGCCATCTTCAAGGCCGTGCTCGACGTCCAGGCGCGCACCGGCGTGTCGAACGAAGCGCTCACCGGCAATATCGCGCGCGCCCAGCTTGCATCCGGCTACATGCTCAAGGGCAATTGGCGCGAGGCGCGCGCGGAAGCCGACGCGGTGCGCCGCAATCTCGCGTCCGATACCGAGCTGTGGCAGCGCCGCTTCGGCGCCAATCCGGACATGGCGCTGATCGCGCTCAAGACCGGCGATCTGGCCACGGCGAAGGACATCGGCGAGCGCTATCTGAGCACCGCCACGAAGCGGCTGGGGCCGCGCCATTACAACACGGCGGAAGCCGGCGGCGTGCGCGCCATGATCCTGGCCGCCGAGGGCGAGCGCAAACAGGCCCTAGCCCTTTTCGCCCAAATCTTGCCGGTGCTGCTGTCGCGTTCGCGCCAAAGCCAGGAGGACGGCGCGGGCGGCGCGGTCCAGGCGTTCCGACGCGGGCAAATCCTGCAAGGCTATCTCGATTTGCTCGCGACCATTGCCGGCACGCCCGAGGAACGCGAAGCCAATCTCAACGCCGCCGACGCGGCGTTCCGCATCGCCGATTTCGTGCGCGGCCAAGCGGTTCAGCAGGCGCTGGCGCAATCGGCCGCGCGCGCTTCCGTATCCGACCCGGCACTGGCCGATCTCGCGCGCCGCGAACAGGACACCCAGCGTGAAATCTCCAGCCTCAACGGCATTCTCGCGGGGCTCTTGTCCGCCATGGACGGCCAGGTGGACGCGAAAGCGGTGCAAAACCTGCGAGTCCAGGTCGATACATTGCGCGACGAGCGCGGCAAGCTCGCCGCCGAAATCGAGAAACGCTTTCCCGAATATGCCGAACTGATCAATCCCAAGCCGGTCGGCATCGAGGAGGCCCGCGCGGTGCTGCGCCCCGGCGAGGCTCTCGTCGCCTTCTACGTCGGCGAAAAACAAAGCTTTGTCTGGGCGGTGCCCAAGGACGGCGAGATCGCCTTCGCGCGCGTGGCCTTGGGCGCGGACAAGCTGTCCGATCAGGTAGCCGTGCTGCGCGCCGCGCTCGACCCGGACGCGACGGCGGTCGAGGACATCCCGGCCTTCGACGTGAAGACGGCGTACGCCCTCTATCAGGCGCTGTTGCAACCGGTCGAGAAAGGCTGGCATGGCGCCAAGAATCTGATCGTCGTGCCGCACGGCGCGCTCGGTTTCCTGCCGATTTCCGTCCTGCCGACCAAATCCGTCCCGCAAGCCAAGGATGGGCCGATCGCGTTCGCTTCCTATCGCGGCGTACCCTGGCTCGCGCGCAGCCACGCGGTGACGATGCTGCCTTCGGTCGCCTCGCTCAAATCGCTGCGCGGCCTCAAGGCGGCATCGCCAGCCCGCCAGGCCTTCGTCGGCTTCGGCGATCCCTTGTTCAATGCCCAGCAAGCGGCCGAAGCCTCGAAGGACGATGCAATCCTGACGATGCGCGGCGGCAAGGTCGCCTTCGTGCGCCGCAATGCCTCGCGCATGGCGGAGGCGGATTCGACGCGCCTGTCGATGTTGCCGCGCCTTGCCGATACGCGCGCCGAGCTCATGAACATCGCCCGCGCGCTCAATGCCGACCCGGCGAAGGACGTTTTTCTCGGCAAGGAGGCGAATACCGAGCGCGTAAAGACCATGGCGCTCAAAGATTACCGGGTCATCGCCTTTGCGACTCATGGTCTCGTGCCGGGCGAACTCGACGGCCTGACGGAGCCGGCCTTGGCCATGACCGCACCGGAAATCGCGGGCGTGCCGGGCAACGGCCTTCTCGGCATGGCCGATATCCTGGCGCTCAAGATTGATGCCGATTGGATCGTGCTGTCGGCGTGCAACACGGCATCGGGCGACGGCGCGGGCGCGGAAGCGGTATCGGGATTGGGACGCGCGTTCTTCTATGCCGGAACGCGCGCGATCCTGGCGACGAACTGGCCGGTGCATTCGGCCTCCGCCGCGCGACTTACCGCGGATCTATTCCGCCGCCAGGCCGAGGACGGAACGCTCGGGCGGGCGGAAGCCTTGCGCCAAGCCTCGCTCGCGCTCATCGACGCCAAAGGCTTCGAGGACCAGGGCACGGGACGCGAGGTCTTCGCCTATGCCCATCCCTTGTTCTGGGCGCCGTTTTCGCTTTACGGCGATGGCGGCTGAATTCCGCGCCTAGCCCGCGCGGGCCAGCATGGCCTGCAACAGGACATTGGCGCCCTGTTCGACATGGGCAGGCTCGGCGGTTTCCTCTTCGTTGTGCGACAGCCCGCCCTTGCACGGAATGAAGATCATCGCGGTCGGCGCCACGCGCGAGATGTAAACCGAATCGTGGCCCGCGCCCGAGACGATGTCGCGGTGGGCGTAACCGAGCGCCGAGGCCGAGACGCGCACCGCTTCGATGGCGGCACCGTCGAAGGAAACGGGCGGGGAATCCCAGATTCGCTTCATCTCGGCCGACACGCCGCCTTTCCCCGCGATCTCGCCGAAGGCGCGACGCACATTGTCCTCAAGCGCGTCGAGCTGCGCTTTTTCCGGATGGCGCAGATCGACCGTGAACTTGATCTCGCCCGGCACGGTATTGCGCGAATTGGGGATGACCTGCATCTGGCCGACAGTGCCCCGGCCATTCGGCGCGCGCGCGCGCGCCTCGCGGTTGACCGCGCTCACCATCTTGGCCGCGGCCAGCAACGCGTCGCGGCGCATCTCCATGGGGGTCGGCCCCGCGTGCGCATCCTGGCCCGACACGGTCACGTCGTACCAGCGCACGCCCTGGACGCCCGTGACGATGCCGATGGGCAGATTGTCGGCCTCGAGAATAGGGCCTTGCTCGATGTGCAGTTCGAAGAACGTGCCGACGGGCCGTCCGCCGCATGTCTCGGCGCCGGCATAGCCGATGCGCGCAAGCTCCGCGCCGAAGGTCTTGCCCGCAAGGTCCTTCTGCGCAAGCACGTAAGCCGCATCGAACGCGCCGCCAAAGACGCCCGAGGCGCACATGGCGGGCGCAAAGCGCGCGCCTTCCTCATTGGTCCACGCCGCCACTTCGATCGCCGCTTCGGTTTCGACCCCGGCATCGTTCAGACAGCGCACGACTTCGAGCCCGGCGAGCACGCCGAGCACGCCGTCGAACTTGCCGCCATGGGGCTGGGTGTCGAGATGGCTACCGGTCATCACCGGGGGAAGGCTGGGATCGCGCCCTTCGCGTCGGGCGAAGATATTGCCGAGCGCATCGATGCGCACCGAGCAGCCCGCCTCGCGGCACCAGCGCACGAACAGATCGCGGCCTGCCTTGTCCTCGTCGGTCAGGGCAAGACGTCCGCACCCACCCTTGGGCAGAGCGCCGATCTTGGCCATCGCCATCAAGCTTGCCCACAAACGTTCGCCGTTAACGCGATGGTTGCGCATGATCGCCTCCCTGTCCGATGGAAGCCTAGGAACGCACGGGCGATTCGGTCAAGCCAAACCACGATAGCCAATCACCGCTTGGCACGGCATGCTGTGCCTGATCAGCGCGGGAGAACGCCGCATGGCCAATTGGGCCAATTTCTGGGATCGCCCCAATTCGATCTACGTCAACGACGCGCATTCGAGGGCGCACTACCAGCGCCTGAGCGACGATCTTCTGGCGTTGTTGGCGCATAGGCCCGGCGAGAGGCTGCTCGACTATGGCTGCGGCGAGGCGCTGGCGGCGGAACGCTTTCACGCCGCGGGTTGGCATGTCCTGCTCTACGACGCCTCGCACGAGAAGCAGCGACGCCTTGGCGAACGGCTGCGCGGCAAACCCGGGATCGAGGTGCTCGACGACGGCGCCCTGGCTGGTCTTGCGCCGGGAAGCATCGATGCCATCGTGGTCAGCTCGGTTGTCCAGTATATTGCGCCCGCGGCACTCGTCGGAATGCTTCGGCGCTGGCGCGAACTCCTGCGCGACGGCGGGTATTTGATCGTGGCTGACATCATCGCGCCCGACAATTCGACCCTCGCCGATGCCTGGACATTGCTCGGCTTTGCGCGGTCGCGCGGCTTCTTCCTGGGGGCGCTCAGAGGCCTGGTCCGCACATTCTTTTCCGACTATCGGCGCTTGCGCCGCGAATTGGGACTTTCGACCTACGACGCGGAGACGTTCCATGCGCTGATGTCGGCCGCCGGATTCAAGGCCGAGCGCCTGGCGCGCAATCCGGGCCCCAATGCCCACCGCCTCGGGTTTCGGGGGCGCGCCGCGTGACGGGCGCCGCGTCCTGGCGTTTTGCCGCTTCGGCCATCGCGCTGGCGGGACTCGGCTATCTGTGGCCGGCGCTGTGGAACGGCCTTCCGCTGGTCTATTGGGACACAGGCGGTTACCTCATGGCCGCGATCAAGGGCGAATACGAGCCCAATCGATCGATCTTCTATGCGCGGTTCATCAATTTCGCGGGAAGGCCGAGCGTTTGGGGCGTGGCGATCGCGCAATCCATGCTCGCCGCTTCGGCCTTGGGTCTTGCGGTGCTCGGCCTCACCCAAGACCGCCGCGCGCTCGTCCTCGCCCTAGGGCTCGGCGCGCTGTCGAGTCTCGCGTGGTACGCGGGCTGGCTCATGCCCGATCTATTCACGGGTCTTGCGCTGACCATTACGGCTGCTATGGCGTTCGGGCGCTTGAATGGCGCGGTGCGCGCGTTTTTGTGGCTCGTGCTCGTGTTTTCAATGACGGTGCATACCTCGCATTTCCCGCTTGTCGTCGGCGCGCTTGCCGGCGCGGTGGTCGGCGGTTGGATATACGGCGCGCGCGCGCGCTGGCGCGCGCCCGTGACGGCGCTTGCCGCGGCGATCGCGCTGACGGTCGCCGCGAACGCGGCATTGACCGGCCAAGCCTTCTTCAACCGCACGGGCTGGGTGTTGTTGTTCGCGCGCTTCGCCGAGGGCGGCTTGGCGCAATCGGCGCTTGAGCGGCGCTGCAATGTGGATCCGAATTGGTCGAAACTCTGTCCGATACGGAACTGGATTCCCAACAATGCCGAGCAATGGCTGTGGTCGGCAGGCACGCCGTTTTGGCAGCTCGGCGATTGGGACGGCACGCGCGAGGACAGCCGTAAGGTCGTACTCGAGGCCATCTCGACCGAACCTCTACGCGCTGCATTCTTCGCGCTCGACGGTTTCGGCCGGCAGGTTCTTCGCATCCGTCTGGGAGAAGGAACGGAAAGCCAGTTGTGGTTCCTCCGCTGGACGATTGAAAAGGAATTTCCGCGCGAGCTGGGGGTCTGGGAAAACGCGCACCAGCAAAAGGGCGAACTGGTCGCGATGGCGGCGCTTGCGAACTACCCGCACATGGCGGTGAGTCTTGCCGCGCTCGGGCTCAATTTCGCGGCGCTGTTTCTCTCCCGCGCGCCCAGCCCATTGCGCGCCGCCGCGGCGGCGATTCTTTTGGGTCTCTTGGCCAATGCCTTCGTTTGCGGCGCCCTGTCGGGGCCGCACGACCGCTACGGCGCGCGTGCGGTCTGGGCGGCCTTGCTCACGGCGGCGCCCTTGGCGCTCGTTCTGTGGGATGGGCGCAAGCGTTCGGCGCCAAAAACGTAAACACCCGGCCGAGCGATCGCCCGGCCGGGTGCGTACAGGAAATTTTAACCGGCGCGACGCTAGGCGGTGTGCAACACGCGCTCAAGACGCTTGATCGCCGCGTCCTCGGCGATCTTCTCGACCGCCGCCAACTCACGCACCAGGCGTTCGAACGCCGCCTGGTACATCTGCCGCTCGCTATAGGACTGGTCGGGCTGATCGCCGCGACGATGGAGGTCGCGGACGACCTCGGCGATCGAAACCGGATCGCCCGAATTGATCTTGGCTTCGTATTCCTGTGCCCGCCGGCTCCACATCGTGCGCTTCACGCGCGTGCGGCGCTTCAAGGCGGTCAGCGCGTTTTCCATGATCTTGCGATTCGACAAGGGACGTAGACCCGCCACCTGAACCTTGGCGACCGGCACGCGCAGGGTCATTTTTTCCTTGTCGAAATTGATCACGAACACTTTAAGCGGCGTGCCCGACACCTCGTGCGTTTCGATCCCCGTCACCTTGCCCACGCCGTGAGTCGGATAGACGACGAATTCGCCGGTGCGGAACGCGATGTCCTTCGAACGGCTTTTGCTCTTTTTCAATGCAACCACGATCCACCCGCAATATCAAAATGCGACGAAAACCCGCGCCGGCCCCCCCAAGGAAAGGACCGTCTTTTCAGCGCGCAACAGGTCATTGGCTACTTTTAGACACCAAAAAGACACGGCAAATGGCCGTGCCTCTTCTTGAAGACCTTATAGCACGGCCTTGGCCCGAAAGACAGGGCCGGCTTGCCTCCGACTCTTTGAGATTCACGCTAACTTATTGAAATAAAATAATATCTACAATTTGTATTAGCATATCACCAAAACACAAAATGCGGTAGAATTGGTACCTAATTTGGAGAGAACATCGCGTTTTAGAGGCAGAAATCGCTCAATTCTTGGCCGCTCTAGGCCGCCCTGGATCAGCGCTTGGCTGGATTGGGATTGAAGTCACTTTCGAGCTTGCCCTTCACATCCTTCCACTGATCGGCGTCGGTGGGGGCGTCGCCCTTGCGCGAGATATTGGGCCAAGAACCGGAATATTGCCGGTTGAACTGGACCCATTTCTCCATGTCCTCGTCGGTGTCGGGTAGGATGGCCTCGACTGGGCACTCGGGCTCGCAGACGCCGCAATCGATGCACTCGTCGGGGTGGATGACGAGCATGACCTCGCCTTCGTAGAAACAATCGACCGGGCAAACCTCCACGCAGTCCTGATACTTGCACTTGATGCAGGGATCCGTGACGACGTAGGTCATGCCTTGTCTCCAGAGTTCGCGCGCCGGCAAGGAATTCGCCGGAGCGAGTGTCTTAGTCCAGGCTCGCCGGACGAGCAAGACGGGGCGGCACGACATCCTCGTAAAGCGCGCGCGCCACCGCGCCCGGCGCCCGGCGCCGGCCTAGCGCCCGCACGCGAACCACGCGCACCTGCCCGCCCACGACGAATGTCAGCACATCGCCCGGCCGCACCGCATAATGGGCCTTGTCCACCTTCAGCCGATTGACGCGAACCTCGCCCGCTTCGCAAAACCGCGCCGCCGCGGCGCGCGTGCGCAGAAAGCGCGCGTGCCATAGCCATTTTTCGAGGCGGAAGGCGTCATTCGGCAAGTTTGAGATCCCGGAGCTTGGCGAACGGCGAAGCGCCCGCCCCAACCCTGCCGCGCGGCCAGCGCCGGCGCCGCGCGCCGCGCGCCTTGGGCCGGGCAGGCGCATAGCCGCCGCCCTCGTCCCTGTAGCCAAGGGCGAGGAGCATCGCCGGCAGTTCCGCGACCGAGCCGCCGATAGTGCGCGCAAGACGGGCGGTCGGCTGGAATGCACCCTGACGGGCGAGCGCCCGCGCCTCGCGCGCCAGGCGCTCCAAGCGGTCCACGCGCGCGGCACGCCCTCCGAGAACGAGATAGCCGCAGGAGGCGAGAAAATCCTCGTCCGCGGCCGGACCCGCCGGGAAGGACGGCACGGCAGGGACTTCGCCCGGAGGCGGCCGGTCATTGGCCACCGACCACAGCAAGGCGCGGAGCGCACGCACACCGGGGCCGTCATCGGCGCAAAGCGCCGTCAAGCCGACTCGCACGCCGATCGCCCGCAGGGCCTCGCCGATTTCGGGGTGCGCCGCCAGCAAAGACGCGACCGCACGCCGGTCGAGACAACCCAGACGCTCGACCAAACGAAAAGCGACGCCGCGCGCCGGCCCCTTGAGCTCCGCTTTCGCCAGGGCGGAAAGCTGCGGCAGGAGCAAGCCCAAATGCCTAGCGAGATAGTCGCGGAGCCGATGCTCGGCGCGCGCCTGCTGGCGAGCATCGAGATGCTCGGCGCCCAGCAGGCGCACGCCCGGCGACAAGGGCCGTTCGCCCCGGCGCAGCCGAGCGACCACCGCACCGCGCCAAGTAATGCGCCCGTCATCCCCAAGCGCGAAATCGCCATCATCCGAAGCCTCGAACGAAGCGACGCGGCGTGCGAGGCCGTCGCGCACGACCTTTTCCGCAGCCCGCACGACAGCTTGCTGAAGCGTATTCTCCGCGACAAAGCGAAAGCCCTCGAGACGACCGACGCCCTCGCCCTCGACCATCACCCGGCCATCGGCCGCGACCGACCCCAGCAGGCCCTGCCCGCTATCGAGCCGGCGCGCGAGCGCGGCGGCACGCCGATCGACGAAGCGTTCCGTCAGGCGCGCGTGCAGCGCGTCCGATAGGCGGTCCTCGAGCGCGCGAGCGCGGCCCTGCCAATGCCCAGGATCGGCAAGCCAATCGGCGCGGTGCGAGATATAGGTCCAAGTGCGCACATGCGCGATGCGCTGGGTGAGCGCGTCGATATCGCCGTCGGTGCGATCGAGCTGCGACAATTGCCCCGCGACCCAATCCCCGGGTAGCTGACTCTCGGAATCCATGAGGTGGCGGTAGATCCGGGCAAGCAGGCTGGCATGCGCCTCGCTCATGGTTTTGCGGAAGTCCGGAATCTGGGCGACCTGCCACAACAGGCGCACCGCGTCGGGGCTGGTCGCGAGGCGCGCGATATCGGGCGCGCGTGCCAAGGCGAGAAGCGCCAGATGATCGTCGGCGTCGCGCTTGCGCCGCAATTCGGGCAAGGGCGGAAGTTCGTCCAAGCCGCCGAGCAAGCCCGCGAGGCTTCGCTCGTCGAGGTCGGAATTGCGCCAGTACAGATGGCGCAGCGGCTCGAAGCGGTGATCCTCGATGGCCGCAACCGTCTCGGGTTCGAGCGGCCGCGCCTCACCCGTGACGCCGAAGGTGCCGTCGCGCATGTGACGGCCGGCGCGGCCGGCGATTTGGGCAAGTTCGGCGCGGGTCAGGCGCCGCATGTGCCGGCCGTCGAACTTGTCGAGGCGGGCAAAAGCCACGTGATGGAGGTCCATGTTGAGGCCCATGCCAATGGCATCCGTCGCCACCAGATAATCGACCTCGCCCGACTGGAATAAATCGACCTGGGCGTTGCGCGTGCGCGGCGACAAGGCGCCCATGACGACGGCCGCGCCGCCGCGCCGGCGGCGCATGGATTCGGCGAGGGCGTACACGTCCTCGACGGAAAACGCGACGACGGCGCTGCGCGGGGGCAAGCGGGCGAGCGTCTTTGCCCCGTCATGGGACAGACGCGAAAATCGCGGCCGGCCGACGATTTCGATTCCGGGCAGCAGGCGCCGGATGAGCGGGCGGATGGTATCCGCGCCGACGAACATCGTCTCTTCCCGGCCCCGCCAGTGGAGCAGGCGATCGGTGAAGGCGTGGCCGCGCTCGGGATCGGCGGCGAGCTGGATTTCATCAACCGCGAGGAACGCAACCTCGCGCTTGGGCATGGCTTCGACGGTGCAGATGTAATACCGCGCCTCGGGCGGCACGATCCGCTCCTCGCCGGTGACGAGGGCGGCTGCGCGTGCTCCGGCGAGACGCACCACCCGGTCATAGGTTTCGCGCGCGAGCAGACGCAAGGGAAAGCCGATCATGCCGCTCGCATGGGCCAGCATGCGCTCGACCGCGAGATGGGTCTTGCCGGTATTGGTCGGCCCCAATACCGCCGCGAGACGGGGCGGAAACGCGCTCATGCCCTAACCATGGCGCGGCGCGCGCATCGCCTCAAGAACCCCGCGAGCGGCCAGCGCACGGGCGGGTCAATCGAGCGCCGCGAAAAGACCCAAACACGCGATGATCCACCCGGGCCGGTCCGGCGAAAGGATCGCCGCCGACATTGTTGGAGACAAACGATCCGCGACGCCGCCGGACCTGACCCGCCTTGGGCCTATCGCCCGCGCGATTTTCCCCCGCGCACCAGCGGCACGAAGGCCACCGGAAGCAAGGCCTGCTTTTCAATTTTGCCGTCTTCGTTCTTCGTGACGCGCGTCAAGCTTTGTCCGATCATGGTGTTGCCGACGGGGATGACCATCCGCCCGCCGGGTTTCAACTGTGCGAGCAGGGGTTCCGGAATCTCGCGCGCCGCCGCCGTGACGATGACGGCGTCGAAGGGTGCCTCCTCGGGCCAGCCTTCCCGCCCGTCGCCATTGCGCACGCGCACATTCGCGTAGCCCATGTCGCGCAAGCGCGCTTGGGCGGCGGTCGCCAACTCGGCGAGGATTTCGACCGAAAACACCTCGGCCACGAGCTCGGCCAGGATCGCGGTCTGGTAGCCGCAGCCGGTGCCGATTTCGAGCACACGGTCGCCCGGCGTCAATTCGAGCGCATCGGTCATCACGGCGACGATAAAGGGCTGGGAAATGGTCTGGCCGAAGCCGATGGGCAACGGCGCGTTGACATAGGCCTCGGCGCGGCGCGCGGGCGGCACGAATTCCGCTCGCGGCACTTTGCGCAGAGCGGCCATCACCCGGGGATCGAGCGCGGACTTGCCGAAATGGCGTTCGGCCACCCGCACATCGGCCTCGATCTCGGCGATTAGGGCGTCGATGGCGGTTTGGTTCATGGCCGGCGCGGTCTTTCAGAAGGCGCGGGGCGAGCGCGGAATTGCCCGCCAGGATGAAAACTAACCGCCGTGCTTGCCGGCATCACGCAAGCGGCGGGTGTGCTCGGCCAGTTTCCGGTCCATCGCGTCGAAGGCATCGCGCAGCGCGACATAGACGTCGGCGTGATCTTGCGCCGCATCGGGCGACCGGTCGACCACCAAGGTAGCACCCGGCACCACGACATCGACCGCCACCTTATACAGGTGGCCCTTGCGGCCGTGGCGGTGGCCGGAATCAATCACCACCCGGCACGACGTGATGCGGCCGTGATGACGTTCCAATCGCGCGATGCGCTCACGCGCCCGCGCCTCGACCGCTTCCGAGGGGTCGAGGCCGTGAAAACTCAACTTAAGAGGAACTTCCATGCGGCAATGCCTCTAAACGCGCCGCCCAATCCAGCACGCAGCCATTGCCATTATAGACGATCAGAGCGCGCGAAACGATGGCAGCCTGGGGCCAATCTCCAACAATCGACGGCCGCTCTGCCCCACGGCGTCAGTGCCTGGCCGTCGCCGCATCGTGCATCGGCAAGACGATCCAGCTAGCCAGACCGAGCCAATGTTTCGGCGCACGCGCGCCATTGCGGAACGGCAGCACCGCCGCCCGGTACCGCACCACGGAATTGCCTTCGACAGTAAATTCGCCTGCGCTTTGAACGGGTGCCCAGGTGTGGCGCAATTGGCCGGCGAGCGAAACGATCACGCCCACCAAGACCGCTGCCGGATAGCTGGTTGACATATTCCCTGCGTCGCCGACGTCTTCTAGGCTGGAAGCGAAATTTCTACCCAGCCCGGTAATTGACGCGACACCGGAGACATCGTGCAGATCGCCCATGATGCAATAAGAGGAAAGATCGGGATTCACCACCCGCGCCAATCGCGACCACAAGGGTAAAGCCGCCCCTTCGCAGGACTGGCGCCAATTGGCGCATACGACATCGCATTTACGTTGCGATTGCGCGCCCAATTTCGGCTCGCGCAACGATCCGCCGGCAACCCCGCCGCGCGTATCGTGCGCCGTCTTTTCGACAAGCCTCCACTCCATGGCCCCAACCCTCCGGGTCGCCACCAAACTCGGTGCCGCTTTTGTTGTTCACATCGTCCGCGGGAAACCGCGAACGCCACCCCTGGTCATCTTTTTCGCGAGCGTCTTTCCCGCGTTTGCAGATTACAACGCAAGCGCTGTGCCAGATTTTGGAAGTCGGAAAAAATGGCTAAAAATTGTTATTTATTGAATAGATAGCCGACGGGACAGAGGGTAGGCCCCAGGATCGGACCAAGCCAGGACGTCCGGAAGAGAGGGATCGTCGAGACGCGCTTCGCATCCGCGTCTTGCAAATTGCGAGCACATGAGAAATTCGCCGGAGTAGGCGCAATCGATTCGTCTTGTCCGCCCCGCTCAGCCGATTTTTGGGCGACGGGATGGGTGGCCTAGCCGGGAAGGTCGAAGAACGCGGCAAAGCGCGAGACAGGCTCGCGTGGCGTGCGCAGGCGATTTTCAGGCTTGCCCGCGTCCTCGATGCCGATCGAAATGCCGCACACGACGATTTCCGCCTCAGGCACGCCGAGTTCGCGCCGGATGACGGCGTGATAGTCCATGAATGCAGCCTGCGCGCAGCTATGCAGATTTTGGCCGCGCGCGGCGAGCAGCACGTTCTGGATGAAGCCGCCGAGATCGATCCAGCTTCCCTGCTCCATGTCGCGCTCAAGCGTGACGATGAGACCGACTGGCGCGTCGAAGAACACGAAATTGCGCTCGAGCTGGCGCTTGCCCGCCTCGATATCGCCCCGCTTGATCCCGATCAGGTTGTACAGCCCCCAGCCGGTCGCGCGTCGTCGCGCGAGATAAGGCTCGCGCCAGTTCTTCAAGTAATAGCGGTACTCCGCGCGATGCGTGCCGGGCGGGTCCTCGCGCCGCGCCTTGAGAATCGCCTGCGACAGGCGCGCCTTCGCCTCGCCGGCGACGACATAGACCTTCCATGGCTGGGTATTGCTGCCAGACGGCGCCCGCGAGGCGACCGCCAAGATGTGTTCGATGGTGGCGCGCGAAACGGGATCCGGCTTGAAGGCGCGGACCGAACGGCGCGTGGTGATCGCTTCGTCGATGTGCATCGTGCCTCCCGGCCGAGGAGCCGGAGGCGCGGGCGGACGCGTTCCGGCCTAGGCCACCTTCAACATTCCACGCAACACATATTGGAGTATGCCGCCATGGCGGAAATACTCGACTTCGTCGAACGTGTCGATTCGGCAGTCGAGCAAAACGTCCTCGATCGCGCCCGATGCCCGGCGAATGCGCGTGGCGAGCTTCATACGCGGCTTCAAACCCGCCTCGAGGCCCACGATGTCGATGATTTCACTGCCGTCGAGCCTGAGTGTCTTTCTGTCCATGCCCGTCGGATAGACCAGCGGCAGAACGCCCATGCCGACCAGATTCGAGCGGTGGATGCGTTCGAAGCTTTCGGCGACGACCGCGCGGACGCCGAGCAACACCGTGCCCTTCGCCGCCCAGTCGCGCGAGGATCCGGTGCCGTATTCCTTGCCGGCGAAAATCACGAGCGGGGTGCGTTCGGCCATGTACTTCATCGCCGCATCGTAAATCGGCATGACCTCGCCCGAGGGCACGTGCCGGGTCATCCCGCCGACGATATCGGGCACCATTTCGTTGCGAATACGCGTATTGGCGAAGGTGCCGCGCATCATCACCTCATGATTGCCGCGCCGGGCGCCGAAGGAATTGAAATCCGCGACCGCGATCTTGTGATCGACCAGGTATTTTCCAGCCGGCCCATCGGCCTTGATCGAGCCCGCGGGCGAGATGTGGTCGGTCGTGATCGAATCGCCGAGCAGGGCGAGGACGCGCGCGGATTTCACGTCCCCAATCGCCGCGGGCGCCTTGCCCATGGCCTCGAAATAGGGCGGGTGGCGCACATAGGTGCTCGCACCCGTCCACTTGAACGTCCGGCCCTCGCCGACCTTGATGCGCTGCCAGGCCTCGTCGCCCTCAAACACATTGGCGTAGCGCCGACGGAACATCTCGGGCGTGAGCGCGCGTTCGATGGCCGCGCGAATCTCGGCACCCTTCGGCCAAATATCCTTGAGATAAACCGGCCGGCCGTTCTTGTCCTGGCCGAGCGCGTCCTTGGTCACGTCGATGAGCATATTGCCCGCGAGCGCATAGGCCACGACCAGCGGCGGCGAGCCGAGATAATTCGCCTTGGTCAACGGGTGCACGCGGCCTTCGAAATTGCGGTTGCCCGACAAGACCGCCGCGACGGTCAGATCACCCGCAAGAATCGCCTTTTCGATGGGCTCGCGCAGCGGACCCGAATTGCCGATGCAGGTCGCACAGCCATAGGCAACAATATTGAAGCCGAGCGCGTCGAGGTCTTCCTGCAAGCCGCTCGCCGTCATGTAATCGGTCACCACCTGCGAGCCGGGCGCGAAGGACGTCTTCACCCAGGGCTTGACCGTGAGGCCGCGCGCGCGCGCATTGCGTGCAACAAGGCCGGCGGCGACGAGCACGTTCGGATTGGAGGTATTGGTGCAGCTGGTGATCGACGCGATAACAACCGCGCCGTCCTTTAGCGTGTAGTCCTCGCCCGCGACTGCGACCGCGCCGCCCGGAACCTCGGGCGCCTTCTTCGACTGGGCGCGGAATTCGCCGAGCGAGGCCGCGAAACCGGTAGAGGCCTGCGTCAGCGCGACTCGGTCCTGCGGCCGGCGCGGACCCGCGAGGGAAGGCTCGACGCTCGCCAGATCGAGCGCGAGGGTGTCGGTGAACACGGGATCGGGCGAACTCGCGTCGCGCCACATGCCTTGCGCCTTGGCATAGGCCTCGACCAAGGCCACGCGCGCAGGCGCCCGCCCGGTGAACGCGAGATAGCGCAGTGTTTCAGCGTCGATGGGAAACAGGCCGCAGGTCGCGCCATATTCCGGCGCCATGTTCGCAATCGTCGCGCGGTCGGCAAGCGCAAGGGCATCGAGGCCAGGGCCGAAGAATTCGACGAATTTCCCGACCACGCCTTTCTTGCGCAGCATCTGCGTGATCGTCAGCACGAGGTCCGTCGCCGTCGCGCCCTCGGGCAGCGCGCCCGCAAGGCGCAAGCCGACGACCTCGGGAATGACCATCGACACCGGCTGGCCGAGCATGGCCGCCTCGGCCTCGATGCCGCCCACGCCCCAACCGAGCACGGCAAGGCCGTTGACCATCGTGGTGTGACTGTCGGTGCCGACCAGGGTGTCGGGATAGACGAGCGTGCGGCCGGCCTCGTCCTTCGTCCACACCACTTGCGCCAGATATTCGACGTTTACCTGATGGCAAATGCCGGTACCCGGCGGCACCACGCGGAAATTGCGGAACGCCTTTTGGCCCCAACGCAGGAACTCGTAACGCTCGCCATTGCGCTCGAACTCGAGCGCGACGTTCTTCTTGAGCGCGCCTTGCGAGCCGGAATGATCGATCATGACCGAATGATCGATCACGAGATCAACGGGCGAGAGCGGATTGATGCGATCGGGATCGCCGCCCATCGCGGCCATGGCCTCGCGCATGGCGGCCAAATCGACGATCGCGGGCACGCCGGTGAAATCCTGCATCAAGACCCGCGCGGGCCGGTAGCCGATTTCACGATCCGAGCACTTGTCCTTGAGCCAAGCAGCGAGCGCGCGCACATCGTCGACGGTCACCGTGCGACCATCTTCGTGGCGCAGCAGGTTTTCGAGCAGAACCTTGAGCGAATACGGCAGGCGCGAAATATCGCCGAGCCCATTGGCCGAGGCCGCCGCGAGGCTGAAATAATCGTAACTGCGATCGTCGACGGCAAGTTGACGGCGAGATTTGAAGCTGTCGATGGCGGGCATGTGTTCCTCGCGGCTCGAACTCGGGACGACAAGTGGGGCACGTTAACCATGGCGCGTTAACGCCGCGTTAAACATAGTCGGGGGACATGTTCTGTCCAGTGCGGCGCCGGCGCCGGGGACGCCCGATTCCTTGAAATGACACGATTTTCCACCCCTTGCATGGCCCCAAATGGCCGATATTCTCGCGCCCCGCCGCCGGGCGGACGACTTGTCCGGAAACGCAACCCCATCCCACCCAAGGCCCGATACGCGTGAGCCAAAAAATTACCCTCCTCGTTGGCACCATGACCGGCACCGCCGAGATCGTCGCCGAGGACGTGCGCGACATGCTGAAAGGCGAAGGCCACGAGGCCGAGCTCATCCTCATGGACGATCTCGACTGCACGGTCTTCAAGCGGCCGGGCGCGTTCCTGATTTCGATCTCGACCTACGGCCAGGGCGATGTGCCGGACAACGCGATGAAGCTGTACGGCAAGCTTCAATCCGAGCGGCCGGACCTCTCGGGCCTGCGCTACGGCGTGATCGCGCTCGGCGACCGGGCGTACAACGAAACCTTCAGCCATGGCGGCACCCGCTTCGATGCGATCCTGTCGGAACTCGGCGCCAAGCGCATCGGCAGCATCCTGAGGCACGACGCTAGCTCCGATATCGCGCCCGAGGACGCGGGCGTGGAGTGGGCCAAGGAATGGGTGACGGCCTTGGCGGCGGAAACCTGATCGCCGGTGGCGCCGCTCGAGATCGCGGGACGCCGCATCGAGGCGCGGTGGTTGCACGGCGAACCCGCGGCGCGTGCCCTCGTGTTTCTCCATCACGGCCTGGGATCGGTTGCCACTTGGCGCGATTTTCCCGCCCGGCTCGCCGCGGCCGTCGGAATTCCGGCCTTCGCCTATTCGCGCCTAGGCCACGGCACCTCGGATCCAGCCATCGAAAAGCGCGGGCTCGACTATATCCACAGCGAGGCGCGCGACACCTTGCCGCGCGTTTTCGCCGCGGCGGGCATCACCGCTCCGATCTTGGTCGGCCATAGCGATGGCGGCACCATAGCGCTGATTCATGCAGCCGAGCCCGGTTCAACCATCGCCGGCGTGATCGCCGAGGCGCCCCACGTCTTTGTCGAGGAACGCACGCTCGAGGGCATCCGCGCGGCGCAGCGCGAGTTTGCGGCGGGCGGGATGCTCGCCGCCCTCGAACGCCATCACGGCGACAAGGCCGAGACCTTGTTTCGCGCCTGGGCCGATACCTGGCTCGACCCCGCGTTCGGGAACTGGAACTGCGAGGATTGCCTGACGGCGATTCGCTGCCCGGTGCAGCTCATCCAAGGCATGGACGACGCCTACGGCACGGCGCGCCAAATCGAGCGCGTTCGCGAAGCGGTCTCGACGCGCGCCGAGCTTCACTTGATCGTGCAATGCGGCCACGATCCGCACCGCGAAAAGGCGGACGACGTGCTCGCGCTCATGGCCGAATTCGTGCGCGGCCTCGATTGAACCGACCGGCGCGACGAGCCCTGGCGCCAGATCCGCATCGCATCGCAATAGCGGGCCCCGGAAAAATAGGCTAACGTGATCGCGCCAATGTCATTTGGCGTCGGCCAATACGGGGCCAATACGGGGGCATTACGGGTGGGAGACGACTCGGCAATCCTCGAAGCGCGCCACTTGACGCTGCAGTTCGGTGGCCTGACTGCGCTGAGCGATGTCGGGTTTACTGTCCGGCAAGGCGAGCTGTTTTCCATCATCGGGCCGAACGGCGCGGGCAAGACCTCGCTGCTCAACTGCATCTCGGGCCGCTACGCACCGACCGCGGGCACGATCCACTTCCAGGGCCGCGACATCACCAAGCTCTCGCCCAATCACCGGGCGGAACTCGGTATCGGGCGAACCTTCCAGAACCTGGCGCTGTTCGGCCACATGACCGTGCTCGACAACATCATGGTCGGCCGTCATCACCTGCTGAAGAACAATTTTCTCACCGGCGCGCTTTACTGGTTCGGCGGCGCCCAGCGTGAGGAACTCGCACACCGCGAGCAGGTCGAGGAAATCATCGACTTTCTCGAAATCCAGCACATCCGCCGCGCGGTCGCGGGCACGCTCGGCTATGGCTTGAGGAAGCGAGTCGAACTCGCGCGCGCGGTCGCGCTCAAACCCGCCCTGCTTCTGCTCGACGAACCGATGGCCGGCATGAATCTCGAGGAAAAAGAGGACATGGCCCGCTTCGTCATCGATCTGAACGAGGAATGGGGCATGACCATCGTCATGATCGAGCACGACATGGGCGTGGTCATGGACATCTCGCACCGCGTGATGGTGCTCGACTTCGGCAAGCAGATCGCGCTCGACCGGCCCGAGATCGTCCGCGAAAGCCCGTATGTCAAACGCGCCTATCTGGGCGAGGACAGCGCGCCGGCGTCGAACGTGGAGGCGCGTGCGTGAACAAGCCCGATCTCGACACGCTCGACACCACGCCCAAGCTCCTCGCCTACAACGCGCGGAACTGGCCCGAGGCGATCGCGCTCCGGGAAAAGGACCTTGGCCGCTGGCGGACCCATTGCTGGGCCGAATATCAGGCGCGGGTGAAGTCGTTCGCGCTCGGTCTCAAGGAGCTGGGCGTCGGCGAGGGCGATGTGGTCGCCCTGCTCGGCGACAACCGCCCGGAATGGCTCTACGGCGAGATCGCCACCCACGCGGTGCGCGCCATGAGCCTCGGAATATACCGCGATGCGCTTGAGGACGAGATTGCCTATCTGATCGAATATGCTGGAGCCAAGATCGTCTTCGCCGAGGACGAGGAGCAGCTCGACAAGCTAATCGGCCTTGGTGCTCGCATGGCCGGCGTGCGGCAATTCATCTATTGGGAAGTGCGCGGCGTGCGCAAATTGTCCGATCCGCGCTTGATGAGCGTGACGGAACTCGAAGAACTCGGTCGGGCGCGCGCGAGCGCCGAACCCGGCGCCTACGAGGCGCTGATCGCCGAGGGGCGCGGCACGGATGTCGCGATCCTGTGCACGACATCGGGTACCACGGCCCGGCCCAAGCTTGCCATGCTTCAAGCGGGCGCGTTCCTCAAACATTGCGCGAGCTATCTCGGCGCCGAGCCCAAGGGGCCGGAGGACGAGTACGTTTCCGTGCTGCCTTTGTCGTGGATCATGGAGCAGGTCTACGCCGTCGGAAAATCCCTGGTCTGCCGGATGAAGATCAACCTCGTCGAGGAAGCCCAGACGACGATGGCGGACATGCGTGAAATCGGCCCGACATTCCTGCTGCTGGCGCCGCGTGTCTGGGAAACAATCGCGGCCGACGTGCGCGCTCGCATCCTCGACGCCAGCTGGCTCAAACGCAAACTCTACGCTCTGGGCATGAAACTCGGCCTGGCGGCGGCGGTCAGGGGCGAGCGCTCGCGCCTGGCCGACATCCTGCTGTTCCGCGCGCTGCGCGACCGCTTCGGCTTCAGCCGATTGCGCACGGCGGCGACGGGCGGCCAGGCAATCGGCCCCGAGACCTTTCGATTTTTCCTCGCGATGGGCGTGCCCTTGCGCCAACTCTACGGCCAAACCGAATTGCTCGGCGCCTATACCATTCACAAGCCGGGCGAAGTGGATTTCGACACTGTCGGCGTCGCCTTCGACGACTCGATCGAGGTTCGCATCGATGCCCCAGACGTCAATGGCGTGGGTGAGATCGTCACGCGCCACCCCAATATGATGCTTGGCTATTTCAAGAACGACGAGGGTACGCGAGCGGACATGCGCGAAGGCTGGATGCACACCGGCGATGCCGGGTACTTCGACAAGAAGGGCCACCTGGTCGTCATCGACCGCATCCGCGACATCGCCACGACCGCGGCCGGCACGCGCTTTTCGCCGCAATACATAGAGAACAAGCTCAAGTTCTCGCCCTACATCGCCGAGGCCGTGATTCTCGGTGATACGCGCGACTATCTGGCGGCGATGGTCTGCATCCGTTTTTCAACCGTTGCCAAATGGGCCGAGAAAGGCCGCATCAACTACACGACCTACAGCGATCTGGCGGCGAAGGCGGAAACCTACGCGCTGCTGCGCCGCGAGGTAGAAAGCGTGAACGCCGGCCTGCCCGACGCTCAGCGCGTTCGCAAATTTCTGCTGCTCTATAAGGAACTCGACGCCGATGACGGCGAGCTTACCCGCACACGCAAGGTCCGCCGCGGCGTGATCGGCGAAAAGTACGCCGACATCATCGGCGCGATCTATTCCGAGCGGCCCGCCGTCGATATCGACACGACGATCACCTTCCAGGACGGCACCAGGCAACGCATCAAGACCACGCTGGCGGTTGTCGATCTGGGCGCGATCGTCGATTCGGGCGGCGGGCGGCGAGCGGCGGCGGAGTAGGCGACATGAACACCACGCTTTTGCTGCAATTGGTCGTCAACGGCATCATCGTCGGCACGCTTTACGGCGTCGTCGCCATGTCCTTCGTGCTCATTTACAAAGCCTCGAAGGTCGTCAATTTCGCGCAGGGCGAGTTCCTGCTGATCGGCGCCTGGGTGTGCTGGTGGGTGCTGACCGAGTTCAATGTGCCCTTCATCCTGGGTTTTCCAATTACGCTCGCCTTCATGTTCGCTTTCGGCGTGATTCTGCAAGTCGTCGTCCTGCGCCCCATGATCGGCGAACCCGCGATCAGCGTCATCATGGTGACGATCGGACTGTCGATCGTTTTTCAGGCGCTGATGCGCTGGATTTTCGGCGTGACGGTGCAACCCTTCCCGCAGGTGTTCGAGACCCAATCGGTCGCGATCTTCGGCCTCAACGTCCAAACCGCCTATGTCATGAGTTTCGCCATTTCGTTGTTCATCATGGGCGCTTTCGCGGCATTCTTTAAGTATTCGCGCCTGGGCCTGGCCATGCGCGCGACCGCTTTCGACCAACAGGTCGCCCAATCGCTCGGCATCTCGATCCGCCAGGTCTTCGCCGCGTCCTGGGCGATCTCGGCCATGGTTTCGGCGCTTGCCGGCGTGGTCACGGGCATGGTCAACGGCGTGTCCTCGGGCATCTCGTTCATCGGCATCAAAGTCTTCCCCGCAGTCATCCTGGGTGGACTCGATTCGGTCATCGGCGCCGTTGTCGGCGGCCTGATCATCGGCATTCTCGAAAACGTCGCCGAGTTCGCCGACAGCCAATTCCTCCAGGTCGGCAATCTGTTTACGATCGCGCCGTTCTATGTGCTGATCGTCATTCTGATGATCAAGCCCTATGGCCTGTTCGGCACCAAGAACATCGAGCGCATCTGAACATGGCGAGCGTCTCTCTGCGACCGTGCGGCGATTTCAAGACGGATTACAAATCCGACACGACGATCTTTCCCACCCGCTGGTCGCGTAACTTTTGCATCCTCGGCGTGCTGGCGCTGTGCGCCGCGCCGTTCCTGCTCACGGGCTATCACCTCAATCTTCTGATCCAGATCGGCTATTACGGCATCGCGGCGCTGGGCCTGAATATCCTCGTGGGCTTCACGGGCCAGATCAGTCTCGGCCATTCGGCGTTCTTCGGCTTCGGCGCCTTCGCGACCGCCTGGATTCATTCCAAGGGCATCCCCGTCTTCTTCTCAATCCCGCTCGCCGGACTCATGACCACGGCGGTCGGCATGGTGTTTGGCCTGCCTGCGGGACGGCTCAAGGGCCTATACCTCGCGATCGCGACGCTGGCCTCGCAATTCATTCTGCAGGATTTCTTTTCGCGCGCGGACTGGTTCACCGGCGGCTCGTCCGGCGCCATCGCGGGCCACATGCGGGTGCTCGGCTTCGAGTTCTCGAACGACGCGCGCTATTTCTACGTCGTGCTCGCCTATGTCGTGGTGCTTTACACGCTCGCGGCGAATCTGATGCGCACGCGCGACGGCCGCGCCTTCGTCGCCGTGCGCGATCATTATCTGTCGGCCGAGATCATGGGCATCAATCTGACCAAATATCGCATCCTGTCCTTCGGCATTTCGTCGTTCTATGCCGGCATCGGCGGCGCCTTGTTCGCGCATTATCTCGGCTTCGTGTCGGTCGAGGGCTTCGACATCCTGCTGTCCATCCAATTTCTCGGCATGGTCATCATCGGCGGCCTCGGCTCGATCATGGGCTCGCTCATGGGCACGGCGTTCCTGGTGCTGTTGCCGGAAGTCATGGAGATGGCGGCCAAAATGCTGAAAGGCGTGCCGGCCTTGACGGCGGGTCTGCCTTATCTCAAGCAAATCGCCATCGGCCTCGCGATCATCTTATTTCTGGTGTTCGAGCCCGCCGGCCTCGCCCATCGCTGGAGACAGATCAAGGCGTACTGGAAGCTCTATCCGTTTTCGTATTGATCTTGCTCGTCCCAGCGGAGGCGGCAGGCGCGCTGGCCCGGCGGGGCGTGGCTTTGTAATCTGCCGGCAATGCAGCGACCGCGCATTGCGAGATCGCCAAGTGAAGTACGACGCGAAAATCAAGGAGGATCAAAACATGCGGAAGATGGCAATGAGGGCGCTCCTCGCGGGCGCGGCACTGACCTTCGCCGGGACCGCCTTGGCGCAGGAATACATACAGATCGGCAATCTGGTCGATTTCACCGGCAACACTGCCGTCGTCGGCAAGGAATATGGCCAAGGCAAGATCGACGCGATGAACTGGGTCAACGAGAATGGCGGCATCAACGGCAAGCTCTTGGATTTCGACACGGTGGACTATTCCTACGTCGTGCCGCGCGCGCTCGCCGCGTACAAGAAATGGACCACCCAGCGCAAAGTCTCGGTGATCCAGGGCTGGGGTACGGCCGACACCGAGGCAATGGTCGATTTCGTCGCCAAGGACCAGGTGCCGTACTTCTCGGCCTCGTACTCGGGCCACCTGACCGACCCGCAGGGCAAGGGGCCTGAGACCAAGAAGCCCGCGCCATTCAATTTCTTTGTCGGCCCATCCTATTCCGACGGCGTGCGCGCGCTCGTGCAATGGGCGGCGGATGATTGGAAAAAGAAGGGCAAGGCCGGAAAGCCCAAATTCGCGCACATGGGCGACAACCACCCCTATCCGAACGCGCCCAAAAAAGCGGGCGAGGACTACGCCAAGGAGCTGGGTTTCGATGTCTTGCCCGCGATCCAATATTCGCTGGCGCCGGCCGACTTCAAGGCGCAATGCCTGACGCTCAGCCAATCGGGAGCGGATTACGCCTTTCTCGCCAATACGAGCGATTCAAACATCGCGATGTTGCGTTCGTGCGCGACTGTCGGCGTGAAGACGCAGTTCATGGCGAATATTTGGGGCTATGACGAGAACGCCATGAAGGCCGCGGGCGAGGCCGCCAACGGCGTCGTTTGGGTGATGGGCGGCGTGAAGTGGAACGACGATGTGCCCGGCATGAAGACCATCCAAGCCGTGTCCAAGATCTCTGACCCGCGCGGTCTCGCCTACCGGGCCGTGCACTACATTCGCGGCGTGTGTTCGGTTTTCTATATGAAGGAGGCGCTCGAATGGGCCGATAAGAATGGCGGTATCAGCGGGCCGAACGTCAAGCGCGCCATGTACCAAAAGAAGGACTGGGTACCCGTCGGCATGGAGGGGGTATGCCCGGCGGCAACCTGGACCGAAACCGATCATCGCGGAGTGACCCGCGTCTTCGTTTATCGCGGCCAGGTGAAGGGCGCGACAGACGCTTCGGTCGCGGACCTCGTCAAGAGCGGCGCCGTCAGCATGGCCAAGGTGTTCGAGGCCAACGTGCCCCGCAAGGCCGAATGGCTCGGCTTGTAAGGGACCAGGAAAAAGGGGGCGGCGGAATGCCGCCCCCGATTTTCCGCAACCCCCCTTGCACCAGATGACCGAGGCCGCGCGCGCCGCGATCCCCGCCGCCATACCGGCGCTGTCGCTCAACAATATCGACGTCGTTTACGACGACGTGATCCAGGTTCTGCACGGCCTGTCCTTGAGCGTGCCCAAGGGCGAGATCGTCGCCCTGCTCGGCCCCAACGGCGCCGGTAAATCGACGACGCTCAAGGCGATTTCGGGCCTGCTCGGCTCCGAGGACGGCGAGATCACCCGCGGCGAGATTCTATTCGACGGCCAGGTCATCAGTGGCCGCGACGCTGAGCACATCGTGAAGGCGGGAGTCTTTCAGGTCATGGAAGGCCGGCGCATCGTCGCCGACATGACCGTCACCGAGAATTTGCGCCTGGGCGCACACACGCGGCGCGATGGCGGAGTGCGCGCGGACATCGACAAGGTCTTCGCCTATTTCCCGCGCCTGCGCGAGCGCGACGGCCTGGCCGGCTATCTGTCGGGCGGCGAACAGCAGATGCTCGCCATTGGCCGCGCGCTGATGGCGCGTCCGAAGCTCATCCTCATGGACGAGCCTTCGCTCGGCCTCTCGCCACTTTTGGTGCAGGAAGTCTTCGCCATCATTGCCCGCCTCAACCGCGAGCTCGGCGTAACGATTCTTTTGGTCGAGCAGAACGCGCGCATGGCGTTGGGCGCGGCCACGCGCGGCTATATCATGGAGCAGGGCAAGATCGTGCTCGACGGCACGGCGGCCCAGCTTGCCGAGAACGAGGACGTGAAGGAGTTCTATCTCGGTCAGGGCGCGGAGCGAAAATCGTTCAAATCCATCAAGTCCTATAAACGCCGCAAACGCTGGCTCTAGGCCCACCCATGCCGCAATCGCCGTTCTACGACCAGGCCGAAACGCGCGGCCGCGACGAACGCGAAGCCGCCCTGCTCGCCGCCTTGCCCGCCCAGATCGCGCGCGCAAAATCCACTCGCGCCTTCGCCGAGACCCTCCGGGGGATCGCGCCCGCCGATATCGCCGATCGCGCGGCCCTTGCCCGCCTTCCAGTGCTGCGGAAATCGGATTTGCTGGCGCGCCAGCGCGCCGACCTTCCCTTCGCGGGCGCCATTGCGGTTGCCACGGCTGAGCTTGCGCGCGTCTTTCACTCGCCAGGGCCCATGTACGTACCCCAACCCGCGCGCGTCGATTTCGCGCGCATGGCGCGCGCGCTGTTTGCCTCGGGATTGCGCGCGGGCGATCTCGTGCACGTTTCCTTCGCCTTTCACTTCACGCCCGGCGGCTGGATGATGGACGGTGGAGCGCGCGCGCTCGGCTGCCCGGTTTTTCCCGCCGGTACCGGAAACACGGAATTGCAAGCGCAAACCATCGCGGAGTTGCGCCCGCGCGGCTATGCCGGCACGCCGTCCTTCCTCAAGATCATCCTCGAGAAGGGCAAGGAAATGGCGTTCGACCATTCGAGCCTCGCCTGCGCCCTGGTCTCGGGCGAGGCCTTTGCGCCCTCTCTCCAACAGGCGATCAAGGAATTGGGCGTGGACGCGTACCAGTGCTACGCCACCGCGGATACCGGCCTTATCGCCTACGAATCGCCCGCGCGCGAGGGAATGGTTCTGGATGAGGAATTGATCGTCGAGATCGTCCGGCCGGGCACCGGCGATCCGGTATCCGAGGGCGAAGTCGGCGAAGTCGTGGTCACCTCGCTCGCGCCCGAATACCCGCTGATTCGCCTTGGCACCGGCGATATGTCGGCGATCCTTTCGGGGCCAAGTCCGTGCGGGCGGACGAATGCGCGCATCAAGGGTTGGATGGGGCGCGCCGATCAGACGACGAAGGTAAAGGGCATGTTCGTCCACCCCCATCAGGTGGCCGAAGTGCTGCGACGCCATGATGGGATCGTCCGCGGCCGGCTGGTCGTCGGCCAAGTGGACGGGGCGGACGTCATGACGCTCCGCTGTGAGACCTTCGGCGCGGGTGCCGCGCTCGTGGACGGGCTCCGCACCTCGATCCACGCGGTGTGCAAGCTCAAGGGTGAAGTCGAATTGGTGGCGCCTGGCACCCTGCCCAATGACGGCAAGGTCATCGAGGATACGCGGACTTACCGCTAGCAAATCTCACGGCAAGGTATTTTATTCAATATTTTCAATTGATTAAATGTACGCCCTCGGGGCGCAAAAGCCTTATTCCTGCCACCTTCCGGTCCTCAAAGCGTCACAGAAGCGGGCGATGTTCTCGCCATCGAACGCTTCGGAGCACCCTCCCCCATGGCTCCGAACCTGCGGCCCTCCCCAAGGGCTGCTTGGCCGCCGGGCTCCCCATCCCGGCGGCCAATTTTTTGGCCTCCCCCCTCGATTTCGCCGCTCGTTGCTTTTAGCCGCGTGTCGCGCGGGCGCGCTTGGGTTACGGTCTCGCGCTTGCGGGGCGCAAAGGACGGGCCCTCGCGCAAGCGATTTCGAGAAGACCGCGCAAGCGAGTTCGAGAAGACCGTGTAAGCGAGATCGAGAAAATCCGCGTGAGCGTATTCGAGGGAACGGATCTGAGCGTGCCGCGCGGTGAGCGCCTGGTGCTGGCGAATCTGCGTTTTTGCCTGGCGCGGGGCGAGGTCCTGGTGCTGCGCGGCGCGAATGGCGCCGGCAAATCGACGCTGCTGCGCGTCATGGCGGGATTGGTGCGGCCGCGATCGGGCACGATCATGTGGCAAGGTCGCGGCGTTCACGCCGATGCCGACGCCCATCGAGCGCGTCTGCGCTATCTCGGACATACCGATGGACTCAAAGCGGCGCTGACGGCGCGCGAAAATCTGGAATTCGCCGCTTCGCTCGACGAGCCCGCCGGGCTCGACAAGGCCGCTTCGCTCAACATGTCGGGCCAGGGAGTCGTCGAGGGCGCGCTCGCACGCTGGGGTTTGGCACGCATTGCCGGGACGCCGGCGCGCTGGCTTTCGGCGGGGCAGCGTCGGCGCACGGCGCTCGCCCGGCTCTCGCTCGCGCCGCGCGCTTTATGGCTGCTCGATGA
>JBJXGH010000034.1:0-3352 GCA_046153685.1 Alphaproteobacteria bacterium
CGTCGATGCCGCAGTTTTCGAAGGCGCAATAGAAATAGACCACCTCGCCGGTCGGCCCCAGGACGAACGACGCGGTGATGCCGAAGCTGCTGTTGAGACTTCCGCTGATATTTGACTCCGCCCACGAGATTTGCGGCTCGATGGCCAGGTTCTCGACCGCTTCGTCCCACGCGGCGTAGTCGGTGACAAGACCGGTCTGGCGCTCCACCGCCTGAGCGATCGCGTTCTCGGCGAGCGCCCTAGATTTTTCGATTTCGTAGATGTCGAGACGGCTCGACGACAGGACGATCAGAAGCACCGATACCAGCGCACCGAGCGAAATGACGGCGATGAGCGCCCAGATGGCGCGCCTGATATAGCGTGGGTCGCCCCCCAATGCGAAACGTTGCCCGGCGGATTCCCAGCCCGCCAGCACGGATCGGTTGCCGCCGTTTCCCAACTCGTCAGCGGCCACGCGGACCTCCCTCGTGGGCCTCATATGAACGCCGTAACTATAGGCATTTGCTTCATTAACAATCTGTATACCGACGCCGGCCGGAAATCCGCCCCAGAGCAGCCCTGAGGCGTCGGCGTCAGCCGGCCCGATTTGGGTTTTGACCTTGCGTAGCGGCCCCTTGCGACCTGATTCTGGGCGCACGGCACGAGCCACGACCGGCGGGGACCATGAAAAGAAAGACCGAACTGCGCATCGGCGCCGGCGCCGGCTTTGCCAGCGACCGCTGGGAACCGGCGGTCGAGCTGATTGAACAGGGCGGCATCGACTACATCGTGTTCGAATGCCTGGCCGAGCGCACGATCGCGCGCGAGACGCTGGCCCGACGCAAAGACCCGAACGGCGGATACAACCCAAGGCTCGAGCCGCGCATGACCGATGTCCTGCCGGCGTGCGTCGCGCATGGCGTGCGGCTGGTCACCAATCAGGGCGCCGCCAATCCGCTCGGCGCGGCGCGTAAGACCTGTGACATCGCCGAGGCGAGCGGCCTTCATGACATTCGCTGCGCAGTGTTGCTGGGCGATGACGTGACCGAGCTGATCGCCGCGCGGCCCGGGCTTCGCCTGCTCGAGAGCGGCGATCCGGTCGAAAGCATTCTGCCCGGCCTCGCGGCCGCGAACGCCTATTTGGGCGCCGACGGCGTGCGCGATGCGCTGGCGACGGGTGCTCAAGTCGTGATGACAGGGCGCGTCGCCGATCCTTCGCTGTTCGTCGGGCCGATGCTCTTCGAGTTTGGCTGGTCCTATGATGATTACGCCATGCTCGCCCATGCAACGGCCGCCGGTCATTTGCTCGAGTGCGCCGGCCAAGTGACCGGCGGCTATTTCGCCGACCCGGGCCCGAAGGACGTGCCGGGTCTCGCCCGGCTCGGCTTCCCGTTCGCCGACGTGAGCGCCGCTGGCGCGGTCGTGATCGGCAAGGTCGAGGCGGCGGGTGGCCGGGTCGATATCGCGACATGCACGGAACAGCTCATTTATGAGGTGCACGACCCGAGTGCCTATATCACGCCCGATTGCGTGCTCGACATGACGGCAATCACACTGCACGCCGTGGCCAAGGATCGCGTGCGCGTGACCGGTGCCCGCGCGCGGCCGCGCACGGCGACCTATAAGGTGAGTATCGGCTATCTCGACGGTTATCTCGGCGAGGGCCAGCTCTCCTATGGCGGGCCGAATGCGGTGGCACGTGCGCGGCTCGCCGGCGAAATTGTGCGCCAGCGCCTCAAACTGCGCGGGCTGCATTATGACGAGCTGCGCGTCGAACTGATCGGCATCGATAGCTTGCACGGCCCTGCCCCCAACCGACCGGAACCCTATGAAGTCCGGCTTCGGGTGGTCGGGCGCGCGCGCGAGCGACGTGTCGCCGAAGAAATCGGCTGGGAGGTCGAGGCGCTTTATACCAATGGGCCGTCGGGCGGCGCAGGCGAATTCCGCCAGGTGCGCGATGTCCTCGCCGTGCAGTCGGTGCTGCTGCCGCGCGATCTCGTCAAAACCCGCGTCGAGCTCGTGGGGCCGTTGTGAGGCTCACCGTCCGCGACCTCGCGCATTGCCGCGCCGGCGACAAGGGCCACGCGGTCAACATCTCGGTGATCGCCTATGAGCCGGCCGGCTTTGAACGCCTGAAGCGCGAGTTGAGCGAGGCGCGCGTCATGGCCGCGTTCGCCGCGCTCGCCGAGGGGCCGGTGACGCGCTACGAACTGCCCCGACTGAACGCACTCAATTTCGTAATCGAGCACTTGAAGGGTGGCGGCGTGACCGCGACCGCCGCGCTCGACATTCATGGCAAGAGCCTAAGCGGGTTGATGCTCGCGATTGAGCTGCAAGGCAACGAGCCGGGAGATCAGGACACGGTGTGAGCGGCTTCCGGCCCACCGTCGAGCCAGGCATAGACTTCCCAAACGTTATCGTCCGGATCGGTGAAGTAGATGCAGCGCGCGTTCCACGGAAAGTTCGCCGGCGGCGCCTGGATGGCGACGCCCGCCGCCTTGAGCTCGGCGTAGATTTCATCGATCCGCGCCGGTGGCGAAACCTCGACGGCCGCAATCGCCTTGCGCGCGCCGGGCGCCGCACGGCGATTGGGTACGCCAGTGGTACGGCTCATATGGCCCGCCTCCCAAACCGCGAGCGTCAGCCCGGCGCCCGAAAAATCGGCGAAGCCCTCGGCACGCCGGCGCAACTTGAAGCCAAGCTTGTTGGTGTAGAACTCGATGGCGCGATCGGCGCTTTCGACCAAAAAGCAGAGGTCCGTGATGGCATGTTGCTGCGCGAAACGCATGGAGCCCCACCCCTGACGACGGGCCAATCGCCGTCGATTAATCGTAGCCCAGCTACCCCCGGAATCAATCGTGAAATAGCGGGGCCCGGGGCGGTGAGACCGGTCGGGCGACGGCCGCTTGCTTGGTCGCGCCGATCGGACCAACGAATGCTTTCTCGTCTGTCAGGAATGGCGTTACGATCATGCGCACAGGCGCCTTGGTTGGGCGCGCACAACAGGCGTGGATGCGGCGAGGCGATGATGAACAATCTCGTGCAGGGCCATCACCACGTAACGCTGTGCGTCGGCGGCGCACAAGAGGATTACGCGTTCCACACCAAGCTGCTTGGCCTCAGGAGCGTCAAGAAGACCGTGCTGTTCGACGGCACGACGCCCATCTATCACCTCTATTACGGCAATCATCGCGGCGATCCGAGCACACTGATCACCACCTTCCCGTTCAAGCATACCGGCATCGAGGGCCGGCGCGGCTCGGGCCAGATCAAGACCATTCAATGCAGCGTGCCATCGGGCGCGCTCAGCTTTTGGCAAAAGCGGCTGAAGGATCACAGCATCGTCGCGACCATGGGCACGCGCTACAATTTA
>JBJXGH010000047.1:0-3130 GCA_046153685.1 Alphaproteobacteria bacterium
GAACAACACGCGCAGCGCCGAGCAACGCTGGCCCGCGCTTTGAAAGGCCGAGGCCAACACGTCGCGCACCACCTGCTCGGGCAGCGCGGTCGAATCGACGATCATCGCGTTCTGCCCGCCGGTCTCGGCAATCAAGGGCAGGATCGGCCCCTCGCGCGCGGCCAAGGCGCGGGCGATCAGTCGCGCCACCTCGGTCGAGCCGGTGAACGCGACGCCGGCCAGCCCCGGCGCGTTCAACAATGCGCCGCCAATGGTCGGCCCATCGCCCGGCAGAAAATGCAGCACGTCGGTCGGCACGCCGGCTTGGTGCAACAGGCGCACGCCCTCGGCCGCGATCAAGGGTGTCTGCTCGGCGGGCTTCGCCAGCACCGCATTGCCGGCGGCAAGCGCGGCGGCGATCTGGCCGGTGAAGATCGCGAGCGGAAAATTCCACGGGCTGATACAGAGAAACGCGCCGCGACCGCGCACCGACAATGTATTGCGCTCGCCGGTCGGGCCTTGCCAGAGGCGCGGGCTGGCGAATTCACGCTCCGCCTGCACGGCGCAATAGCGCAAATAATCGACCGCCTCGCGCACTTCGGCGATGGCGTCGGGAATCGTCTTGCCGGCCTCGGCGATGGCGAGTGACATCAATGTCGGCATCTCGGTTTCATACAAATCGGCCGCGCGCCGCAGCATCGCCGCGCGCTCAACCGCCGGGATCAGGTCCCACGCCGGTTGCGCGGTGGCGGCACTGGCGAGTGCACGGCGTGCGTCTTCCGCGCTCGCCTCGCTCACCGCGCCCACGCGCTTCCGCCGATCGGCGGGATTGCTCAGTATACGCGCCGCCCCTTCGACGCGTGTCCCCGCGATCATCGGCGCGGCCTGCCATGAGCGGCCGAGCGCGGCATAGAGCGCCGGCAGCAACAAATCGCGCGCCACCGGATCCGCGAGATCGAGGCCCTTGGCATTGCGCCGCGTCGGGCCATAGAGCGCCGCCGGCAAAGGCAAGGCCGGGTTCGGCACGCTCTTCAATCCCTCGATGCGCGCGATCGGGTCGGCGACCACCGAGGCCGCCGGCAGGGCACGGTCGATCGCGCGATTGACGAACGAGGTGTTGGCGCCGTTCTCCAAGAGCCGGCGCACCAGATAGGCCAATAATTCCTCGTGCCCGCCGACCGGTGCATAGACGCGACAGCGCGTCGCCAGCGTGGCGCCATCGAATTCGAGCCCATAGAGCCGCTCGCCCATGCCGTGCAGGCGTTGCAGCTCGTAGTCGTCGCGCTTGCCCGCCAGCTCGAGCACCGCGACCAGGGTGTGCGCGTTGTGCGTCGCGAACGCCGAATAGAACGCCTTGCCCGCCTCGAGCAACCGCTTCGCGCACGCCAAATACGAAACGTCGGTCGAGGCCTTGCGCGTGAACACCGCATAGGAGGCGAGGCCCTGCACCTGCGCGTGCTTGATCTCGCTGTCCCAATAAGCGCCCTTGACCAGGCGCACGATGAGGCGGCGCCGCGCGTCGGTCGCGAGCGCCGCGAGCCAATCGACCAGCGGCAACGCGCATTTTTGATAGGCCTGCACGGCGAGGCCGAGGCCGTCCCAGCCTTTCAGGCTCGGCGCGCGCGCCAAGGCCTCGATCACATCGAGCGAAAGGTCGAGCCGCTCGGCCTCCTCGGCGTCGATGGTGAGACCGATGCCGAACTCCTTCGCCAGCTCGGCAAGCGCGAGCGCGCGCGGGATCAGCTCGGTCGCCACGCGCGCGGGCTTGGCGAATTCATAGCGCGGATGCAGCGCCGAAAGCTTGACCGAAATGCCGGGCCCTGCCTCGGGCCCGCGACCCTTGGCCGCCGCGCCAACCGCGCGAATCGCCGCGCCATAGGAATCGAAATAATGCTCGGCATCGGAAGCGGTGCGCGCGCCCTCGCCCAGCATGTCGAACGAATGGCGATAGCCGAGCGCTTCGCCTTCCGTCGCGCGTGCGAGCGCTTCCTCGATGGTGCGCCCCAACACGAATTGGTGGCCCAGAATGCGCATGCCCTGCACCAGCGCGGTGCGCACCACCGGCGCACCCAGCCGCCCGACCATGCGCTTCAGACCTTGGGTCCAGCCCTGCCCGCCCGCGATTTCGGCGGCCTCGACAAAGCGCCCCGAGAGCATCAGGCCATAGGTCGAGGCGTTGACCAGCACGCTCTCGCTTTGGCCGAGATGGCGCGCCCATTGCGCCCCGCCGATCTTGTCGCGGATCAGCTTGTCGGCGGTCGCGGCATCGGGCACGCGCAAGAGCGCTTCGGCGAGGCACAGCAGAAGCACGCCCTCTTCGGAGGCGAGGTCATAGCTTTCAAGGAAGGCGTCAAGCCCGCTCGGGCTGGCCTCGGCGCCGCGCATGGCCTCGACCAAGGCCGCCGCCTTGGTCTCGATGTCGCGCCGGCGCGGCAGTGAAAGGCGCGCGGCCTCGAGCCGCTCAGCGACGCACGCCGCCTCGTCCATGCGGTACGAAGCCCGCAGCGCGGCCCGCTCAGTCGCGAGCGCTTCCGACTCGATCATAGGGCGAAAGCGTGGCGGCGTGCGCGCGACGCATCAAGCCATGCGGTAACCGAACCCAAGTTTAATCAAGTGTTCGGCAAGCTTTGGAAACTGATCGGGGTGATCTTCGCGTGGGGCGTATCCGCATGTTTCTCCCCATGGCGTTAACCTGCCTACACCAAGAAACTCGTCTAACTGCTCTCACGCTGTCAAAGTTTGTAGGATTACAGGATAGTCTGGGCGAAATAAGCGCGAAACGTAGAGCTGTGGAATACGAAGCCGCAACGCTATTGTGTAATCATCAATCTGCCCTTTTTCACGCGCCTCTGCAAATTCCAGTCGGTACTTCTCTGGGCAAAGAGCACCGAGTGCCATGAAAAAGCAGTTTATTTCTGATTTTACCTCAGGTGATTGATCTGGATTGCCGGACCAAATTTCCTCAAGAAGACGTTCTAAACGATCACCGGAATCTAAAGCTTGAGTGGGGTCATCAAATACATGCATCATTTCTTTAACATAGACAAACCTGTCCCAGCAATAGTTCAACTCTCTTGCCACTACTATTAAATGACCACCAAACTGACGCACTAATGAGTGTTCGTTATTCCGTGCTGACAAATAGAACCCA
>JBJXGH010000068.1:0-21332 GCA_046153685.1 Alphaproteobacteria bacterium
GCCTCGGGGATCATCGGCATGTAGATGATGACGCGGTCGCCCTTGGTCACGCCCTCGGCGGCGAGCGCGCCGGCAAAGCGCGCGACCTCGTCCAAGAGCTCCCGATAGCTGATCGCGCGCACGATGCCGGTCATCGGACTGTCGTAGATAAGCGCCGCCTGCTCCCCGCGGCCAGCGGCAACGTGACGATCAAGCGCGTTATGGCAGGTATTGCACTCGGCTCCCGCATACCAGCGATAGAAGTAAGGCGCTCGGCTGGAATCGAGCACCCGGTCCCAGCGTTTGTACCAATGCATCGCCTCGGCCGCTTCGGCCCAGAAGGCCTCGGGCTCGGCAAGCGAGCGGCGGTAGATTTCGGGATAACGGCTGGTCATGTCGTGCTTCCGGGCCTTCGCCCGCCTCCCAATCGCGCGCCAAGGGATAGCACGCGGGCACGCGGGATCAAACGGCACGTCTGGCCATGTGACCCCACGCGTACGATCACGCCAGGCCATCGGCGCGCTTGTCGATGTCCGCTGCTTGGCTTACCTAGCATTGCGGCGGTGGGACGGGGCGACGGAGGGACGATGGCTGACGATTTCTTGGCGAAGGGGCCTTACGAGCGCGACTTGGACAAGGGCGCGGCGAATTACGTGCCCCTGACGCCGCTCGGCTTCCTTGACCGGGCGGCCGCGATCTATCCCGAGCGCGCGGCGATTGTCCACGGCACGCTTCGACGCAACTGGCGCGAGACACGCGCGCGGGCCCTGCGCCTTGCCTCGGCGCTCGCGCGGCGCGGAATCGGCCCCGGCGACACCGTCGCGGTCATGGCGCCGAACGTACCGGAATTGTTCGAGGCGCATTTCGGCGTGCCCATGGCCGGCGCGGTTCTGAACGCGCTCAATACCCGCCTCGACGCCGCGACCATCGCCTTCATTCTCGATCACGGCGAGGCCAAGGTTCTCCTCACCGACACGGAATTCGCGCCGACCATCGAGGCCGCGCTCGCCCTGTGCGAGCGAACGCCCCTGGTCATCGATATCGCCGCCCCCCACGGTCCCGGCGGCGCGCGCCTCGGCGCGCCCGACTACGAGAGTTTCCTTGCCGAGGGTGACCCGGATTTTGCGTGGCGCAGGCCCACGGACGAATGGCAGGCCATCGCGCTGAATTACACCTCGGGCACAACGGGCGATCCCAAGGGCGTCGTCTATCATCACCGCGGCGCCTATCTCAACGCCATCGGCAATATCCTCGTCTGGGCCATGGCGCCGCAGCCGGTTTATCTGTGGACGCTACCGATGTTTCACTGCAATGGCTGGTGTTTTCCCTGGACCATCGCGGCGCTCGCGGGCACGAATATCTGCATGCGGCGGGTGGATGCGCGCGCGATCTTCGACGCGATAGCCAAGGACGGCGTCACGCATTTGTGCGGCGCGCCCATCGTGCTCGGCATGATCGTCAACGCCAAGGACGGGGACCGCCGCGAATTGCCGCGCCCGGTCGAGGTCATGACCGCCGCCGCGCCGCCGCCGCCCGCCGTGCTCGAAGCCATCGAGAAGCAGGGCTTCCGCGTGACGCATGTGTACGGCCTCACCGAGGTTTACGGCCCCGCAACGGTGTGCGCCTGGCACCCCGAATGGGACCGCGAGGATGCCACCGAGCGCGCGCGCCTTAAATCCCGCCAGGGCGTGCGCTATCCGGTGATGGAGGGGCTCATGGTCGCCGATCCCGCGACGCTCGCTCCGGTGCCCGCCGACGGCGCCACGCTGGGCGAGGTCTTCATGCGCGGCAATATCGTCATGAAGGGCTACCTTAAGAACAAGCGCGCAACCGCCGCGGCCTTCGCAGGCGGCTGGTTCCACACCGGCGATCTCGGCGTCATGCATCCCTCGGGCTATATCGAGCTCAAGGACCGCTCGAAGGACATCATCATTTCGGGCGGCGAGAACATCTCGACCATCGAGGTCGAGCAGGCGCTATACCGCCACCCGGCGGTGCTCGAGGCCGCCGTGGTCGCGCGCGCCGACGAAAAATGGGGCGAGACGCCTTGCGCCTTCGTCGCCCTCAAGGACGGCATGCAAGCGACCGAAGCCGAACTGATCGCCCATTGCCGCGCCAATCTCGCTCACTACAAGGCGCCGCGCGCGGTGGTTTTCGGTCCCCTGCCCAAGACATCTACGGGCAAGGTCCAAAAATTCGTGCTGCGCGAACGGACCAAAGCCCTCTAGCGCCGCCCGCGGCGGGCGGCTTCGGGCCGCAGACGAAATCGGCGGACCTCGGGGCCCGCCCTCGTGTGCGTCAATCGCGCGCCTGACAGCGCAGCAACTCGTCTTTTATCTTGAGCTTCAATCGCTTGAGCTCGTGAACCTGGAGGTCGTCCGATCCCGGCTTTCGTTCGAGATCCGCTATCTGTTTGTCGAGTTCGGCGTGTTTGGCCTTCAAGCTATCGAGTTGCTGCTCCGAAACCACGATTGCCCTCCTCGATTGTGCACTCCCGCGCCGCAGCCGCTAAGGCCACACCGCGCGACCGGCCGCAATGATAGCCTTCCCCGCGCCCCGATCAACCGTGCCGCCGCCGCAACCGCGCTCAGGCATAGACAGCGGCGAGCGCGCCCTTGGCCCCCTCGCCATCGCCCATGGCCGCGCCGAGCAAGGTCGCGAGGTGTGTCATATCCTCGGCCCCGGCCTTGATGCCGCACGCATCGAGATAGGATTTGAGGCTCGCGGCACCGTCGCGCACCCGCTGCTCGGACGCGCGCGCCGCATCGGGCGCGCGCGGCACCGCGGATTCAAGCATCATTTGCTCGATGCGCTCGGCGGCCAATTCCTGGCCGAAAATCTCCTTGCGCAACGTTTCGGGCAAGCCCGCAGGCGTGCCAGGAAAACCCTCTTTCAGCTTGCGGCGCACAAGACGGATGGCATTCACGACCTGGGCCTGCCAGGGATCGGCCAAAGCCTTGGCCTTCGCCGCCTCGGCCGCGCCGAGCGCACCCCGCCCGGTTACTGCCAAGAAGCAGCAAAACAGCAGGATATCGACGTCCAGCCCGCGCTTGTCCTGCAGCGCGATAACGGCTGGAGAGACGCCATCCTTGCCGTAGATCTGCAAGGTGAAATCCCAGAACTCGCTCTTCGGAAAATCCATGTCGCCTCCTTGCCGCGAAACAGTTTGGGCCGCCCAACCTTGGATCACCCGGCCTTGGATTATCCAGCCTTGGATCATCCAGTCTTGGAGCACCCTGTCTTGATCGCGCCATCATGGCCGGGACCGCTGCCACCGGCGAGCGGTTTTTGCTATGGTCCGTACAATGGTCGGACGGTTGACATGGTCCGGCCGATGGCGCGGCGGAAAGTCGAGGGATTTTGGCGTGAGGTTGAGCGAGGAAGAGGCGGCCTACTTGCGCAAGCGCCTCGCCGATCTTCATAGCGAGCACCGCGATCTCGACGACGTGATCGCCCGGCAGGAAGAGACCAGGCCTGCGGATTTGTTGCAGATTCAGCGCCTGAAGAAGCGAAAATTGCGCCTGAAGGACGAAATGGCGCAAATCGAAAGTCGGCTGTTGCCCGATATCATCGCCTGAGCGCCGCGTGCGCGGCCGCGCCTCGGCTCAAGCCCGCGCGGCTTCGTTTTTGTGGCGGTACATGGCGCGGTCGGCCGCCTCGAGAACGGCATCCGCGCTTTCTCCCTGGGCGAAGGTATAGGCGCCGAAGGAAACCCGGATATCGATTGTCGCCCCCTTCCACTCGATGCTCTGACGCGCGACATCCTGGGACAGGCTCTGGGCCTTTTCGTGCGCCGTGGCGGCATCGGCATGGGCGAGGATGACCCCGAACTCGTCGCCGCCGAGCCGACCGACCACGTCCGATTCGCGGACGTTTTCGGCGAGCACGCGCGAGACGTGCACCAGCGCCGCGTCACCCGCGGCATGGCCGTGAGTGTCGTTGATGCGTTTCATGCCGTTGACGTCGAAATAGAGCACGCTCGAGGGGACGCCGTATCGATTGGCGTAGGACATGACGCGCGACAGCTCGCGCACGAACGCGCGCCGATTGACGACCGGAACCAGAGTGTCCTGATCGGCCAGCTGCTCAAGATAGGCAATGCGGCGCTGGGACTGCTGCACCTCGTCGCGCAGGCGATGGACCTCGGACAAGAGCGACATGATCGCCGCGCGAACCTTGGGGGTAAGCTCGATTTCGGGAATGCCAAGCACGCCGGCCGAATCGCCAATATTGGCGACCGTCGCCGAACCGACCGCGCGCGCGGGCGCCGCGCGGCGCACGGCGTTAGTGTAGGGCGTGGTTTTAACGTCGCCAATCTTCATCTATGGCCCGCGTTGTGCATTTGGCCCGCATTGCGTCGCGGATGGCTCAAAGCCACATCTCCCGGACAAGACATATTCACCGCCAGGTGGTTAACGGAGATTGAAGGCGGCGCTATCCGAATGCACGGCTCCGCTATTTTGTTTCAGACCACGTCTTCTCGCCCTGGTTCTGGCCCTGGCCCTCAGCGGGAAAAGGCGGCTTCCCCACCTTGCTAGGGAAGGGAAAGCCTTTGAAAATCTTGAATAATTCCCCGACCATCCGGGGCACCCGGAGGACTTCGGCGATGCGCCGGTCGAGAAAGCGCCAGCTAGCCTCCTGGCCCTCGGACGCATCGTCGAGCCAATGCAGCAAGGTGGCCATATAGACGCCCGCGAGCAGGCCGCGCTTGGAATAGAAATTGAAATCGACCGATTCGTCGCCCGCGCCGTGCCAGATCGCATCGACCGTGCGGTACAGGCACGCGAGCGAGACGCCGAGATTTGTCGGCAGCGCGAGCGTGACGAGCGCGCGGCGGATGGCCTCGCGGTTCTGGGCGTTGCCCTCGAGCCGGGCGCGCACCGCGAAGGCCACGCGTTCGCGCACCCGCATCCGCGACATGTCGGCGCCCTCCATCGCCACCAACATGCGCGCATCCGCGAGGCGGCTGTGGTGCTCGATCGCTTCGAGCGCGCCACCCGGAAAGGCGTTCTGCGCCTCGGCACGGTCGTAACCACAGTCCTCGGCGCCGGATTGGAGGGCGGCGAGGGACCAGCCTGCAAAGGGCACATGCGCGAGAGTGGCGGCGAGGATGGCCGCGCGCTTTTCCTCGTGCGCGTCCCGATGCCCGTCCGGCGGCAGCGCGCCGGCGGCGCCTCCGGCCTCGCCCTGGCCCGCGGTCCTGGTCTTTGCCATGTTCGCACCCGCCTATTGCAGCTATTGCGTCAGTCCGCCGCCGCGGCGCGTGTTGCCAAGGCCGGCGACAATGCACGCCGCACCTCGTCAACATACCCGAAGCTCCGCATGTCGGTCATGCGTTGCGGAAAGAGAATTCCGTCAAGGTGATCGCACTCGTGCTGCACCACCCTGGCATGGAAACCGTCCACCTCGCGCGAGAACTCCACGCCGTCGAGGCCATGGGCGGTGTAGCGCACCTGGCGGAAACGCGGCACCGCGCCCACGAACCCAGGCACGGACAGACAGCCTTCGAAATCGAGCGTGGTTTCCTCCGATAGAAACTCTATTCGGGGATTGACGAGCACGGTCAGCGGCACACCCTGCCTGCCGCCCCGGCCGGGCAACACGCGAAAAACCACGACCCGCAGTCCGACATGGACCTGCGGCGCGGCCAGCCCCGAGCCGTCGATATCCTCGACGGTCTCGATCATGCCAGCCACCAGGCGCCCAATCGCGGGCGCCGTCGGGTCCTCGACCTCGGCGGCCCGGCGCTTGAGAATGGGGTGGCCCATGCGGGCGATCTTGAAGATCGGCATGGCTCGGAATATGGGGTGTCCGCCGGTCCGGGTAAATCTCCGGGTTCCCAGGGCGTCAGACACCCGGGGTCGCCTCGCCCCCCTGGGGCTGCGTGCCTTCCTACCGACCCGTCACCCTGCGGCACCCGGCTGGGCCACGCTCGAATATCTGCCACCTCACCCCTTCACAGACCAGGGGGATTGTGTTACCCACTTGCTTGCCGTGGCACGAATTCTTGGGTGCCGCGAACAGGTGTATATGCCCCTCATGGAGGGGTCCATCGGGAGTGACGGTCATCGTCCAGGTCATCGTACGCGACAACAACGTCGACCAGGCGCTGCGCGCGCTAAAGAAAAAAATGCAGCGCGAGGGCGTGTTCCGGGAGATGAAATTACGCCGGCATTTCGAGAAGCCGTCCGAGAAGCGTGCCCGCGAGCGCGCCGAAGCGATTCGACGTTCGCGCAAGCTCCTGCGTAAGCGCATGGAGCGCGAAGGCTACTAGGGCCAGCCCACTCCCATTCACCAGAGGGCGGCCCGATCCTGGGCCGCCTGGCGTCCGAGAAAAACGGCGCCGCCGCGGCAAAGCGGTCGGCGCCGTTGCAATTTCGAGGACGGCCATGACCATCACCCACGCGATCGAGAAAGCCGAGTCCCGGACCGGGCTGACGACCATCTGGCGCATCGCCACCCAGGCGGACGCGGCGGACATCGCGCGCATCTACAATCAGGGCATTGCCGAACGCATCGCGACCTATGAGACCGAGCCCCGCTCGCCCGCCGAGATCGCAGCCAGGATCGGGGAAAAGGGCGCGCGCCATCCGATGATCGTCGTCGAGCGCGGCGGCCAGGTCCTTGCGTGGGCGGGTGCGGCGGCCACCAGCACGCGCGCGTGCTATGCGGGCGTTGCGGATCATTCGGTCTATGTCGACCAGGGCGCGCGCGGCCAGGGCCTGGGCCGGGTGGCGCTCGAAGCCATCATCGAGGAATACGCCAGGCGCGGATTCTGGAAACTCGTCTCGCGGATTTTCCCCGAAAACGCGCCCTCGCTGGCATTGCACCGGAGCTGCGGCTTTCGAGTCGTTGGCGTGTTCAAGAAACACGCCAGGCTCGACGGCAAGTGGCGCGACACGGTGATCGTCGAGCGCCTGCTAGGCGCCGCGGCGGACGAGACCTGAAATCGGTTTGGTCCACGTCATCGGCCCGCTGGGCGCGGCCCGTCGACCGACGATCGGCTGCACCCATATCCCGTGGCCCGCCTTCGCATAGCCGGCAATGAAGACGAGCTTGCGCCTCGCTTCGGGGCGCAAGCTCGCCGAAACGCCGCATCACGATGCACCAAGTCGTGCCGATCGCGGCGGCATGGCCGGTTACGATCGAAAAGATAGCGCCATGCCGCGCCATTCGCGCGCCGATGACGCCGAACTCGACGCGGTAGAGCGCGTCGTGCGTCAGCCGGAATAGATTCCGGTCACGGGGTCGAACTTGGTCGGCAAACGCCCAAGCGGGCGCGTTGCGGGGGAAAGTTCGCGTTGGAGATACTTGCCGCGCCCCGCCTTGCCTGTGAATTCGAAATCGCGCGCGATTTGTTCACCACGCGAATACGTCGCGACCGGCCAGCCCTTGACCTTGAAGCCTTCGTAGGGCGTGGCGTCCATCGCATCGTGCAAGATCGATTGGGAGATGGTGACTTCTTTCTCGGTGTCCCAAATTGCGAAATCGGCGTCCCCGCCGACGACGATCGACCCCTTGCGCGGCGCGATGCCATAGAGCCGCGCGGGATTGGTCGCGGTCAGGGCCACGAATTCGCGCACGTCGATGCGCCCCTTGCTCACCCCTTCGCTGAAGAATATCGGCATGCGCACTTCGAGGCCGGGCACCCCATTGGCGATGTGCTTGAAGTCGGGCTTGGGCGAGTGGAAGAATTTTCCCGTGTTGTCGAACTTGAACGGCGCATGATCCGACGACAGCACGTCGAACACGCGGGTCTGGATGCCGCGCCAGACGAGTTCCTGATTGGCACGCTCGCGCGGCGGCGGAGCGCACATGCAGCGTGCGCCCTCGAGACCCGGCTTCTCCAGGTCCTCGGCGGCAAGCGTCAGATATTGCGTGCAGGTTTCCGCGTAAATGCGCAGGCCCCTGGCGCGCGCGCGGGCGATTTCCTCGATCGCTTCCGCGCCCGAGACGTGAACGATGAGAATGGGCACATCGACAAGCTCGGACAGCGCGATCGCCCGATGGGTCGCCTCGCGTTCGACCGGCATCGGGCGCGATACGGGGTGGAACTTGGGCGCGACATGGCCGTGCGATAGCAGGCGCTCCGACAGCCAGGCGATGGCCTCGTGATTTTCGGCATGCACCATGACGAAGGCGCCCTCGCGGCGCGCGACGGACATGATGTCGAGAATCTCGCGGTCGTTGAGCTTCAACAGATCGTAGGTCATGTAAATCTTGAAGCTGGTGATGCCGTCGCGGATGAGCGCGGGCAGTTCCTGCCCCAGAACCTGCTCGGTCGGATCGGACACGATCATGTGCAGACCGTAATCGATGACCGCCTTCGGCCGCGCGCGCTCAAGTGCGTCATTGACCGCCGAACGCAAGGACATGCCGCGATGCTGGGCGGCGAAGGGAATGACGGTCGTCGTGCCGCCGCAGACGGCTGAGCGGGTGGCGGTGAAGAAATCGTCGGCGCACAGAATGCCGAGCGAGGACTTCTGTTCAATGTGGCAATGCGCGTCCACACCACCCGGCATGACCAGCTTGCCACGCGCATCGACCTCGTCCTCGCCCTTGGCGAGATCAAGGCCGAGTGCCGCGATGCGCCCGCCCTTGACGCCGATATCGGCGGTGTAAATGTCGGACGAGGTGGCGATCGTGCCGCCGCGCACCACCATGTCGAATACCGCCATCGCGCTCTCCCTATTCGTCCGTTCGCATTTAGTCGCCCCGCCCCGCGAAGCGCTCGACATGATAGGGCCGATGGGCCACTGCGGGGCAAAAAGCATTGACCGCGGGCGCCAGGCGCTCGAACAGCGCGCGCTTTTCCGCCACGCGGGCCTCGATTCCGGCCCATGCGGCCTCGGCGCGCGTCTTGAGGGTGACCAAATCGACGTGAACCAGGCGCCGGCCGCGCACGGCGAACCGCCCGCCGACCATGACGCTGTCCACGCTCGCGCCGTCCTCGAGATTGACGATCCGATTGGTCGGATCGCCGTAGGGAATCCAGTTGATCGAACCCAAATCGAGGAAAACGATATCCGCCTTATAGCCGGGTGCGAGACGGCCGATGCGCTCGAAGCCGAGTGCTCGGGCACTCGCCTCGGTTGCTTGCAGGAAGCAGTCCTCGGCGCTGAGCCAGCGCGCGGTATCGGGGCCCTGTACCCGCGAGGACATGGCAGCCAGACGCATCGCTTCGTACATGTTGAGATTGTCCGAACACGTGACCGAATCGGTGCCGATGCCGACATTGACGCCGAGCTCGCGCATGCGCTTGACGCGAGCGATGCCATTGCCCAGACGCATATTGCTGCCGGGATTGTGGGCGATATTCGCGCCGGCATCTGCGAGCACGCGCATATCCTCCTCGTCCGTCCAGACGCCGTGCGCGCCCGTAAAATGCGGACCCAGCACGCCGAGCTTGGCCAGATGGCGCGTGACGGTCGTGCCGTAGCGCGCCTTGCCCACGACGGCCTGAACCTTCGACTCGAGCAGATGGGTGTGCAGGCCGACCTCGAAATCGCGTGCGAGGTCGCGGCAAGCGATGATGAATTCATCCGAGCATAGCAGCGGAATGGCGGGCGCCACCGCCGGGCGCACGCGTGCACGGTCAAAGGGCCAATCCTGGAGAATGCCGCGCACGGCGGCGAGCGCGCCTCCGGCTGGCCCGGGGCTCAGGCCCTCGGCCTCGCGGCGCAAGGACTCGGGCATGGCATCGAGCAGGCCCGGCACGGAGGTATACAGCGACGCATCGGCGGCTCCGGGGGCAATGATTGCTCGCATGCCCGCATCGAGATAGGCGCGCGCGGCGGCGTGGATGCCGTCCTTGGTCGGCGCCGGAATCTCGATCATGAGATCGTAAGCGGCGGTGCAACCCTTCAGCAACATTTCGCAGGCACCGACGAGGACGGAGAGATATTTGTCCTCCACCCCTCGCCCGCCGCTGATCCATGGTCCCGCCGCCAGCAGCAATTCGAGTGTCCACAAGTCGCCCGGCGCTTTAGACAGATTGCTGTGGCCGTGAGTGTGGGCGTTGACGAGACCCGGATGCAGCAGGAATCCCGCGGCGTCGATGGTCTCGGCATCGCCAGGCGCCGCCAGGCCCGGCGCGCCGATTTCGGCGATGTCATCGTCGCGCAAAAGAATATCCGCCGGATCGGCCCTGTGGCGCGCCGCATCGAGCACGCGCCCGCCCCGGATGATCGCATGGCGCGCCATCGTCAGGCCGCGTCCTGGGCGAGCCACCAGCCGAGCACGGATGTGCCGTCCATGAAGTCGGCGATTTCCATGCGCTCGTCGGGATTGTGGCTACCTTTGTCGTTGCGCACGAAAATCATGGCCGTGGGCACGCCCGCCGCGGCGAAGGCCGCCGCGTCGTGTCCGGCGGGACTCGGCAAATCCATCTGGTCGATGCCCAAGGCCGCCGCTCCCTCGCGCAAGGCGAGGGAGATGGCCGGGTCCATCACGCCGGCCTCTGCGCGCGTGCGCACGCCGAGATCGATTTTCACTCTACGTTCCGCCGCGATCTCACGCACGATCGCTTCGAACGCGCCCTCGAGCGCCTTCACCAGCGCCGGGTCGGTCGAGCGCATGTCGAGCGACAACTCGACATGGCCCGAGACCTTGGTCAGGGCGTGATGGGCGGATTCGGTGAAGAAGCGCCCGACGGTCATGGTCATGTTGTGCCCGGCCGAAAGCGTCTGAGCCCACAACGCGTCGAGACGCGCGACCAGCGAGGATGCCGCCAGCACCGCGTCGCGGCGGAACTCGCGGCTATAGCCGACATGGCCATATGCCCCTTCGACGACAATATTGGGATGGCGGAAATTTCCGGGAATGCCCGCACCTATGGCGATGGGCAGACCCTTGGCTTGGAGCACCGGGCCCTGCTCGATGTGCAGTTCCAGGAAGGCGCGGAGACGCTTGGGATCGAGATGGGCGGGCCCGTCGCGCAAGCGTTCGGGATCGCCGCCGCTCTCGGCGATGTGTTCGGCGAGCGTGCGCCCGGTATCGACGCGTCGCGCGCGATCGAGCGCGTCGGTCGGCAAAGAGCCGAGGGCCGAGCGGCTGCCGACATAGGATACCTGGAACCAGGCGCTTTCCTCGGCACGCACGGCCATGGCCGTAAGATCGCGCACGGGTGCCATGCCGGCGTCTTTAAGGCCCGCGAGCGCGGTCAACCCCGCAACCACCCCGGCCGCGCCGTCGTAATTGCCGCCCTGGTCCACCGAATCGAGATGCGAGCCCATGAGGATGGGCGGCGCCGAACGGTCGCGCCCAGGCAGGGTCATATAGGTATTGGCCGCGGCATCGCGTGTAACTTCGAGGCCGATGCGCCCGGCGAATTCGGCGCACAATTCGTGGGCGAAATTTTCCTCGGCACCGTACGAGGGCCGACGGATGCCTGGACCGATGCGTGTCTTTGCAGCCAGGCGCGCAAATAACTCCTCCGCCAGGCCCTGGCGGCGGCGGATGGCGGCGACGGCGTCGGTCATTTTTCGCTTTCCGGTACGGCGGCGGTTAGATCGTGCCCTAGCCCAGAGCCTTGACGATATTTTCGCACATCTTCTTGGCGTCACCGAACAACATCATGGTGTTGTCCTTGTAGAACAGCGGATTGTCGACGCCCGCATAGCCCGAGGCAAGCGAGCGCTTGCAGAACAACACGGTGCGCGCGTCCTCGGCGTCGAGCACGGGCATACCGAAGATCGGGCTGGCGGGATCGGTCTTGGCCGCGGGGTTGACCACGTCGTTCGCGCCGATGACGAAAGCAACATCGGTCTGGGCAAACTCGCGGTTGATGTCGTCGAGCTCGAAGACCTCGTCGTACGACACCTTGGCTTCGGCCAGAAGGACATTCATGTGCCCAGGCATGCGACCCGCCCCCGGGTGGATGGCATAACGCACCTTGACGCCCTGGGCCTTCAAAATGGCGCACATCTCGCGCAGCGCATGCTGGGCCTGGGCAACCGCGAAGCCGTAGCCGGGGATGACGATGATCGAGCCGGCGTTGCGCATGATGAAGGCCGCGTCGTCCGCGCCGCCCGTCTTGACCGTCCGGTCTCCGGCCACCTGGCCTGGCCCGGCGGTCTCGCCGCCAAAGCCGCCGAGAATGACGCTGACAAACGACCGGTTCATGCCCTTGCACATGACATAGGACAGAATGGCGCCGGACGAGCCCACCAGCGCGCCCGTGACGATCAACAGATTGTTGGTCAGCGTGAAGCCGATGCCGCACGCCGCCCAGCCGGAGTACGAGTTGAGCATCGAGATCACCACCGGCATGTCCGCGCCGCCGATCGGAACGATCATCAAAACGCCGAGCACGAGCGCGATGGCCACGACAAACCAAAATACCTCGGGCGACTGGTTCAGGCAGAGATAGACGATGGCCGCGACCAGGAGTATGCCGAGCGCGGCGTTGATCGCGTGTTGACCGGGGAACACCAGCGGATTGGAGGTGATCATCCCCTGGAGCTTGCCGAAGGCGACGATGGAACCGGTGAACGTGACCGCGCCGATGGCCGTGCCCAGGCCCATCTCCACCAGACTCGGCACGCGAATGGCACCCGACGAGCCGATGCCGTAGGCCTCGGGCGTGTAGAACGCCGCGGCGGCGACGAACACGGCCGCCAGGCCCACAAGCGAATGGAACGCCGCGATCAACTGGGGCAGCGCGGTCATCTTGATCTTGCGCGCCAGTACCGTGCCAATGGTCCCGCCGATGGCGAGGCCCGCGAGAATGAACTCGAACGCCAGCACGCCGGGCGCGGCCAACGTGGTCGCGATTGCGAGCGTCATGCCGGCGATGCCAAAGGCATTGCCGCGGCGCGCCGTCACGGGCGAGGACAGCCCGCGCAACGCCAGGATGAAACAGACCGAGGCCACGAGATAGCAAAGTGCCGCGAGATCGTCGGTCATCGCCTATTTCTTCTTCTTGAACATGGCCAGCATGCGCTGGGTCACGACGAAGCCGCCGAAGATATTGACCGCGGCCAGAACGACGGCGATGAAGCCGAAGATCTTCGAGATGTGGATCTCTGCCGGCCCCGCGGCGATCAGCGCACCAACGATGATGACGCTCGAAATCGCGTTGGTGACGCTCATCAGCGGCGAGTGCAATGCCGGCGTCACGTTCCAAACGACGTAATAGCCGACGAACACGGCCAGTACGAACACCGTAATTCCCACCACGAAGGGATCGAGCGTCACGCCCGCCGACAGCAGCGGCATGTTCGCCAACGCGCCCAATCGAAACTCGATCATATACTCACTCCGATCTCGACGCCGATTTTCGCACCCATCCCTCTCATACGCCCGCGCGCGCGGCGGCAGCGAAATCCGGGTGCGCGATCTTGCCGTCGCGCGTCAACGTCATTGCCTTCACGATTTCGTCGTCCCACGGGATATTCAGCACCTTTTCCTTGGCGTCGATCATGAGCGCGAGGACGGCCACGATATTGCGCGCATACAGCGCGCTCGCGTCCGCCGCGATGCGGCTCGGCAGATTGGGAATGCCGACGATACGCACGTAATTCACCTCGACCGTTTTGCCCGATTCCGACAGCGCGCAATTGCCACCCGATTCGACCGCCATGTCGATGACGACGGTACCCGGTTTCATGTCGCGCACCATCGCCTCGGAGATGAGACGCGGCGCCGCGCGGCCCGGGATAAGGGCCGTGGTGATGACGATGTCTTGCTTTTTCAGGTGATCGTGCAGTACCTGCTGCTGCTTTTTCTTATAGTCCTCGCTCATTTCGCGGGCATAGCCGCCAGCGGTTTCCGCCGACTGGGTTTCCTCGCTCGGCACCTCGATGAACGTCGCACCCAGACTTTCGACCTGCTCCTTGGCGGCGGCGCGCACGTCGAAGGCGCTGACGACCGCGCCTAGGCGCCGCGCCGTCGCGATCGCCTGAAGCCCGGCGACGCCTGCACCCAGCACGACGACGCGTGCCGGCGCGATCGTGCCCGCGGCCGTCATCATCATGGGAAAAGCCCGGCCGAAGACGGCGGCCGCTTCGATCACGGCCCTGTAACCCGCGAGATTGGCCTGCGAGGACAGCGCATCCATGGCCTGGGCGCGCGTGATCCGCGGGGTGAATTCGAGCGCGAAGGCGTTAACGCCCAAAGACGCGTAGCGTGCGACCGAGGCGGTGTCGGAATGGGGCGAGAGCAGGCCAATGAGATTGGCGCCGCGGGGCATGGCGGCAAGTTCGTCCGCCCCGCCCTCGGATGCGACCATCGGCCGCTGGACCTTGAGTACGATGGCGGCACCCGCGCAGGCAGCGGCGGCATTGGCGGCGATTGCGGCGCCCGCTCGCACATAGGCTGCGTCCGGATAGTCCGCCATCACGCCGGCGTCCGCCTCGATCGCGACCTCCGCACCCATGGCGATAAACGATTTCACGCTGTCTGGCGTGGCAGCGACGCGCTTTTCGTGGGCGCGCCGCTCCTTGAGAACGGCAATTTTCATGATGAACGGCGATTCCTCGGCGAAACCAAAGCCCTGCGAGGGGCCTCTCGCGAACTCCCCAGCGTGGAGCGAGAACAATGACCGCTCGCTCGCGCTTTGCCAAGCCTCGCGGCCGCCCTCCGCTAGGTGGTCGCAACCTCGATCTTGAAGCGGAACGGCGAGTGCGAGGTTCCAGCCACCACTTCGTTCAGGCCCTCGATCAAACGCGCCAGCATGTGCCGCTGCCCCTGGCCAAGCGCCGTGCCGTTGACGAACGTGCCGTTGTGGCTGCCCAGATCGCGCACCATCGGCCCGTCAGGGGAATCCTCGATGGCGAAATGCGCGCGCGAAAGCTGAAACGGCGCCTCGTCGGGCAGCATCAGATCGACTTGATGGGCCGCCACGTCTTCGCCGTGACGGCGTTGCCTGCCGACGGCGAACGGCAGGGCGCGAACCTCAAGCCCGACTTTGGGCAGCGCGCGGTCGAGCCGCCCGCCATAGGAGAAGATGCGCACGACGCGCCACTTGACCGGAGCCGCGATTGCAGCCTCGCGCGCCACGCGGTGATCGGTGTCGCGCAGGCGCGCGATCAACGCCTGCACGAGCGGCATCGGCGTGCCAGGCGCGCGGTTGAGCTCGGCGAGAAACGTGACCCGATCGATCGCCTCGACCGTCAGTTCCTCGGCGGCGCGCACGGACGCGTCGTGCGGCCGACCTTCGACAACGCCCATCTCGCCGAAAGTCTCGCCCGCACGCAGCGAGGCGAGCCAAACCGAGCGCCCGCCGTCCTGCGCGAACACTTCCGCCCTGCCCGAGCGAATGACAAACACGGTATCGCTGGGATCGCCCGCGCGGAAAACGGTTTCGCCAGCTTTGAATTTGCGTATGGCCATCGCCGCGTCTCCGAACTTGCAGTGCTAGCCTAAACTCGCCGCCCCAAGCGCTTTTTTCTGACGGCCGGCAAGTTCCGCCATGTCGAACCCGGCGATCAATTCGTGAAACAATCGGTACCAGTTAATCTCCGCGTTGAGTCGCAGAAACACCGAACCCAGCCCTACCGCGGCGCGGTCCATCAGCACGAATTCGCGCGGCAATTCGACCCCGCCGACGCGGCGCAACTCGCGGTGCACGCGCGCCGCCACCTCGGCGCCGTATGCCGTGCCCTTTTCCTGGATGCGGCGCGTCTTGTCTTCGAGCAACGGGGCATAGACAAACCGCGCCCAGATATTGAGAACCTCGATGAGTTCCTTGCGCAGATCCGTGAAACCCCAGGTGCGATAGGCCTCGACCGCGCCTTCCCCGTCCGCGTCCCGGAGCGCCCGGTACAACGCAATCACCCCGCCGACGAAGGACGGCGGAAAGACGCGAATGCAGCCGTAATCAAGCAGATTGATCGCGCCATCCGCCCGTGCCGTGTAATTGCCGAGATGGGGATCGCCGTGGATGACGCCGTAATAATAGAACGGCACGTACCAGGCGCGGAACAAATTGAGCGCGGTGGCGTTGCGCAAATCCTTATGCCCGTTCGCCATGTCCGTGAGCGGCATGCCATCTAGCCAGGTCATCGACAACAACCGTCCCGTCGATAGCGCGGTCACCGCCTCGGGCACATGAACGCCGCTCTCGGCGGCGAGCATGGACGCGTACAGACGCATGTGCCGCGCCTCGCGCCGATAATCGAGTTCCTCGCGCAGGCGTTCGGACAGCTCGGCGTGGAGAGACTTGGTCGATACCGCATTGTCGTAACGGCCGTAGAGCGACAGCAACACCCGAAGCTGCGCCAGATCGGCTTCGACGACGGCGCCCATATCGGGGTACTGGAGCTTGCAGGCCAAGGCGCGGCCGTCGAGGGCGATCGCGCGATGAACCTGGCCGAGCGAGGCGGCGTGCGCGGCCTCCTGCGAGAAGGTCGTAAAATGACTCTCCCAGCTCGGCCCGAGTTCCGCCGCCATGCGCCGCCGCACGAAGGCCCAGCCCATGCTGGGGGCATTGGCCTGCAATTGCTCGAGTTCGCGGACGTAATCGGGCGGCAGCGCGTCGGGAATGGTCGAAAGAAACTGCACGACCTTCATCAGCGGGCCCTTGAGTCCGCCCAGAGCCGCGCGCAAATCCGCCGCGTGGCGCGGCTGATCGATGGCGACGCCGAGAAAACGCGCCCCCGCAAGGCGCGCGGCAAGCCCCCCCACCGCCCCCGTCACCTGGGCATAGCGGCGCACGCGCTGGGCGAGCGGATTGCCGTCGGGCGAGCGTTCGGCGCGCGGGGGGGACTTGGCGGGCGTTGCGGATTTTGCGCGCGCGACGGGCTTATTGCGCTTCGCCAGGGCCTTGGTCTCTGGCCTACGCTTGGCCTTGCCGCCTGCCGGCTTCACGGAATCGGATCGCCCGGCCATCAGCCGAGCTGCTCAAGTTCGTCGATGAACCGGCCGATGAGCGACAAGCCGCTGCTCCAGAACGCGGGATCGGAGGCATCGAGGCCGAAGGGTGCCAGCAGCTCCTTGTGCCGGAGCGTGCCGCCCGCGCGCAGCATGTCGAGGTATTTCTCGGCAAAGCGAGGATGGCCAGCCTCGAACACCGCATAAAGCGAGTTCACCAAGCAATCCCCGAAGGCATAGGCATAGACGTAGAACGGCGTGTGGACGAAATGCGGGATATAGGCCCAAAAATCGCGGAAGCCCTCGCCCAACGCAACGGCCGGGCCAAGGCACTCGGCTTGCACCTCGAGCCAGATCTCGCCGAAGCGCGTGGGCAGCAATTCGCCGGACTTGCGTTCGTCGTGCACGCGGCGCTCGAATTCGAATAGGGCGATCTGGCGCACGGCCGTGTTCAGCATATCCTCGACCTTGCCCGCGAGCATGACCTTGCGCCGTTCGGGCGGCGCGCCGGCGAGGAGTGCGCGGAAGGTCAGCATCTCGCCGAACACGCTCGCGGTTTCGGCAAGCGTCAGGGGCGTGTCGGCCATCAGATAGCCGCGCGGGCCCGCAAGCACTTGATGCACGCCGTGACCGAGTTCGTGGGCGAGCGTCATGACGTCACGCGCCTTGCCTTGGTAATTGAGCAGAAGATAAGGATGCACTCCCGGCACCGTCGGATGGGCGAAGGCCCCCGAGGCCTTGCCCGGGCGCACGGGCGCGTCGATCCAGCGCCGGTCGAAGAATCGCTTGCCGAACGCCGCAAGGTCCGGCGAGAACCCGCCATAGGCGCCCAGCACCGTCGCCTTGGCCTCGGTCCACGAAAAATAGCGGTCGTCGTCGCCGGGTAGCGGCGCATTGCGATCCCAGAACGCCAAGGTATCGACGCCGAACCAACGCGCCTTCAAGCGGTAATAGCGGTGCGCGAGGCGGGGATAGGCGTCCTTGACCGCGGCGACCAAGGCCTCGACCACCTCATCCTCGACGAAATTGGCCAGATTGCGCGACGACACCGGATGGGCAAAACGCCGCCAGCCATCCTCGACCGCCTTGTCCTTGGCGAGCGTGTTGGCAATGTGGGCGAACAGGCGTCGGTTGTCGCCGAGCACGCGGCCAAGGCTTTCGGCCGCCTTGCGCCGCTCGGCGCCATCGCGGCTCGACAGCAAATGCAGCACCTCCGCCTCGGTAAGGGATTTGCCGTCAACCTCAAAGCGCAGATGCGCCAGGGTTTCATCGAACAGCCGCACCCAGGACGCACGCCCCGAAACGGATTTTTCGTGCAGCAGGCGTTCGGCCTCGTCCGAAAGCTGATGCGGGCGGAAGGCGCGCACATCGCGCAACCACGGCCGCCACCGTGCCAAATCAGGGTCCGCGCACGCGCGCTCCAGTGCGGTGTCTTCGATGCGGTTGAGTTCGAGCGCGAAGAACAGCGTCTGGGTCGAAATATCGGTCAGCGTCTCGTTGATCGTCTGGTAAAAGCGGCCGATTTCAGGATCGGCCATGTCGGATGCGTGCAAGAGTTGAGCATACGAGCCGACGCGGCCAAGAATTTCGGACATGCGTTCGTACTCGGCAATGACCGAGGCCAGTTCCGCGCCAGACAGCTGGGCGAGCCTGCCCTCGTTGCGCGCGCGGAAGTTCACCGCGTCCGCTTTGGCGCGCGCCAGCGCCGCCTGCAACTCGGGCGAATCGCGGCCAGGAAACAAATCGGCCAAATCCCAGGTCGGCAAGGTTCCGAGTTCAGGTGCCGACATATCGTCCTCCTTGGAGCATTGGGCTGGGAGACATGGACTTGGAGTCTCGGGGGGATATAGGCAAGAGTGGACGCATAACCAAGCGCCTTGGGCGGCCGGCGCGACACGTTTCAAGCGGCGTGCATGGCCTCAGGAGAGAGCAACGCCATGGACTACGATTGTTGCGACTACGATCGCTGCCCCAATCTCGTGCGCATGTTTCTCGATTCCGCCGCCAAGGCCGGCGAGAAGCCGTTCCTTTGGGCCAAGCGCGACGGTGCGTGGCAGGCGATCAGCTTCGCCGAAGCCGCTGCGCAGATGAACACGCTAAGCCGCGCGCTTCGCGCCCTGGGCGTGACGCCAGGCGATCGTGTCTGCCTGGTCGCCGAGAATCGACCGGAATGGGCCATCGCCGATATCGCGATCATGGCGGCAGGCGGCGTGGCCGTGCCGGCCTACGTCACCAACACGACAGCCGATCATTTGCATATCCTGACCAATAGCGGCGCCAAGATCGCCATCGTCAGCCGCGCCAGCTACCTCCAACGCCTCATGCCCGCGGCCATGCGCGCACCCGCCCTCAGCCATATCATCGCCATCGAATCGCCGAGCGCAGCCCCCCAGGGTGGGCCGGCGGTGCTGTCTTGGGAGGGCGCGATGGCGCTTGGGCGCCATGCGCCCGATGGCGGCGCTGAATGGGCGGCGGCGATCGGGCGCACCGATCCCGCGTGCATCATCTACACCTCGGGGACGGGCGGCGTGCCCAAGGGCGTCGTGCTCAGCCACGGCGCGATCATCGCCAATTGCAAGGGCGCATACCACTTGCTGCTTGAACTGGGGCTGTCGGACGAAGTGTTCCTGTGCTTTCTGCCGCTATCGCATTCCTATGAGCACACGGCGGGGCTGCACTTCCCGATTTCCATCGGCGCGCAGATCTATTACGCGGAAAGCGTCGAACAGCTCGGCGCCAATATGGTCGAGGTCCGCCCAACGATCATGACGGCGGTGCCGCGCCTCTATGAATCCATGCACGCCCGCATCGCCCGCGATGTTCAACGCGCCGGCGGGATCAAGGAAAAACTTTTCCGCCAGGCCATTCGCCTCGGCCGCAAGCGCTACGACAAGGGGGCGCTCGGGCCGCTCGATGCCATGATCGACAAGATCGCGGACATTCTGGTGCGCACCAAGGTGCGCGCGCGCTTCGGCGGCAGGCTCAAGGCACTGGTCTCGGGCGGCGCGCCGCTCAATGTCGAAATCGGCCTGTTCTTCCACGCGCTCGGCCTGCGCCTGCTGCAAGGGTACGGCCAGACCGAATCCGCGCCGGTGGTTTCGTGCAACCCGCCGCGCAAGGTCAAGATGCACACGGTGGGACCGCCCGTGCGCGATGTCGAGGTTCGGATCGCGGAGGACGGCGAGATCCTGGTCCGGGGCGAGCTCGTCATGCTCGGCTATTGGGGCGACAAGACGGCGACCGATGCGACGATACGCGACGGCTGGCTGCACACCGGCGATATCGGGCGCATCGATTCGGACGGCTATATCGAGATCACCGACCGCAAGAAGGACATCATCGTCAATTCCGGCGGTGACAATCTAAGCCCCGCCCGCGTCGAGGGTTTCCTCACCCTCCAACCCGAATTCGCCCAAGCCATGGTCTATGGCGACAAGCGCCCGCATCTGGTCGGCATTGTCGTGCCGAATCGCGAATTCGCCGAACACTGGGCGGGCGCGCGGGGCAAATCAAAGGAGTTGGCGGCCCTCGTCAAGGACCAAGAGTTCCAAGCCGCGCTGCACGCGGCCATCGAGCGGGTGAACGCGGATTTGTCGGCAATCGAGCGCGTGCGGCGCGTGCATGTCGCGACCGAGCCATTTTCCGTCGACAACGCCATGCTGACGCCAACGTTGAAAATTCGCCGGCACAAGATCAAGGAGGTATATGGCGCCACGCTCGACCGGCTTTACGGCGCCTGAGGTCGCGCCCGCCTAGAGCTTATGATATTCGCGGTACCAAGCGACGAAGCGCGGGATGCCCTCGTCAATGGTCGTGCTGGGCTCAAAGCCCAAATCGCGGCGGCTGATCTCGATGTCGGCGAACGTTTCCTTGACATCGCCCGGCTGCATGGGCGCGTGGCGCACCACGGCCTTGCGGCCCGTCTCCGCCTCGATCAGGGCGACGAGGTGCGTCAAGCGCTCGCTGCGATGATTGCCGATATTGTAAACCCGGTGGGCCGCCCTCCCGGCTTCGGCCTTGGCCGGCCGGTCGAGGGCCGCGAGCGTGCCGCGCACCGCGTCATCGATGAAGGTGAAGTCCCGCTTCATGTCGCCGGCGTTGAATAGGGTGATCGGTTCGCCGGCCAGGATCGCACGCGTGAAGAGAAAGGCCGCCATGTCCGGCCTTCCCCACGGGCCATAGACCGTGAAATAGCGCAGGCCCGTCATCGGCAGGCCGTAGAGATGGGCATAACAATGGCTCATCAGCTCGTCGGCCTTCTTGGTCGCGGCGTAGAGCGAAATCGGCGTGTCCACCGCGTCCTCGACCGAGAACGGCAACTTGGTGTTGCCGCCATAGACCGAGGAGGAGCTGGCATAGACCAGATTCCGGAAAGTCTTCAAATTGCGGCAGAATTCGACAATAGCGAAATGCCCTTCGAGATTGGCGCGGATATAGGCTTCGGGGTGAGTGAGCGAATATCGCACCCCCGCCTGCGCCGCCAGATGCACCACGCGGTCGATGCCCGGTTCGTCCGCGCTCGCGGCCGCGAGCGCGGCGCG
>JBJXGH010000153.1:0-3606 GCA_046153685.1 Alphaproteobacteria bacterium
CCAAGCCCTATCCCCAGAGTCCCTCCGGCATGCCCGGCGTGCAGACGCTTCTGCCCGTCATGCTCGATCACGTCCATCGCGGCCGGCTGACGCTCGAACGCCTGGTCGATCTCGCCTCGCACGGCCCGCAGCGCATCTACAACATCGCTAGCAAGGGCCGGCTGGTCGTCGGCTACGACGCCGATATCGTGCTCGTGGATTTGAAGGCCAAGCGCGTGGTCGCGCGCGAGTGGATCGAAAGCAAGTCCGGCTGGTCGCCCTTCGAGGGAATGGAACTGACCGGCTGGCCGGTTGCGACCATTCTGCGCGGCCAGATCGTCATGCGCGAGGGCCAGAGATTGGGCGTGCCCATGGGCAAGCCCGCGCGCTTCCTCGATACGCGCGGCGGCTGACCTCTTCGCCGTTCGATACCCGGGCCGCGGCGCCGCTTGCATCCGCTCGCGGCCTGAGATATTTGATAATGATTCGCATTTGCAATGCCACCATTCGCGGGCGGCGTGGAGAAATTCGATGGGCGTCGCGGCCGAATCCGGCATCGTTGTGTTGCGCGAGGGGCTCGAGGCCCTATTGGTGATCATGGCGCTGGCGGCTTATCTCACGCGCCTCGGGCGTGCCGACAGGCTGCATGCGCTGTACGCGGGCGCGCTGGTCGGTATCGTGGCGAGTTTCGTCGCGGCCTGGGTATTCGAGCGCTGGTACGGCGGCGCGCATGACGACGTGGTCGAGGGCGCGACCTTGCTGGCGACGGCAGGGCTGTTGCTCTACGTCAGCGGTTGGTTGTTCGTGCGTCAGGATCCCGGCGCCTGGCGGCAGTACCTCAAGGACCAGACGGCGCGCGCCTCCATGGCCACGGGGGTTTGGGCGCTCGGTTCCATTGCGGCGCTCGCAGTCTTTCGCGAGGGGGCGGAAACGGTGCTGTTCCTCCACGCCATCGCCCAAAGCCATGGCGGCTGGTCGCTCGAACAGGGCGTCGGGCTGCTCGCGGCCTTTATCGCCCTTGGCGCGCTCTTCGTCCTATGGCGACGGATAGCAGCGCACCTGCCGTTGCGCGCGTTGTTTCTCGGCACTTCGATATTCCTGTTCGCCATGGCGCTGCGCTTCGTTGGCGCGGGATTGCAGGAGTTCCAGGAAACCGGCTGGATCCCGTTCGACGATGTGGGCCTGCCCGATTGGGCGATCGGGGCCGGCTTCAATCCCTCGGCCGAGGCCTTGGGAGTCCAACTCGCCATCCTGGTCGCGGCGGGGGCGAGCATTCTCGCCTTCCGGCGGCGCAGGGCGCTCAGTGCACGGTGACGCTTTCGCCGGCGTTCGCGCCGGCGTCAGTGCATGGTGACGTAGTCGGTTGCGGGTCGCCAATCGCCGGTCGCGCGCTCGCCCGTGTAAAGACGCACCGAATGCAAGGCGCCGTCGAGCGTGCGCGACCACCATGCAAGAAATTCGTGCAGGCGCGGGTAATCGGGCGTCTCGTCCCGGGTCTGCCACACGAAGCTTTGCAGCAGGCCCGGGTGATCGGGCCGCCGGTAAAGAATCTCGGCGGTGACCAAGCGGTATCGGGGAACGATGAGGCGGGTCGCGGCCATGGGCTCACCCTCGCGTGGTGCGCGGCCCTGCCACCGGCCAAGGGCCAGGACGGAAATCATACCAAAATCATCATCCCGATGATCGGTAAATATTTGATAAACAACGGTAAATTATCAGCACACGGAGCCTGTGGCTGCCAAGGCGGGGGTCCTATGCATCCCGCTGACGGGGGCAATGGCTGTCTGCTAAGGTGCGCCGCACGTTCGGGCGCCACGGGGCGCCAAATGTTCCGAAACCCGGATATATCGAAACCAGAGTTAAAGACGGGGATTTGCATGACGGCTTGCATCGTCGGCTGGTCGCATATGCCATTCGGCAAGCACGAAGGCGAAGATTACGAATCGATGATCGGACGGGTGACCGCGGGCGCGCTCGCCGATGCGGGTATCGGCGCGGGCGATATCGACGCGATCTATTTGGGCTTGTTCAACGCCGGCATGATGGCGCAGGATTTTCCCGCTTCGCTTGCGCTGCAGGCCGATCCGGCGCTGCGCTTCAAGCCGGCGACGCGGGTGGAAAATGCGTGCGCCACCGGCTCGGCGGCGATCCATGCGGGTCTTGACGCCATCGGCGCGCGCCGGGCGCGCCGGGTTCTCGTCATCGGTGTCGAGAAAATGACCGAGGTTCCCATTGGTCAATTGGGCGCCATCCTGACCAAGGCCAGCTATGTGAAGGACGAGGCCGAGGATTATCCGAGCTTTGCCCATGTGTTCGGCCATCTGACGCAGCTTTATTTCCAGCGCTACGGCGACCAGTCCGACGCGCTCGCGCGCATAGCGGCCAAGAACCACAAGAACGGCACCGCCAATCCTTATGCCCATGTGCGCAAGGATCTCGGCTACGAATTTTGCCGCCAGGTGTCGGAGAAGAATCCGCTGGTGGCGGGGCCGTTGAAGCGCACCGATTGTTCCATGGTGTCGGATGGCGCGGCGGCGTTGGTGCTGTCGGACGTTGATTTTGCCGAGACGGCGCGGAAGGCGATTTTCGTGCGCGCGGCGCAGCAGGTAAACGATTTTCTGCCCATGCGCGGCCGCGACATGACCTATCTTGAGGGTTGCGAGATTGCCTGGCGGCGCGCGCTCGCCGAGGCGGGCGTGAGCCTCGACGACCTCGATCTCGTCGAAACCCACGATTGCTTCACCACCGCCGAACTCATTCAGTACGAGGCGATGGGCTTGACCAAGCGTGGCCAGGGCGCGCGCGCCCTCGCCGAGGGCTGGACCGAGAAGACCGGCAAGCTCCCGGTCAATCCGTCGGGCGGGCTCAAGTCCAAGGGCCATCCCATCGGCGCGACCGGCGTGTCCATGCATGTGCTTGCCGCCATGCAGCTCGCGGGCGAGGCTGGCGGCATGCAGGTCGCGGGCGCGGAACTGGCCGGTGTCTTCAACATGGGTGGCACAGGCGTCGCCAATTACTGCACCATTCTTGAGCCGTGGCGCTGAGGCGCCGCGCTCGGACGCAACACATCGACGGGGAACAACACGATGACAAACATGTTCAGGGCGCTCGTGCTCGAGGAAAAGGACGGCAAGGTCGCGGGCACCATTCGCGAGCTCGCCGATGACGCGCTGCCCCAGGGCGACGTGACGGTCGCGGTCGAGTATTCGACCCTGAATTACAAGGACGGCCTAGTGCTGAGCGGCCTCGGTCGTCTGGTGCGCACCTATCCGCATGTTCCCGGCATCGATTTTGCGGGCACGGTCGAGGCGTCGAGCCATGCGGGCTACAAGGCCGGCGACAAGGTCATCCTGACCGGCTGGCGCGTGGGCGAGGCCCATTGGGGCGGCTATTCGACGCGCGCGCGCGTGAAGGGCGATTGGCTCGTCAAGGTTCCCCAAGGCTTGGACACGCGCCGCGCCATGGCCATCGGTACGGCGGGCTTCACTTCGATGCTGGCGCTCATGGCGCTCGAGGATCGCGGTCTCGCCCCGGCGGCGGGCGAGGTTCTGGTGACCGGTGCCGCGGGCGGGGTCGGCAGCATCGCGGTAGCGCTTCTGGCGGCGCGCGGTTATACGGTCGCGGCCT
>JBJXGH010000094.1:0-2920 GCA_046153685.1 Alphaproteobacteria bacterium
AAAGGGTACGGCCAGCGCGCGCTCGAAACATACGAGAAAATTGCCGGGCCGGACGATCCCTTGGTAGGCAAGTGCCGCGAGAACATGGCGTCGATTTTCTATCGCCAAGCTGAATTCGACGCCGCCATCGAGATGGAATGGGGCGCGCTCGGCATTTTCGAGAAAGCCCTCGATCCCGAATCCCCCGCCATTGCCGACGCCATGAGCAATTTGGCGACGTATCTCATGAAGCGCAGAAAGTTCACCGAAGCCGAATCGCTGTTGGTCCGTGCCCTGGAAATCGGCGAAAAGGCGAAAGGCCCCCATCACCCCAGCACAGCCACCAAGCTATCCAATTTGGCTCAGGCTTATCAAGCCTCGGGCCGCAAAGCCGACGCCATTCCGTTGTTCCGCCGCGCATTGGACATCACCGAATCGGCCTTAGGCCCGGATCATCTCGATACGGCCCGCTGCCTCAACAGTCTGGCTAACGCCCTCGACGCCCGAGAACATTTCGACGAAGTCGAGGCGATCTTCAAACGCGCGCTAGCGATTCGCACCGACGTCCTTGGCCCGGAACATCCGCAAACGGCTGTTGTATTGACTAACCTCGGACTCCTATACAAGGCGCACGACCGCTGCGACGAAGCGCGCGACATGTTCCGGCGAAGCCTCGAGATTACCGAGCGGAGCATGGGTGCCGACCACCCGGACACGGCGCGCTGTCTGAATAATCTGGGGACCGTCCTGACGGATCCCGCGGATTTCGAGGTGGCCAAACAATATTTGGAACGCGCGTTGGCCATCCGTGCAGAAACCTTCGGTCAGGATTCCAACGAAGTCGCCGTCACGCTCATGAATGTTGCCGTCCACTTGACCAGTAAAGATAAAGCCGCCGCGCTCCCGGTGATGATCCGCGCAGTCGAGATGGAAGAAAGGGCGATGGGAGCCAATCACCCCGCCTTGGCCACTTTCTATGAGAATCTCGGACATCTTTACCGAGACCTGCGGCAATTCGAGAACGCCGCCGCCACTAATCGACGCGCGCTCTCGATTCTGCAAAGGACGCCAGGCTCCAATCCACTCAGGGTTGGCGCCAGCCATTTCGATTTGGCCGAAAGCTATCGATCCCTGGAACAATGGGATACCGCTTCCGAACATATTAGCCGCGCCTTGGAGATGTTCGCCGCTGTTCCCGCCGGCAACGACAAAATGAACAAGGCTTTGTCTCTAAAGGAAGCTATCGACGCACACCGATCCGACCCCCTCGAAGACGACCCGACATCGTCCACAACCGCCGCCGCACCGTAAGCGCCGGGCCAGAATCGTCGTTGAGGCTAGCCGCCCACGCGTTTAGCTCTCCTGCCAGGATCGTAAATCGTGGCCGATACACAGCCCCCGCCCGACGCCATCTTGCGTGCTCTCGAAACGGTGGAGGCGGATCGCAGCTTCGTGGCGGCGCCCTTGGCCGAGGGGGCCTCCGCGCAACCCACCACCGAACCCATCCCGTTGCGCTTCTCCATGCCGTTCGCGGCGATAGCGGCAGAGACCGACAAAGACAGCACCGGCCCCGCCCGGCCCGCGCTTCGATCGACGCTGGGCCCAGGTTTGCCGGCGTCGCTGCATGACGCTAGCGGTCACACGGCCAAGAGTTCGACCACTTACGAGCTACTCAAGCGGATCGGCGCGGGGGGCCAGGGCGAAGTGTGGCGCAGCGTGCAAGAATCGCTGCAACGCGAAGTCGCCGTCAAGATTCTGACCTCGGGGCACCGCGAGGAATTCTTGCGCGAGGCATTTACCAGCGGCGCGCTCGACCACCCGAATATCGTCCCGGTGGTCGATCTCGGTGAGGCGGAAATCTCGGGCGTTGCCCACCCGATGATGGCGATGAAACTGGTCCGCGGCCGGCCCTGGAACAAGATACTGCACTACGATCGGCCCAAACCGGGCGAACCGCTCGATGCGTTTTTGGCGGCGCAGTTGGCGACTTTTCTTTCCGTCTGCAATGCGGTGGATTTCGCCCACAGTCGGGGCATAATTCATCGCGACCTCAAGCCATCGCAGGTGATGATCGGCGATTTCGGCGAAGTGTATTTAGTGGATTGGGGCATGGCCCTTTATGTCCAGAACGGCGAGGCGGCCGCGGGCGACGATTTGCATCGGCGGATGAACACCATGGCCACGGCGACGAATCCCGCCGGCACGCCCGCCTACATGGCCCCGGAACAGACGCGGCGCGATACCGCTGGGCTGGGAATGCACACCGATATTTATCTGCTCGGGGGATTACTGCGCGAATTGGTGACGGGCCGTCCTCCCCATGACGCCCAATATGGCCGCGCGTCGATGCTCGAAGCCAGCGAGAACAAGCTGAGCCCGTTGCCGGACAATTGTCCCGGCGAGCTTCGGACGCTGATCGACCGTGCCATGGCCACCGATCCCGCCTCAAGGCCGAAAACCGTGCGGGAAATTCGAACCGTCGTCGAGGATTACTTAACGGGCGCCAATCGGCAACGAGAAAGCCGCACGATCTCCGAGGGATTGGCCAGGGTCGTGGCGGCGCTATCCGGCGGAAACTACGGCGAATTCGGACGCATCGACCGGCAGCTTTCGCACGCGCTGGAATTGTGGCCGGGCAACCACGATGCGCAAGAATTGCGGCAATTGGTGCTGCGCCGCCATGCCGAAGCGGCCCTGGCGGCGGGGGACTTGCAATTATCCGAAACGCTGGCCCAAGCGCTTCGATCCGACGCCATGCGCGACGACCTGGCCGCCAAGATCGCACGGGCGCGCCGGGCGGTGGAGCGCTCCGCGATCTTGCGCCGCCGCCAGCGCGCGGTGATCGGCTTGCTGACTGCGGTGTTGGTCGTCGGGGGAATCGCCAGCGTGGTGCGCGAACGGGCGCTGCGTACCCAGGCGGAACGCAGTCTATCGATCGCCC
>JBJXGH010000111.1:0-33407 GCA_046153685.1 Alphaproteobacteria bacterium
TGCGCGTGCCCCTCGTGCTCTGGGCGCCCAAGCGCCTCGGCATCGCCGCCGGGGTGGTCGAGCGCGAAACCCACCACCCCGATATCGCCGCCACGATCATGCGCCTGGTGGGCCGGACACCGTCGCGCCCGATTGATGGGCGCGATTTGTTCGCCGAGGGCGAGCGCGCCTGGGACGGCATGAGCAGCCGCGCTGGATACGCCGAGCCCGATCCCGCGCGCGTTACGCAATTCGTCCATGCGCGGAAGGAAGGGCGCTGGAAATTGCACCTCGACATCGCAGGCGACACCGTCACTCGCCGCGCGTTGTACGATCTCGCGTCCGATACGGGCGAGAGCACGGATGTCTCCGCGCGGGAAGCGGAGCGCGCCCAACGGATGGAGGCCGCGATATTGGCCAAGCGCGCGATCATGCGCCCGCCTTCCATGGCGCAAACGCACGCGGCGATTCCGGTAGAGCGCCCGATATGGATCTTTCCACGCCAAGGCGCGGTTCTCGGCTACGACGATTTCGGCGGGCGAATCCGCCTGGAGTGGCGGGGCGTGCCGGACGGGGCCTATGTCATCGCCTACGAGGCCGGGACCGGAGCGCATGCCCTATCCGGCGAGTTGAGCGTGACCGGCACGGTCAAGGATTTCGGTAAAATCGAGCGCGCCTATTGGAACCGCTTTATCGTGCCGTACCGCAATTTCCGCGTGCGCGTCGGCGTGGCCGGGCGGCCGGATTTGTGGAGCGAATGGCTCGAACTCGAAGCGCAGGCGGCGCCGTGACCGGGACAATGCCGCGCGTCCTTTCGCGTCTGCGGCGCGCGCATCCCGCGCTCGCGCTCGCGTGGCTTGCATTCGCCGCGTCCTTGGCGCTATTCGCCGTGGCGGCGGCGCGTTCGCCGGCTGGAAATTCCGCTCTTGCCGAACGCGACCGCGAGTTGCGGACCCTGAGCGCTGGCGTGAATATCGACATGGCGGGCGAAGAGCAATTGGCCCGGGCCTATTGGGCGCGCAATCCCGACGTGGCGGCCGACAAGTTTTTCGGCGCAAACGGGCGTTTGGGGATCATGGGCGCGCGCGAGCACTATACAAAACATGGCCGGCGCGAGGGGCGGATATGGGAGAAATAGGTGGCGGGCGCGGAAACGCGGTTCTGAACCTGGGCACCGGATTCATGGTGCTGGCGGTGGTCGTGGCGGCGTTTTCCCAAGCCGCGGTCGCCTTGCTGTTCCGGATCGGCGTGGCGCCGAGCTTGGAGCGGATGGTATTGGCGGTGCACGCCGCCGGCGTCCTTGCCGCCTTCGGCCTGTCCTTGACGGCGTCGGTTCGCGCCGAGCGCATTCTTCCTTGGCTTTCCCATCCGGTCATTCTTGGCGTTTTCAGCCTCGCGGCATGGAGCGCGCTGTTGGCGCCGTTTGTCGAGGCCCCGTGGAGTTCGGTGCTGGGTGCGGAATTCGGCGGACAGGGCGCGCTTCAATATCTCGACATCGCGATCCTCGTTCTTGCCGTTTGCGTCCTGTCGAGCGACCCGCGTGTCTCGCGTGTCGCGCCGGCGATCGGGCTGGCCTCGTCCCTCGTCCTTCCGGTCGCGATTCGATTCGGCGTCGATGACGAGATTATCTTTCGCGAATATTTGGCGCCGTTCGCCTTGACGGGCCCGGTATTCGCCTACCTTCTCCTCGCCCCCGTCAAGCCCCGCTGGTCGCCGCTCGCGATGCTTGCTGCGGTGCCGGCCTTGGTCGCGGCGACGAACGTGACGGCCTGGGTGGTGGTGCTTGGCATCGGATTCCCTTCGGCCGTCGCGGCCTGGGCGATGGTCGCGCGGCGGCGGATGGACGAGCGCACGGTAAGGCGTGTGGCGGCCTGTTTAGTTCCCGTTCTGATGGTGGGAACCGTGATCGCGGTCGTCGTGTTGGGTTCGTTCGATTTGTGGCGATCGCTTACATCTCGCGTTTATTTGCTGAAGGTCATCTGGGCCGCGATCGCCGAGAAGCCGTCCATTTGGGCGATCGGTCAGGGCTGGGGGGGCACGAGCGATTCTATCATCGCGCATTTCAATTCGTCGGGCGCCGTCATGTGGGACGGCAGTTGGGATGCGACGCTCCGGGGATTCACGCACTCGCACAATTTCGGCGCCGAGCTTCTGCTTTCGGCCGGGCTGCCCGGGCTTGCTTTGGGCGTGTTCATCGTTTCGTCGATCGTTCTTTCGGCCCGGCAGGACGCCGTGCCGGCGGCCGTGGGATTTGCGCTTGCATCGACGGCCTATCTTTCGATGTGGTTTTTCGTGATCGGCAATTGGGCGATCTTCGCTCTTGCGCTCGGCGCGCTACTGGCCGCGCCGCGACCGCAGCCCGATCGGAAGTGGGCCTTTTCGCGGGGCTTGCCCGTGATCGCGCTTGCCGTGCAATCGGTCGCTTTTGGCTGGCTTGTTCATGCCGCGCTCGACGCCCGCAGCGCGCTCGGCGATGGCCCGCCGACGGCCTGCGCGTGTTTGGAGGGCGACCGCGTGCACAAGGGTGCGGCCCTGGCGCACGCGGCGCGGATTCATGCGCGGGCCCTGTTCGCCGATATACGAGCCGGGCGCCCAATAGGCGAGGAGCGCATCGGACGCCTTCGCTCGCTGCTTTGCGGTCTCGACCGGGAGGTTGAAATCGGCCTGGCGCCGGGCCCGCTTATTTCGGCGATTAATATTCGTGCCAGCTTGGCACTCGATCCGCTTCTGGCCAATTTGCGTCAGGCGATGCCGGGCGTCCTGGATGCGTGGGCGGCGCAGACAAGGCGGTCCATCGAGCTCGCGCCGCGGCGCTCGGATATCGCGATCGCCTATCTGGAATGGGAAATGAGCCAGGGAAATTGGCGAACGGTCTTGGGGGCTGCCCATTGGATTTTGTCGCGGGCGCCGGACGACCCCGTGGGACTTTGGTACGCCGGGCTTGCGCTCATGAGTTCGCAAAATCCAAATATTTTTAACGAAAGTAGGGCTATCGGACGCCGGGCCCTGGCCAATGGGATCGAAAGGTTCATGAAAGTGGAACCCGAAATCAAACAATTTTTCATGCAATATTAATATATTAGTTTTCCCCACTGGCTGAAGGATTGGGAATGTGCAGAGCCGAAAGCAAATATGTGTTAAATCCGCAACGGATCGGCACGAATCCGGTCCGACATGAGCCTTTGCCCCGGTGTGGATGGACTCATATGCCTAAATTTGCTATGTAGATCGACAATTGGCTGTAGATATCGAGCGCCTCGCCACTTGGGAAGCGCGCCTCCAAGGTTCAAGGAATAATCATGCGGAAATGTCTGAAGAAATTTGGGGCGATGACCGCTGGCCTCATCGGTATGGCGTATCTGAGCGCGCCGGCGCTGGCGTATGACACGTCGCAGCTGAGCAGCTCTCAAGTCCTGTCGGAAATCACGGCCCTGCAGACGACTACCACGACGCTGACCACCCTTCAGAAAGGGTATTTGAGCTCCCTTCTCGCTACGGCGACGAGCCGGAAGCTAAATGTAGTAACCACCTCCGGCCTGTCCTATGAGGGTGGGGCAAAGACCTCGTCTTTGTTCCGTTACGGCGCGGAAGGCATGTCGGCGCAGGGCAACGAGCCGCGCATGGCCGTTTGGGGCCAATATGGGTTCACGCGCTTCGATGAGGATCAGCCGACGATCGATTCGGACGGCGTGGTTCACTCGGTCGCGGTCGGCGGCGATTATCGCTTCAACAACTGGCTCCTCGCGGGATTGTCGTTTGCGTTCGATCGATCGGATGTGACCACGACCTTCAATCGTGGCACGTCCAAGTCGAACGGCTATACCTTCGCCCCCTATGCCGTGGTTTCGCTGATCCAGGACACGTTGTTCTGGGACGCTTCGGCGGGTTATTCGTTTGGCGATAACAAGAGCACCCGTAGCAGCGGCCTGATCACCGGCTCGAACGATAACGACCGGTATTTCATGTCGACGAATTTGTCGGCGGTCTTGAACAAGGGACGCTGGATAGCGCGGCCGGCTACCGGCGTGCTCTGGTCGCGTTCCGAATCGGACGCCTTCCGGGAAAGCAATGGCACGCTCGTTCCGCGGAACGTGTCGCACTTTGGCCGCATGCACGTCGGCAGCGAGTTCGGCTATGTGTTCCCGAAATGGGAACCGTTTGTGGGCGCCAAGTACCTCTACGATTACAAGTTCGATTTCCCGAAATCCGCGGCCGGGATACCGATCGCGACCGCGCACCGCAGCGCGGTCGAGTTCGCCTTGGGCACGAACCTCAACTTCACGCAGCGCCTCTCGGGCAATTTGAAGGGCTCGACCGAGGCGTTCCGCGAAGACAACAGCACCTATACGTTCTCCGGTTCGCTGCGCTACGCCTTCTGACGCGTGGCGGTCCAACCGACCAGAAAGGCCCACCCCCTCGGGTGGGCCTTTTCGCTTCTGGGCTTGGTTTCGCTGGCGGGATGCGGCGATCGCTCGCCCTTCCTCGACAACGACCAGGTCGCCGACCGCTACGCCGCTCGCGGCGCGCTGCAACGCGCGGATATCCGCGCCGGCCAGTTTACCCTGCGCTCGTACCGGAACTTTGCCCAACCCGCTTCAGGCACGCTCACGGTCTATATCGAAGGCGATGGCAGCGGCTGGCTCGCGGGCGTCCAGCAGCCCGACCCGACCCCCGACAATCCGACGGCCCTGGCCCTGGCGGCCGCCGATTCCTCGCCCAACCGGCTCTACCTAGCCCGGCCGTGCCAATACGAGATCGCGCCGGTTCCCGCCCGCTGCAATCCTTCGTATTGGTCCACGCGCCGCTATGCCGAGGAAGTCATCGCCGCCATGAGCCTCGCGATCGACCAGGCGGCGCGGCCCTTGGGCGCGCCGCGAATTCGCCTTGTCGGGTTCTCCGGCGGCGGACCGACATCCGCCCTCGTCGCGGCGCGGCGGACCGACGTGACGCAGCTTGTGACCGTGGCGGGCAATCTCGATCACGGCGAATGGACGCGAATGTTCAAGGTGACGCCGCTCGCGGGCTCGCTCAACCCGCCGGATTTTGCCGCGACCTTGGCGCGCATACCCCAGGTGCATTTCTCCGGCATGCGCGACGACATCGTTCCCAAGGCGGTTCTTGAAGCCTATCTGCGCCGCCTGCCCGCGGGCAGCCCCGTTAGGGTCGTGGACGTGCCGCGCGCCGATCACGATTGCTGTTGGCGCGATCTGTGGCCGGGACTGCTAAGATCGCACCTGGCCGAACCGTTCTAGGCGAATCCGGCCCGCGCTTCGCTGGAATGTCCATGCCCATTGCGCAATCCGTCCTTGCCCCCTCGGCCGCGTCGCGCCGGTCGCCGGTCGTGTCCGTCGTCATTGTCAATTTCAATGCCGGCGATTTTCTCGCCGCCGCCGTCGAGAGCGTCTTCGCGCAAACCGGCATCGCCCTCGAGGTTGTCGTCGTCGACAACGCCTCGCGCGATCACAGCCTAGGGACACTGCGCGCGCGCGTGCCCGATTCGCGCTTGCGCATCGTCGAGGCTGGCGTGAACGCGGGTTTTGCCGCTGCCTGCAATGCCGGGCTTGCCGAGGCGCGCGGCGACCCGGTGTTGTTCTTGAACCCGGACTGCCGGATGCGCGCCGGAGCGTTGGCGGTGCTGCTTGACGAACTCGCGCGCCATCCCGAGGCGGGCATGGCTGGCCCCCTCATCATCAATCCCGACGGCAGCGAGCAGCGCGGATGCCGGCGCGATATTCCCAATCCCTGGCAGATATTCTGCGTCGCCTTCGGTTTGCATCGGGTAATGTCCGAGCACCCGCGCTTTCGCGCCTATACCCATGACAACGTGGCGCTGCCCTCGGCACCGTCCCTGGTGCCGGCCATATCGGGCGCCTGCATGTTGGTTCGGCGGCGCGCGGTGGACGTCGTGGGCACCCTCGATCCCGCGTATTTCCTGCATTTCGAGGATTTGGATTGGTGTTTGCGGTTCGAACGGGCGGGGCTCGGCGTCTTGTTCGTGCCTGGTGCCGCGGTCGAGCACACCCAAGGTGTGTGCAGCGCGAGCCGGCCCTTTCGAACGGAGGCGGCGAAGCATCGGTCGCTCGTGCGTTTCTTGCGCAAGAACTTTACCGCCTTCTATCCGTCGAGCTTCATGGCGGCGGTCAGCATGCTTGTCGGCTTGCGCTTCGGTCTCGTGGCGCTGCGCATGCTCATTCGCCGCCGCGCCCGTCGCACGGTCTGGGACGCGGTCATGCGCGGCCCACGCGGCACCCTCGATCCCCCGCGCACGGACGGCCATCCGCTAGGCGGAATGCGTCCCGATCAGGCGCAGGATAAAATCGTATAAATTGCCTCCCGCGAACATATGTCCGGACACGCCGGCGGTTTGGGCGGCGGCCAGATCACTGTCGCGGTCACCGATCAGAAAGCTCCGCGCCGTGTCCACCCGGTGCTCGCGCATGGCACGCAGCAACATGCCTGGGGCGGGCTTGCGGCAATCGCAATCGCGCGTGTACTCGCCTTCGCCCGCCGAGGGATGGTGCGGGCAATAGTAGAAGGAGTCCACGCCGCCACCCGCCGCCCGCAGTTCGCCGTCCATCCAGGCGTGCAGCGCCCGCAGCTCGGCCTCGCCGTAAAGGCCGCGCGCGATGCCGGCTTGATTGGTGACGACGAAAATCCAGTACCCGCGTTCGCGCAATAGGCGCACGGCCGCCTTCGCGCCCGCGACCCAGACGATGTCTTGCGGGCGATGGACATAGCCGTGGTCGTGATTGAGCACGCCATCGCGGTCGAGAAAGGCCGCGGGACGCGCCGGCGCGTCGCGCGGCGTCACAGGGCGCGCCCCTTGATGATGGCGCCTTGCCCATGCTTGGCGCGTACCTCGTCGATCGCATGTTCGATCCGGCGCTCTCGCGCACGCTCGGGATCGAACAGGTCCGGCGCGCCGTCGCCGGCTGCACCCAGGTTGTCCGCGCCCACTCCGATCAGGCGAAAGGCCGTGCCGACGGCCTCATCTTCGAGCAAGGCCAGGGCGGCCGCATAGAGGGTCTCGGCCGATTGGGTCGGCTGGGCGAGGCGGCGGTGACGGGTGCGGATGCGAAAATCGGCGGTCTTGAGCTTGAGCGTCGCGCCGCCGCCCGCAAGGGTTGAGGCCTTTAGCCGGCGCGATACGGTTTCGCACAGGGGCCATAGCTCCTGCGCGAGCTCGCGGACATCCTTGGTGTCACGCTCGAAAGTCGTTTCCGCGGATATGCTTTTTGTCGGGGCGTCGGTCTCGACCTTGCGGTCGTCCTCGCCCCAAGCCAGCCGAGCCAGGCGCCGACCCATGGCGCCGTAGCGCGCGGACAGTGTCCGGAGATCGATATCCCGCAGATGGCGGATGCGCGTGATGCCGTCTTGCGCCAGTCGCCGCTCGAGTGCGGGCCCCACGCCCCAGATCGACCGGACGTGCCGATGCGCGAGGAATTCGGCGGTTTCGGCGCGGCCGATGACGGAAAAGCCGCGCGGCTTGTCTAAATCGGACGCCAGTTTCGCCAGGAATTTGTTGTGGCTGAGTCCGATGGACAGGGTGATGCCGAGTTCGCCCTCGACCCGGCGCGCAAGGTGCGCGAGCGTGGCGGCGGCGGATTTTTCGTGCAGCGATTGGGTTCCGGAGAGATCGAGAAAGGCTTCGTCGATCGACACCGGTTCGACGAGCGGCGTCGTTTCCAGCATGAGCGCGCGCACGGTCCGGCCGGCGGCGGTGTATTTCGCCATGTCGGGGCGGATGACGGTCGCATCCGGGCAAAGTTCGAGGGCCTTGAACATCGGCATGGCGGACCGGACGCCGTACATGCGCGCGATATAGCAGCAGGCCGCGACCACGCCGCGCCTTCCGCCGCCGACGATGACCGGCCGGTTCCGCAATGTGGGATCGTCGCGCTTCTCCACCGACGCATAGAACGCGTCGCAATCGAGATGCGCGATGGTCAGGGCGTGAAGCTCGGGGTGCGCGATGGTGCGCGGCGAGCCGCACGAAGCGCAGCGCCGATCGCCGCCCTCGTCGATTTTGGTGGCCAGACAATCCCGGCACAGCGCGGCCAATTCGCTCATCCTGGCGCTGCGGGCCATAGCCAGGCGGCGCCCCTGACGCCGCTCGAATCGCCGTGCGCGGGCGGCTCAAGCGCGGTTTCGATTCGGTCCGAAAAGACATGGGGTTGCCACAGACGCGGCACGTTCCGATAGAGCCGGGAGATGTTCGAGATGCCGCCGCCGAGCACGATGGTTCCAGGATCGAGCACGTTGATGATGACGGCCAACGCGCGGGCCAAGCGCTCCTCGTAGCGCGTCAGCGTTGCGTCCGAGGCGTCGTCGCCGTCTTCCGCCGCGCGGGCGATGTCCCACGCACTCGCGCCGTGGCCGCCATGGGCCGCATGGTCGCGCGTCATTCCAGGCCCCGATAGAAAACTCTCGATGCAGCCGCGCCGGCCGCACCAACACTCCGCCACAGGGTCCTCCTGGCCGTAAAGCCGGGGCAGGGGCGTGTGCCCCCATTCTCCCGCGATGCGATTTCGGCCATCGAGGATTTTTCCTTCGACGGCGATACCGCCGCCGACACCCGTGCCGAGAATTGCGCCGAAGACGACGGCGGCGTTCGCGCCCGCGCCGTCGCTCGCCTCCGACAGCACGAAGCAATTGGCGTCGTTGGCGATGCGGACTTCGCGCCCGAGCGCGGTTTCGAGATCCAATTTCAATGGCCGGCCGTTGAGGCAAGTCGAGTTTGCATTGCGTACCCGGCCCGATTCGGGGGAAAGCGAGCCTGGAATACCGATGCCGATACTGGCCGTGACGCCGAGCTCGGTTTCGACCGATCGTGCCAAGCCGGCAATGGCGCGTACCGTACCCTCGTAATCGCCGCTCGGCGTGGGCTGGCGGCGGCGCAGGCAAGCTTGGCCGTCCCTACCGAGCGCAAGGGCCTCGATTTTCGTGCCTCCCACATCGATGCCGATACGCATCGCCCGCCCCGACAATATATCCCGGATCTTGGAGCGGCCGCACATTTGCGGCAATCCCTGGCACACGGGGAACCACGCTCTCCCGGAGAAACTCACGAAATTCTTAAATTAGTCATATATTACATGTAGTTATATAATGGCGTCGCGATTCCCCCAACACCGTGGGAATCGCGGGGACCGTGTTAACCAAGCGTTAACCAAGATGATCAAGACTGTTCAAGAGTTTCAAGATTGGTCAAACGTAAGGCCAGAATTGCCAGCGCGGACCCTTGCACGTGGAACATTGCCGACACGCCTTGGTACCTGTGGGGGGGGAATCGATGTTAGGGGGCTCAGCCAGCATGACCGAACCCGGCGTTATCAAACCGCGCCCTCAGGCGGCGGGTAAGCGCATTTTGATCGTCGAAGACAATGAATTGAACATGAAACTGTTCGAGGATCTGCTTCAGGCGCATGGCTATGCGATCCTCTCGACGAATGATGGCCTCGACGCGCTTCGTCTTGCGCGCGCGCATATGCCGGACCTCGTCCTCATGGACATCCAGCTTCCGGAAATCTCCGGTCTCGAAATCACTCGCATGATGAAGGCCGACCCGGACCTTCGGCATATTCCGGTGGTGGCGGTCACCGCGTTCGCGATGAAGGGCGACGAGGAAAAGATTCGCGAAGGCGGTTGTGAAGGTTATATCGCCAAGCCGATTTCCGTCGGCCGCTTCATCGAGACCATCGAACATTTTCTGAGGTAGGGGCGTGAGCGCGCGGATTCTTCTGGTCGACGACCATCGCGTCAACCTCGCTTTGCTCGAAGCGCGTCTGGCGCGCGAGTATTACCAGCTTTTGACCGCGATGGATGGGCCGGCGGCGCTCGCGCTGGCGGCCTCCGAGTCGCCCGATCTCATCCTTTTGGATGTGATGATGCCGGGAATGGACGGATTCGAGGTGTGCCGGCGCCTCAAGGCAGACGCGAGGACGGCCCATATCCCGGTCGTCATGGTAACGGCGCTTACCGAACGCGAACACCGCGTCGAGGGCTTGCGCAGCGGCGCCGACGACTTCTTGACCAAGCCCGTCAACGAGATGGCGCTGATCGCCCGGTCGCGCTCGCTCATCCGTCTGAAGCAGATGACGGACGAATGGCGATTGCGCGCGGCGACCAGCGTGCAGCTTGGCGTCGAGGTTACGTCGATGAATAGCAAGGACGCTCCTGCCCGCCTTCTTCTGGTCGATGTTGCCGATGCCGCGCGCATTCCACGCGATATGGCCGTGGCGGGGCATTGCGTCGAAGTGCGGCAGACCATCGCGGACGGCCTTGAAGCCGCGCGCGCGGGCGATTTCGATGCGGTTATGATCGGCTTGCGGATCGGCAGCGAGGATGGGTTGCAACTGTGCGCTCAGCTGCGTTCGCTCCGCGAAACCCGCATGGTGCCGATCTTGCTGATCGTCGAGGAAGAGGATTTGGGTTCGCTCGCCAAGGGCCTCGATCTCGGTGTGACCGACTACATCATCCGCCCCATCGATGCTAATGAATTGCTGGCGCGCGTGCGCACCCAGGTGCGGCGCAAGCGCTTTCAGGATCACTTGCGCGAGGACTTCGACCGCAGCCTATCGATGGCCTTCACCGACAGCCTGACCGGCCTCTACAATCGTCGTTATCTGTCGGCGCACTTGCAGACACTGCTCGACGGCACGCGGGCCGACGGCCGACCGATCGCGCTGGCGATATTCGATATCGATCATTTCAAGAGCGTCAACGACGCGCATGGCCACGCGGCCGGCGATATGGTGCTGGTCGAAGTGGGCGCGCGGTTGTCAGCGCACTTGCGAAATTTCGACTTGGTCGCTCGTTATGGCGGCGAGGAATTCGTCGCCGTCCTGCCCAATGCCAATGCCAAGGGGGCCGTGATCGCCGCCGAACGCTTGCGTAAGGCCGTTGCCGCCACGCCCATCGCGCTGAGCGGGGGCGGGGAGCCGCTTGCCGTGACCGTTAGCGTCGGCGTTGCGATAGGCGGCAGGGTCGATGAGTCGCCTGATGTGCTGATCGAACGGGCCGATCGGGCGCTGTACGTGGCCAAGGCGCAAGGACGCAACCAGGTGGTTATCGCGGAGGACGCGCCTGCGGTTGGGCGCGATGCACCCATGGCCGCTGCTCTCTCGGTGGCTGCGGCCAGTTGACGGCCGGATTCGACGGCCAGGGCTGGAAATATCGACGGCCCGCCCATCGGCGGCCGTTTTGTCTTGTCGGGGAGGTCGCGCGGGGCTCTGGTTAGGGGCGACCGTGCCAGATGGCGCGCTATTTGAGCTTCGATTCCTTAAACAGGACATGCTTGCGGATGACCGGATCGTACTTCTTAAGCTCGATCTTGGTCGTCGCTTTCTTCGGGTTTTTCTTTGCGATGTAATAAAACCCGGTCTCGGCGGAACTGACGAGTTTCACGAGCACGGTATTCGACTTGGCCATGGCGCAATTCCTAACGGTAGACGAGTCTTCTGGGTCGGTGAACGGCGGACGATAACGGCCCTGTCGGGCATGTCAACCCTTATTGGCGTAAGCCCTTGGACTGGCGCGATTTTATTGCTGGCGCGCGACTTCGCCGTAGGTGATGCGGATGGCTTGGCGGTAGACCACCACGTCGTCGAGGAGGGCGCGCGCGACCTCCATGTCGAGTTCGCGGCTGATCTTTTCCGGTCGGCAGGCGCTGCGCAGGCGGTCGTTCATCTCTGGATCGGTGAAAATCTGGGCGCGCCAACGGGCGAGCAGGGCTTGGGTTTCGTTTTCCCGCGTACGAATCGATTCGACCACCCGCGCCACGCCCTCGATGCCGCCGCTGGTGCACACGCTGGGCGACACGCCGAGTTTATGAATGGCATAGCCGGATGGGGCATGCAGTCGCGACCATGTCACCACCAACTCGCCGGAGTTCGGCAGTTCGTTGATCGTTTGCACCGTGCCCTTGCCGTAGGTGGTCGTACCGATCACGACTGCGCGGCCATTGTCCTGCATCGCCGCGGCCACGACCTCGGCTGCGGACGCGGACGCGCCATTGACCAGGACCGCCATGGGCAGTCCACCGGAGGCATCCTCGCCGGAGGCGTCGAAGTGTTGGACGCTTTCCGGATGGCGACCGCGCGCGGTCGAGATCGTGCCCTTGCGCAGGAACAAGTCGGCCACGCGCACCGCCTGGTCCATTAAGCCGCCCGGATTGTCGCGTAGATCGAGCACGATTCCGGCAAGCGAGGGTCCCATACGGCGGCGCGTCTCGGCGACTTGCTGCTGGACCGTGCGATAGGTGTCCTGATTGAAATTGGAAATCTTGAGCTCCAGGTAGCGGCCATCGGTCTTGGCTGTCACGGTTTGGGGCACTATTTTCTCGCGCACCATTTGAAATGCGATGGGCGCCTTGGCGCCGGCCCGATCGATCTCGATAACCAGTTTTGAATTGACGCTACCGCGCAGCTTGTCGATAACGTCGCGCAGCTCCCAGCCCAAGACTAGCGTGTTATCGACGCGCAGAATGCGGTCGCCCGCAAGCAATCCGGCAGCGGCGGCCGGCGTGCCGGGCATGACGGAAAGGATTTCGACGCGGCCCTCGACCGCCTGCAGCCTGATACCAATACCGCCAAAGCCCATGCGCCGGGCACGTTCTTCCCTGGCGTTGTCGGGGCTCACATAGCGTGTGTAGCCGTCCAGAGGCGAAATCGCGCCATTGAAAAGCGCTTGATGGATCGCTTCGTCCTTGGCGGCGCGCAGCAATTCCGAATGGTCGCGCCCTGCCTTCACGACGCTCGCCGTCAACGTGGCCCAGCCGCGCGTGTCCATGCCCGCAGGGGCCTCAAAGCGCGTGAGCGCGGAGCGCGCATCCAAGGTGACAACTTTTCCAGAACGCGCGACCGTGACCTTTGGATCGATCGCGGAAAGCCCAGACAAACCGGCCATGGCCATGGTCTCGACCGAAATCGCCTCGATGTAGCGTTCGGCTATATTGTCGTAACTGACGGTAAACAAGCGTGTCGTGGCGCTCTCGAAGCTATCTTGGCGCGAGCCGATGCCCGCACAACCGGCCAGCAAAACAAGCGCCATTGCCGCCGCGAAGCGCGCGACCGCAATCTTCGGATGTGCAAAATGGACCTTTCGACGCACCGTCTTTCCATCCTGGCGGACGCCCGGAAACTTCGCCCGAGCGCTATGATGTGGGGCGCTTGGCATGGGGTCAATGTTTTCCGGTCCAGATGCCAATTGTCTCGCCGAGGTAAAAACTAGCAGGCAAGCGTTAAGGCCCGGCTATCGTGTGGTTACCGACTAATGGCGGCGGGATTGGGTTTTTCGGCCACCCGGTCGGCCGGGGCGGCGCCCCGGCCGGGTCGCGGACGGACCGCGCGGCCTGCCATGCTTTTCCTTGCCCTCAGTTCCCTGGTCCTCGCCCTCGGCCAAAATGCGGAAAACCAGGCTGCCGGTCACGGGTTCGGCCTCGACCAAGCAGGCTTGGACACGTTGGCCCAGGCGGAATTCCTTGCCGGTATCGCGACCGGTCAGGCGTTGGCGCCGGATATCGTGATGGTAAAAATCACGCGGCAGGAAGCTCATTGGCACGAGACCCGAGGCGCCCGTATCGACCAAGGTGACGAACAACCCGGCCCGGGTCACGCCGGTCACGCGTCCGTCGAAGAGGGTGCCGGATTTTTCGGCCAGAAATACCGCCACGTAACGGTCGAGCGCGTCGCGTTCCGCGGCCACGCCGCGGCGCTCATGGTCCGAGATCATGTCGCCGAGGATGTCGAAGCGCGCTTCCTGATCATCCGACAGCCCGCCTTCGCCCAGACCATGGGAGCGGACGAGGGCACGGTGCACGAGCACATCGGCATAGCGCCGAATGGGCGAGGTGAAATGACAATAGCGCGCCAAGCCGAGGCCGTAATGCCCGATGTTCTGTGGGGCATACCGGGCCTGGGCCTGGGTGCGCAGCACCATATCGTTGATCAGCTCCCAATCGGCGGTGCCGCGCGCGCGCTCAAGCAAGCGGTTGAACTGCGCCGGGCGCACGCTTTGCCCCTTGGCGAAGGACAGTCCGATGCCGGCCACGACATCGGCCAGGGCCGATATCTTAAGCGGATCAGGGGCGTCGTGGATCCGGTACATGCAGGGGGTTTTGCGTGCCTCGAGGGCTTGGGCGGCCGCGACATTGGCCGCGATCATGAACTCCTCGATCAGCTTGTGGCTGTCCAGGCGCCGCCTTGGCCCGATGCGCCGGATGCGCTTGTCGGGCCCCATTTCGACCATGCGTTCGGGCACGTCGAGTTCGAGCGTGCCACGTTGGCGGCGGGCGTCATCGAGCGCCTTGTAGGCGCCGTAGAGCGGGGCGATCACGTCGTCGAGCAGAGGGCGCGTCATGCCGTCTGCTTGGCCGTCATGCGCGGCCTGGACCTGTTCGTAGGTCAGGCGAGCGATCGAGCGGATGAGGGCGCGCTCGAAGCGATGCTTGCGCAGCTGCCCGCCGTGGTCGATCCACAAATGGGCCACCAGGCAGGCGCGGTCCTGGCCGGGCTTGAGCGAGCACAACTCGTTCGATAGCGCCTCGGGCAGCATGGGCACGACGCGGTCGGGGAAATACACCGAGGTTCCGCGTTCGAGCGCGGCGCGGTCGAGGGGTGAGCCGGGCCGGACGTACCACGACACGTCGGCGATGGCGACCGCGAGGCGCCAGCCGCCATCTTGTTCGGCCACGGCAAAGACCGCGTCGTCGAAATCGCGCGCATCCTCGCCGTCGATGGTGACGAAAGGAGCAGCGCGCAAATCCGCGCGCTCGCCGAGCGGGGCGGGGAGGCTGGCTGCAGCTTCCGCCTCGGCATCACCGGGAAAATCGATCGGCAGGCCATGGGCATGGGCGGCGATCAGGCTGATGACACCGGCGTCGTCTTCATGGCCGATGCGTGCGACGACCTTGGCTCGCGTCGGGCCGAAGCGCGGCGCAGCGTGCGGCTGGATCAGCACCACATCACCCGTGCCGGCACCCGACGCTTCGCGCGCGGTGACGGTGTAATCGGACTTATTCCGGCGATCGGCGGGGCGCACGCGGCCAGTGCCATCGGCGAGGCGTTCGAAATATCCGACAACTTTGCGTTCGGCGCGGCCGAGCGTGCGAACCAGGACACCGACGGGCGCGGTGCCCTCGGGGTTGCGGACACGCGCGAGAATGCGGTCGCCGACGGCGGGCGCGTGGCTTGATGTCCGTCCCGTCTCGATCACGATTTCGGGCGCCTCATCCCCAGCCCATTCGATGGGTCGCGCCAGGATCTCGCCGTCGGCATCGATGCGAACGACCGCAAGGGTCGCGTATTCCGGCAGCGCATTGGCAAGGCCGAGGCGTCGGTCCTCGTCGCGCGCGAGCACTCCGTCCGCGCGCAATTCCTTCAACAGGGCCTTCAGCGCGATCCGGCCCGCGCCCTTGATGTGGAAGGCGCGCGCGATTTCGCGCTTGCCGACGCGCGAGGCGCTTTCGCGAATGAATGCGACGATCTGTTCCTTGGTGGGGAAATGCGGCTTTGGGTTCGCCACGCGCCTACTCGGCCGTGCGCGCCTTGGTGCGCTTGCCTGCGGGGTTCCCGGTCGCTTTTGGTTTCTTCGGGGCCTTTGGCGCCTTTGGTGCCTTCGGCGAGCTTGCCGCCTTTGGTGCCTTCGGCGAGCTTGCCGCCTTTGGGCTCTTTGGTGCTTTTGCCGCCTTCTGCGGCGGCGCACCGCCGCGCCTGCCGCGCTGGAACTTCGAGGGGCCGCGTGCTGCGCGCTCGGCCAAGAGCCTGACCGCTTCATCCAGGCCGAGCGATTCGGGTGAAGCGCCGCGCGGCAGCGGGGCATTGGTCTTGCCGTGCTTGATGTAAGGCCCGTAGCGGCCGGACATCACGGTGACGGGTGCACCATCGGCCGGATGGTCGCCGATGGTGCGCAAGGCCGAGCCGCCGCGCTTAGGCGCGGTCGCCAACATATCGACCGCACGGTTCACGCCGATGGTGAACATCTCGTCGGGCGCGGCGAGCGAGCGATAGGTGCCGTCGTGGAGAATGTATGGCCCAAACCGGCCGATGCCGGCGACGATGGCTTTGCCGCTTTCCGGATGCGCGCCGATTTCGCGCGGAAGGCCGAGCAGCTGCACCGCCATGTCGAGTTCGAGGTTTGCCGGATCGATGCCTTTGGGGATCGACACGCGCTTGGGCTTGCCCTCCGGTTGGTCGGATTCGAGCTGCGCATATTGGCCATAAGGCCCCTTGCGCACGCTCACCAACTTGCCGGTGGTCGGGTGCAATCCCAATTCGCGCGGCCCCATGTCGCCATCGCCGTTCTCGCCGGAGGCGACCGCGAGGGCACGGGTGTGCTTGCATTCGGGGTAGCCCGAGCAGCCGATGAAGGCGCCGAAGCGCCCGAGCTTCAGGCCAAGTCGGCCCTTGGTGCAGACCGGACATTGACGGGGCTCGGCGCCATCCGCGCGCACGGGAAAGAAATGCGGGCCGAGTGCTTCGTCGAGCGCGGTGATCACCTGGGAGATCGACAAATCCTTGGTGCCAGCGACCGCCTTGCTGAAGGCCTCCCAGAACTCGCGCAGGACCGCGCGCCACTCGATCTTGCCGTCCGAGATGTCGTCGAGGCGGTCTTCCATTTCGGCGGTGAAATTGTACTGGACGTAGCGCTCGAAGAAATTTGTCAGGAAGGCCGTGACCACGCGCCCGCGATCTTCGGGCATGAACCGGTTGCGCTCGATGCGTACATAGCTCCGAGCTTTCAGAATCTCGATGATGCTGGCATAGGTCGAGGGCCTGCCGATGCCTAGCTCTTCGAGTTTTTTTACCAGGCTCGCCTCGGAGTAGCGCGGTGGGGGCTGGGTGAAATGCTGCTCCGGCTTGACCTCGCCGCGCGTCAACGAATCGCGCTCGGCCATCGGCGGCAGGGTGCGGCTGTTCTCATCGTCCTCCGACGGATCGTCGCGGTCCTCCTGGTAGAGGACGAGAAAGCCGTCGAAGATCTGGGTCGAACCATTGGCCCGCATTGCCACGGCGTCATCGGTCGCCGCGAGATCGGCGGCAACCTGATCGTATTCCGCGCTTGCCATCTCGCTCGCGACCGCGCGCTTCCAAATAAGGTCGTAGAGACGCAGCATATCGGGGTCGATACGGTGCCCTAAGGCATCCGGCCGGCGGCCAAGATCGGTCGGGCGGATGGCCTCATGGGCCTCTTGCGCATTTTTTGCCTTGGTGCGGTAGGCGCGCGGCTTGTCCGGCAAATAGCGTTCGCCGTACTGGCTTTCGATCACGCTGCGGCATTGGCCGATCGCCTCGCGCGACATGGTCACGCTGTCGGTGCGCATATAGGTAATGAGTCCGACAGTCTCGCCACCGATATCGACGCCTTCGTAAAGCTGTTGGGCGAGGCGCATCGTGCGCGAGGCGCCAAGGCGCAATTTGCGCGAAGCTTCCTGTTGCAGGGTCGATGTGGTGAAGGGCGGCTGCGGATTGCGCCGAACACGGGTGCGCTCGATGGAACGCACGGTGAAGCCACGCGCCTTGATGGCCTCGGCCGCCTGCATGGCCTGGGTTTCGTTCGGCAAATCGAACTTGTCGAGCTTCTTGCCGTCGAGATGGGTCAAGCGCGCGAGGAATCTGCCGCCGCGCGGCGCCTCGAACTCCGTGTCAACGGTCCAATATTCGGTCGCGCGAAAGATCTCGATCTCCGCTTCCCGGTCGCAGATCAAGCGCAATGCCACCGACTGCACCCGGCCCGCCGAGCGGCTGCCGGGCAATTTCCGCCAGAGCACCGGCGATAGGCTGAAGCCGACGAGATAGTCGAGCGAGCGCCGCGCGAGATAGGCATTGACTAGGTCGGCGTTGATGCGGCGCGGGTGCGCCATGGCATCGAGCACGGCGTTGCGCGTGATCTCGTGGAACACCACGCGGCTGACCTCGATGTCCTTCAGCACCTTGCGTTGGGCCAGGATCTCGCTCACGTGCCAGGAGATCGCTTCGCCCTCGCGGTCGGGGTCGGTTGCGAGGATGAGGCGTTTGGCGCCCCTGAGTGCCCGGGCGATTTCGCCGAGCTGTTTCTCGGCGCGGCCATCGACCTGCCACAGCATCTCGAAGTCCGACTCGGGTTTCACCGAGCCGTCTTTGGGCGGCAGATCGCGCACGTGACCGTAACTGGCGATCACCGTGAATTCCTTGCCGAGATATTTGTTAATCGTCTTCGCCTTGGCAGGCGATTCGACGACGACGACATCCATGGCGACCCCGTGCTCCGGTCAGTCGATCTATTTTATATGTGTAATATTAACGGTTTACGTCAGGGATACCTGGTTCCCGGGGTGCCGTTCCAGGCGGCTGGCTAGCTCCAATTCCAAGAGCACCAGCGAGACGATGGCGGGAGACAATTGGCACCGTCGGATGATTTCGTCAACTGGCAGGGGGGAGGGGCCCAAGCATTCATGCACAATTTTTCTATATCTTTCAATATCTTGAATGGAATCTGGAGCGCGGCTCGGGTCGCCATAGGGGGGCTCGGCGGGCGCGCCGAGTGCGCGCGGCTGCTGGGCGGAGAGGGCGCCGAGGACGTCGGCGGCGTTCTCGGCGAGGGTCGCGCCCTGGCGAATGAGATCATTGGTGCCGCGCGCCCGGGGATCGAGGGGCGAACCCGGGATTGCAAAGACCTCGCGGCCCTGTTCGGCGGCCAGGCGGGCGGTAATCAGCGAGCCCGAGCGCAAGGCCGCCTCGACGACCAAACAGCCGAGCGCGAGGCCCGAGATGATGCGGTTGCGCTGGGGAAAATGCGCCGCCTGCGGCACGGTTCCGGGCGGAACCTCGCTGATGATGGCACCCTCGGCGGCGATGCGGCCATGCAGCGCGCGATTTTCTTCAGGATAAATAATGTCGATGCCGCCTGCGGTCACAGCGACCGTGCCAGTCGGCAAGGCACCCGTGTGCGCGGCTGCGTCGATGCCGCGCGCGAGGCCCGACACCACGACGTGGCCGGCCTTGCCAAGCTGGGCCGAGATGTCCTCGGCGATGCGCCGGCCGTTGAGCGAGGCATTACGCGCGCCGACGACCGCGACTGCGGGTCTTGCGAGCAAGTGAACATGGCCAAGGACCGCGAACACGGGCGGTGCATCCTCGATCGCGGCCAGCGCGGCCGGGTATTCCGCATCGCCCCACACGATCAGACGCGCACCCAACTGGCCGAGCCGTTCGAACTCGCGCTCAGCGGCGGCGGCGGGGGGCGGTGCAAGCGGCGCCCTTCGGCCGCCGCGGCGTGACAATTCGGGCAAGGCCGAAAGCGCCAGCGCTGCGGAGCCGAAATGCGCCAGCAAGCGGCGAAAGGTCACGGGCCCCACGTTCTCGGTGCGAAACAACCGGAGGCGGTCGCGACGCTCATTATCGGATAGGGCCGGATTCGCCATGGCACCGCCAACTGCTCGGGACGCAGGCTAATGCCCACGCATTACGTCATGTGGGAGTCGATTCCGCCGCGTTCTTGATCTTGCTGCTGCCGAGACGCGGTTCCTCGCCGCGTTTCAGCCGCCGGAGATTGGGCGCGTGACGCAGGATGAGCAGCATGGCGACCGCGATCATGAATTCGCCCTGCTGCTTGGTGCCAAGCCAATTCATGACGCCCGGGCCCGCGATACCTGCCGCAAGGCCGGCAAGCGATGAATAGCGCGTCACTGCTGCGACCACGAGCCAGACAGCGATCATGACGAGGCCCGCATGCCATGACAGGCCAAGTGCTATGCCCAGCGCCGTCGCTACGCCCTTGCCGCCCTCAAAGCGCAACCAGACCGGCAGAATATGGCCGATAAGCGCGCCCGCGCCTGCGAGAACGGCCATATCCGGTCCCCAGATACCGCCGACGAGCACGGCGCCCGTGCCCTTCGCACCGTCGAGCAGCAGGGTGAGCGCCGCCAAATCCTTTCGCCCCGTGCGCAGGACGTTGGTCGCACCGATATTGCCCGAACCCAGTTTACGGATATCGCCGAGACCGGCGAGCCGTGTGAGGAGGACGCCAAAGGGGATCGCACCAAGGAAATAGCCCGCGCCGAACGCCGCCAGATACGGCCAGCGGTGGGAAAGATCGCCAAGTAGATCGATCATGTCAGCCGCCCTCGAGCCAGAATACGGTACGGCCGTCGACGACGGTGCGCATCGCGCGACCCTGCACCGGGTGCAGATCGAAGGGCGAGTTTTTCGACTTGCTCTTGAAGCGCTCGACCTCGATTCGCCATGGCCGGTCGAGATCGAAAATCACGAAGTCGGCCGGCGCGCCCACGGCGAGGCGTCCGAGCGGTAAGCCGAGCAGGTCCGCGGGCTTGCATGTAAGCGCGCCGAGCACCGAGAGAAGCGGCAGATGGCCGTCGTGATGGAGTTTCAGCGAAAGCGGCAGAAGTGTTTCGAGTCCGACGATGCCGAACTCCGCCTGGGTGAAGGGCAGACGCTTGGAATCCTGATCGTGCGGTGCATGATCGGAGGCAATGGCGTCGATGGTACCGTCCTTGAGTGCCGCGACGACCGCGCGCCGGTCGGAATCTGCGCGCAGCGGCGGCGACAGCTTGGCGAAGGTGCGGTAATCACCGACGGCGGTTTCGTCGAGCGCGAAATAGGGCGGCGCCGTGTCGCAGGTGACGGGCAGGCCCGCTTCTTTCGCCCGGCGGATTTGCTCGAGGGCGAGCGCGGTCGAGACGTGCGCGGCGTGATAACGACCGCCCGTGACTTCAACAAGGCGCAGATCGCGTTCGACCATCATGGTTTCTGCGATGGCGGGAATGCTTGAGAGGCCGAGGCGCATGGCGACTTCGCCTTCATTCATGGCGCCGCCCTCGGCCAGGCGCGGCTCTTCGGGGTGCTGGATGATCAGCGAGCCGAAGGCGCGCGAGTACGTGAGCGCGCGGCGCATAACACGCGCGTTCGCGACGGCCTTCACGCCGTCGGTGAAGCCGACGGCGCCGGCCGCGGCGAGCAGGCCCATTTCCGTGAGATCGTCCCCCTTTAGCCCCTTGGTGATCGAGCCGTAGGCGAAAATCTTGACCAGTTTCACTTCGCGTGCGCGCCGGGCGATGAACTCGACGACGGCCACGTCGTCGATGACGGGATTGGTGTTTGGCAGGCAGACCATGGCCGTGACGCCGCCCGCGGCGGCCGAGCGGCTGGCAGTGCCGATGGTTTCCTTATGCTCCTCGCCGGGTTCGCGCACCTGCACGCGCATATCGACAAGGCCCGGCGCAAGGCATTGGCCGCGACAATCGACGATGGTCGCGCCCTCGGGGATCGTGCCCTGGCCGATATGGGCGCCGAAATCGGCGATCGCCTCGCCATCGGTGATGAGGCCGCCCTTGGCGTCGAGCGAGCTCGCGGGATCGAGCAAGCGCGCGTTCACGTAGGCGACGCGCCCCGGCGTGCGGCGGCCCTCGGGCGCGCGCTGCAATTCGCGCGTCATGTCGCCGGCTCCGGAGCGGGCGCGCCATTCGTCCGGTTGCGCGTCAGAATCTCGAGGCAGGCCATGCGAACCGCCACGCCCATTTCGACTTGTTCGCGAATGAGGCTGCGGCCCACGTCGTCGGCGACCTCGCTGTCGATTTCGACACCGCGATTCATGGGGCCGGGATGCATGATCAGCGCATCGGGCTTGGCCTCGGTCAATTTTGCGTAATCAAGTCCCCAGAAATGGAAATACTCGCGAATGGAGGGTACGAAGGCGCCGTGCATACGCTCCGATTGCAGACGCAGCATCATAACGATGTCGCAGTCCTTGATGCCTTCGCGCATGTCGTGAAAGACCTCCACGCCAAGCCGTCCGATTTGCCCGGGAACCAGGGTGGGCGGGCCGACCACGCGCACACGCGCGCCCATGGTGTTCAACAGATGGATATTCGAGCGTGCGACCCGGCTGTGAGCGACATCGCCGCAGATGGCGACGCGCAGGCCTTCGAGGCGGCCTTTGCGCCGCCTTATGGTGACGGCATCGAGCAAGGCTTGGGTTGGGTGTTCGTGGCTGCCATCGCCCGCGTTGATGACCGCGCAATTGACTTTCTGCGACAACAGCGTCACGCCGCCCGAGAACGGGTGGCGTACGACCAGCACGTCGGCATGCATGGCGTTGAGCGTCATCGCCGTGTCGAGCAGGGTTTCGCCCTTCTTGATCGCGCTGTCGTTGACCGAGATGTTGATGACGTCCGCCCCGAGGCGCTTGGCGGCGAGTTCGAAGGACGTGCGCGTGCGCGTCGAGGTTTCAAAGAACAGGTTGATCAGCGTCCGTCCGCCGAGATGGTCGCGTTTCTTGTTGGCGGAACGGTTGATCTCGACATAGGCGTCCGAGAGATCGAGCAGCAGTGTGATTTCGGCGGACGAAAGCCCTTCGATTCCCAAAAGGTGGCGGTGTGGGAATCCGGCATTCGGGGGGGGCGGCGTGGACATCGGCCCTAACTATAGGACCGGGCGGGGGCGGTGAAAACCGCCAACTCGCGCGACAGTGCCCGGTCCGGCGGCCCTCAGACCGGCAACGCTCAGACCGGCAACGCTCAGACCGGCGACGGGTGGCGCATCGATTCGAGTGCTGCCTGCAAGATGTAAGCGGCGGCGAGTTTGTCGACCAATTCCGCGCGCCGCTTACGCGAGATATCGGCTTCCGAGATCATGAAGCGCTCGACCGCGGCGGTCGAAAGCCGCTCGTCCCAGAAGGCTATGGGGATGTCGCCGCGGATCAGAAGATTGGCCGCGAATTGACGAACCGATTGGCAACGTGGGCCTTCGCTACCGTCCATATTGATGGGCAGGCCGATCAGCAGCGCGCCGACATCGCGCGCCGCCATGAAGCGCTCCAGCGCCAGGGCATCAGCCGTGAAGCGGGTGCGCCGAATCGTTTCCTGCGGCGTGGCGATCGTCAGGGTGGTATCGGACAAAGCCAGGCCAATCGTCCTCTCGCCGAGATCGAGGCCCAAGATGCGCTTCCCCCGTGACAGCGCCACACGCAAGGAACGCGGATCGAGGATGGCCATGCCCTCCCATAGCCTTGCCGGGCAGCCGGAGGCAAGGCTGCCAGGCACGCTTGGGGCCCGACGGCCAATGCCGTCGCCACTAACGTAAGGATAACTTTACGATATTTCGCGACGCTTCCGTGCCATTTCCGGAGCGCGGGATGGATTGCCGTCCGCCCGTGGCGGGTGCTACTAGGAGCGCGGCACCCGAAAGCCCGGAGCATCTCATGGCGTTGGATAAGGCCACCGTCGCGCATATCGCGCGCCTCGCGCGCTTGCGCGTGGAGGACAAGGATCTCGAGCCCATGGCAAGGGAACTCGACGGTATCCTTGCCTGGATCGAGCAGTTGAACGAGGTCGATACATCCGGCGTCGAACCCATGGCGAGTGTGGTGGACGCGCGCCTGCCGTGGCGCAAGGACGAAGTCACCGATGGTGGCCAGGTTGAAAAAGTCCTGGGCAACGCGACCGGCGCGGCGCACGGCTTCTTCACCGTTCCCAAGGTCATCGAGTAGCCATGGAATTGACCAATTTGACGATCGCCGAGGCGCGCACGGGCCTGGCCAAGCGGAGTTTCTCCGCGCTCGAATTGGCCGACGCCCATATCGCCGCCGCCGCCAAGGCGCGCGACCTCAATGCGTTCATCACCGAGACGCCCGAGCGCGCGCGCGAGATGGCCGGGCGGTCGGACGCGCGCCTCAAGCGTGGAGAGGCGGGGCTGCTCGAAGGCATTCCGCTGGCGATAAAGGATTTGTTTTGCACCGAGGGCGTGCGGACCACGGCCGGATCGCACATCCTCGAAGGTTTCGTGCCGCCTTACGAATCGACCGTCACCGCCAATCTGTGGCGCGCGGGCGCGGTCATGCTGGGAAAGACCAATCTCGACGAATTCGCCATGGGCTCGTCGAATATGACGAGCCATTTCGGCCCGGTGACAAGTCCGTGGACGCGGCGGGGCGACAATCGCCCATTGGTGCCGGGTGGCTCGTCGGGCGGCTCGGCTGCGGCCGTCGCCGCGCGCCTCGCGCTCGGCGCGACGGGTACCGATACCGGCGGCTCCATCCGACAGCCTGCGGCATTCACCGGCATCGTCGGCCTGAAGCCGACTTATGGACGCTGTTCGCGCTGGGGCATCGTGGCCTTCGCGTCCTCGCTCGATCAGGCGGGGGCCTTCGCGCGCACGGTCGAGGACTCCGCGCTGATGCTTCAGGCCATGGCTGGGCACGACCCCAAGGACTCGACCTCGTTCGCGGCACCCGTGCCCGATTTTGCGGCGGCGCTGGGTCGCGGGGTGAAGGGCCTGAAGATCGGCATTCCGAAGGAATACCGTCTCGATTCGATGCCCGAGGACATCGAGCGGTTGTGGCGCCAGGGCATCGATTGGCTCACGGCGGCGGGTGCCGAGGCGGTCGAGATATCACTACCCCACACCAAATATGCACTGCCCGCGTATTACATCGTGGCGCCCGCCGAGGCGTCGTCCAATCTCGCGCGCTATGACGGCGTGCGCTTTGGCCTCCGAATCGAAGGCGAAACCCTCGACGACATGTATGAGCGCACGCGCGCCTTGGGTTTCGGCGCCGAAGTGCGCCGGCGCGTGATGATTGGCACCTATGTTTTGTCTGCGGGCTATTACGACGCCTACTATCTCAAGGCCCAGCGCGTGCGCGCGCTGATCGCCCGCGATTTCACCGAGGCCTTTCAGCGCGTGGATGCGATTCTTACGCCGACCACTCCGTCCGCCGCCTTCGCGCACGGCGAGAAGACGGCCGATCCCGTACAGATGTATTTGAACGACATCTTCACCGTGACCGTAAATCTTGCCGGGCTTCCGGCCGTGTCCGTGCCCGCGGGCCTGTCGGGCGACGGCCTGCCTTTGGGTTTGCACGTCATCGGCCGAACCTTCGACGAGGAAACGGTGCTCGGCGCCGCCAAGGTCCTCGAAGACGCGGCCGGTTTCGTCGCGCGGCCGTCCTGAGGAACGGAGAGCACCATGGCGATCAGGGGTGAAACCGGCGAGTGGGAAGTGGTAATCGGGCTCGAGGTCCACGCCCAGATTGTATCGCAAGCCAAATTGTTCTCGGGCGCGGCGGCCGCGTTTGGTGCCGAGCCGAATACGCAAGTGTCGTTCGTCGATGCTGCGTTCCCGGGCATGTTGCCGGTGATTAACGCGGTCTGCGTGTCGCAGGCGGTGCGCACTGGACTGGGTCTCGACGCCGAGATCAATGTCCGCTCGGTGTTCGACCGGAAGAATTATTTCTACGCCGATTTGCCCGCTGGTTATCAGATTTCGCAGTACCTCCAACCCATCGTGGGCAAGGGCACCCTGACCCTGGACATGCCGGACGGCACGATCAAGACGGTCGGCATCACCCGCCTGCATCTGGAGCAGGACGCGGGGAAGAGCCTGCACGACCAGGACCCGCGCCTGTCCTATGTCGATTTGAACCGTGCGGGCGTGGCGCTCATGGAAATTGTCTCGGAGCCGGACATGCGGACGGCGGAGGAGGCGGGGCTGTATCTGAGGAAGCTGCGCTCGATCATGCGCTATCTCGGCACCTGCGACGGCAACATGGACGAGGGTTCCATGCGCGCCGACGTGAACGTCTCGGTGCGCAGGCCCGGAGCGCCGCTCGGCACGCGCTGCGAGATCAAGAACGTAAACTCCATGCGCTACGTCCAGCAGGCCATCGAATACGAGGCGCGCCGCCAGGTCGAAATCATCGAGGATGGCGGCGTGATCGCTCAGGAAACTCGCCTGTTCGATTCACGCCAGGGCACCACCCGCCCGATGCGTTCGAAGGAGCACGCCCACGATTACCGCTATTTTCCCGATCCGGATTTGCTGCCCCTGGTTCTCGATCCGGAATGGGTCGAAGATTTGCGCCGCGCCCTGCCGGAATTACCCGATGCCAAGAAGGCGCGTTTCATGCGCGAATATTCCCTCACGCCCTACGACGCCGGAGTCCTCGTGGCCGAGCGCGAGACGGCCGCATATTACGAGGCGGTCGCCAAGGGGCGCGACGGCAAGCTGGTCGCGAACTGGGTCATGGGCGAGCTGTTCGGCCGATTGAACAAGGCCGGAAAATCGGTGTCCGATTCGCCCGTGAGCGCCGCGGCCGTGGGCGAGCTCGTCGATCTCGTCGCCGACGGCACCATCTCGGGGCGCACCGCCAAGGACGTGTTCGACGAGATGTTCGAGACGGCGAAGGGCGCGCGTGCCATCGTCGCGGCCAAGGGGCTAACGCAAATCACGGACACGGGCGCGATCGAGGCCGCCATAGACAGCGTCATCGCGGCCAATGCGGAAAAGTTCGAGCAGGTACGCGCGGGCAAGGACGCATTGCTCGGCTGGTTCGTGGGTCAGGTGATGAAGGCGACGGGGGGGAAGGCCAGCCCAGCCTTGGTCAACGAATTGTTGCGGAAAAAAGCCAAGGGTTGAGGCAAGCCGAGCGAAGCGCGTCAAGGGCGAAATCTCCCGAGCGCGCTTGATCGGCGGTGCTCGGCGTGCCTAGTCTCCGCGCGGAATTGCGGAGCGAGACATGATCGACCTTTTCACCGCCGCCACACCGAACGGCCAGAAGATTCACATCATGCTTGAGGAGTGCGCCCTGGCGTACACCGAGCATTGGGTGAACATCGATGAAGGCGATCAGTTCAAACCGGAATTTCTCGCCATCAGTCCCAACAACAAGATTCCGGCGATCATCGATAGCGAAGGCCCCGACGGCAATCCCATTTCGCTGTTCGAATCGGGAGCTATCCTTGTCTATCTCGCCGAGAAGACCGGCATGTTCCTTCCCAGCGATCCCGAGGGGCATTGGACGACGCTCAAATGGGTGTTCTGGCAGATGGGCAGCTTTGGGCCTTATCTCGGCCAGGCGCACCATTTCAACGCCTATGCGCCGACCCGCATCAAATACGCCATGGATCGCTATACCAACGAGGCCCGCCGGCTGTATTCCGTGCTCGATCGGCAGCTCGCGGACCGCGAGTATGTCGCCGGCGAATATTCCATTGCCGATATCGCGATCTTCCCGTGGACGCGACTATATGGCCGCCAGGGCGTGGACATGGCGGAATTTACTCATGTGAGGCGCTGGTTCGATGCCTTGAGTGCGCGTCCCGCCATCGCCAAGGATATGAAGCGGACCGAGGACATCGTGAACGGTTTCACGGAAAAATCGTGGTCGGCGCTGTTCGGCGCCGATCAGTACGCGCGGAGATGAGACCGGCCATGGATGCAGCGCTCGATCTTTACACCTGGCCCACGCCCAATGGGCACAAGATCCACATCATGCTCGAGGAATGCGGCCTGACGTACAACGTCATTCCGATCGATATCGGCGCGGGCGACCAGTTCAAACCCGAATTTCTGAAGGTCAGCCCCAACAACAAGATGCCCGCGCTGGTCGATCACGCTGGCTCGGGCGGGAGAACGATATCGCTTTTCGAATCGGGCGCGATTTTGCTGTATCTGGCCGAAAAGACGGGCAAGTTCATGGCCCACGATCCGCGCGGCCGCTACGCCACGCTGTGCTGGGTCATGTTCCAGATGGGCGGCATCGGTCCCATGTTCGGCCAGTGCAATCACTTCCGCAAATATGCCCCGGAGCCCATTCCTTACGCCATCGACCGCTACACCAACGAGGTCGGCCGGCTGCTCGGCGTGCTCGACCGGCGGCTCCATAAGCGGAAATTCCTGATGGACGATTACTCCATCGCCGACATGGCCTGTTTTCCTTGGGTGCGCTTGCACGAGAACATGGGGCAGGACATCGAGAAGTTCGCGAACGTGAAGCGCTGGCTCGAAGTCATCGAGGCGCGGCCCGCCGTGCAGAAGGCGCTTCAAGTGTTATCCGAGCGTCGGCGGACGGGCCCCATCGACGACCGCACGCGCGAAATGCTGTTCGGCGCGGCGCAATATCAGCGACGCTGAGGCGCGCCGTGGCGCTGACGGCGGGGGCCACGCGGGAAATGGCCTATACTCTGCGGCAAGATGATTTGGCGAATGCGCTGGCGGTGGACGCAGGCGACGCCTTTCCGCCGGTGTTCTCGACCTCGCGCATGATCGCGCTCATGGAAATCTGCTCGGCGCGTCTGATGGCGCCCGAAGTGTCCGCGGGGCAGCTATCGGTCGGCGTGGGCGTGAACGTAACGCATCTTGCCGCGACTCCCGGCGGGGAAAGCATGCGTGCGGTATCGACCTTTCTCGGCATGGCGGGCAAACTCTACCGCTTCAAGGTCCAAATGTTCGACCGCGCGGGCTTGGTGGGCGAGGGCACGCATACCCGCGCCATCGTGGATACGGCGCGCCTCGAGAAAGGGGCTGTCGCGCGCATTGCCGGCGCGCCGGGATGATTGGCTGAGCCGGTCGCCCGAATTGATTGCTCACGGCGGTTGAGGGAGTTTCGGATGATTGAGCTTTATACCTTCGGCACGCCCAATGGCCGCAAGGTCTCGATCGGGCTCGAGGAGATGGGCCTCGCCTACGAGGTTCGCGTCATCGACATCATGAAAGGCGACCAGTTCACGCCCGCCTATTTGGCGGTCAATCCGAACGGCAAGATTCCAGCCATCGTCGATCGTGAAGGCCCCGAGGGTAAGGCCTTCGCCGTTTTTGAATCGGGGGCGATCCTGATTTATCTCGCGGAAAAGACCGGTGCGTTCCTCCCCCGCGATCCCTGCGGCCGCTCGGTCGTTTTGCAATGGCTCATGTTCCAGATGGGCGGGGTGGGACCGATGTTCGGCCAGGCGCATCATTTTCGCCGCTTCGCGCCCGAGCAGATTCCCTATGCGGTCGAACGCTACACCAAGGAAACGCGGCGGCTTTACTCCGTGCTCGACCGTCGGCTCGGGGAGGTCGAATACATGGCGGGCGCATATTCCATCGCCGATATGGCGACCTATCCCTGGACCGCACGCCATGGCTGGCAGGGCATCGAGCTGGCGGAATTCCCGAACGTCAAACGCTGGTTTGACACGGTCGGCGGCCGGCCGGCGGTCCAGCGCGGCATGGCCGTGCCCGCCTGAGGCGCGTCCAAGTGGGTGGGCTGCGCCCGAACAAACCTAGCGCCCGTCGGGCAAGGCGTGCCCTAACGAACCCAGTGCGCGGCGGGTGGGCGCATCCGAGCAAACCTAGTGCCCGGCGTGCGCGCTCTCGGCCGGCGCGGGGCGGGCGGCGGCGGCCAGCGCGGCCTTGCGCAGCAATAGGGCCGCCAGTTCATCGCGGCAGGTTTTGAGGATCGCCGCTTCGCGCGCGTCCTCGCGGTCGGAAACCTGGATCGTGCTCAACTTGATCTCGACGAGGTCGAGCATGGTCCGAACGCATTTCCGTGACAGCGACATTTCTCTCTCCAATGTTCGGTCTTACTTCCGGCTTGGTTAAGCCTGGCCCGGTTACGCTGAAAACTTCGTTAACGTGCGGCGCCCGGTGCTTGGGTCCTGGCCCCTCCGAAGCGTCATGGCGGAACCCTAGGCGCAGTAGATGGACGCGGCTGTGATGGACGACACAGGGCAAGGCGCTGGCTGTGATGCGCGATACACGCGATACAGGGGACATACCGGGGCCGCCGGCGGCGCTATTTGGCCGCTCGTTGACGGGTCGGGCAGGGCCGATTAGAAGGGCGGCGCGGAAGAATCGCGCGGGACAGGTGGCCGAGCGGCTGAAGGCGGCGGTTTGCTAAACCGTTATAGGGTTGTAAAGCCCTATCGAGGGTTCGAATCCCTCCCTGTCCGCCAATTTCTTCCAACGTGACTCTCTCCGTCGCGATACGCGCGGCTGAAAAAGCCCATGTATCAAAAGGCTCTGGCGGAATAAGCCGAACCGGCCGCGCGGTCTCAGGCACCATTTTCGGCCGCATTGCCTCTCTCTTTGCCGGTTCTCTCCAAATGAACCGAACCGACATCCAAGTCGGTACGGCAATTATATTCCATTATTTCAATTTGTTAGAGAATCGCGTCCTGGCCGAAATTCGAGAGTCCCACCGGATGCCGGAGCGAACCGGTATCGCATCTTCTTGCCGCGACCAAGAGCCACCGAAGACGATGCAGTGCGACGCTTCTACGAACGTGAGAGCTTTTTACCGTTTCCGTAAAAACCGATGCAGCTCTTTCGCCCGATGGCGGATATCGCAAAACTATTCGCGTAGGCAACCGGCCGGCGTAGAGGACATCTCGAATAATGATTGATCGTCAAAAGTGGAAGCCCTTGACCCCACCTTTCAAGGCAGCCGTGGAAGCCTACGCCGAATCGAGCAGAACTCGCTTGCTTGCAACCGATTCCAATAACGCCATCAAAACACCACTCTATCACTACACTGACGCACGCGGATTAGAAGGCATACTCAAGTCGCAGCAGATTTGGCTCACCCACTACATGCACCTGAATGACCCGTCCGAAATGGAATTCGGGATGAGCGTCGCAAAGACAGCCCTCGCCGAGGTCGGCGCAGAGCGGGGCCCAAAGGTGAAGATATTCTGCGATATGGTGGCCGACACCAGAACCAGGGAAAACCGTTCCTGCCTTCTACGGTGCATAAGTCACCTCCTCTTGTGAACTTCCCACCCAATCATTGCCCGCGCTGTTTGCCAGGCGGCCGCGTAATTGAGTGCATTCCGGATGCCACGCCGGAGGCTAATTCAAGTGAATCAATGACACCCGCGTTGCCGATGCCGCTGTGACAGCGAAAACAAACGAAGTCCATGGTCACAGCTGCTTCGCCTGTGGAGTTTCGAGTAACGTCGGTGCCATCGCTTGTGAAGAATGCTTGATAGTTCACCGGTTCGGTATTGATTCTAAAAATGTGTGTTCGCGTATCCCCCATTCTGCCCATGCCCCCTACAACGTCGGTCGTTGCGGCCGTCGTGCTTCGCGTAGCAAAGGGCATGTGGCAACTCACGCAGCTCAACTCCTCGGAATAGTCTCCCCGAACGAAAGTGAGGCCTTCATGAATCGCCATGTTGTGGTCGGAATGACAGGCAGCACATTCATTTCGGATCGCATTCTCGCGATCGTAGTTCGTACCGGCGTGTGGATCATGGCACGTTACGCATGCGAACTCGGAATGGCCGCCGCTGGCACGCAACTCCGGATACTGTGAGTAATTGAGAATGTATCCTTCATTTGCCGTGATTTTTTCTGGATCGGCGCCGCGAGTGTGGCATTTTCCACAATTGTCTGCGGAATTTCCCACAAAGAGGTCGCGTGCAGAGGGATTGGAAACATGATTTGAGCCCGGACCGTGACAGGCCTCGCATTGAACACCGGCCTCATGCCAAGCCCCGATGAGACCGGGACGGTTTTCCTGATACGTCGGAAACCCCTCGTTTTGCGGTCGGGCGTCTGTGGTATGGCACTGAAAGCAAGAATAGTCATAGGGAATAGGTGCTTCTGCGGTGGGTTCGTAATCCGCAAAGCCGGGGGTAGTTCCATTGGGAGGAAAGGCTTGGTTCCACTGTGTCGGAACACGCTCCAGCCCGGTTGTGAGGAGGTATCCATCCAAGTCAATAAAATTGGCGTTTCTGGTGTATCCACCGACGACATAGGCAATGTCTGCCCAATCGAAACCGTCGGGAGGTGCTGGGACGCCGGCACGATCGCCCTCAGCCGGATATGGCGGGGCAACACCTTCGATCCCATTCAGTGCGTGCGAATGACCGTGTAGCTGGTGTGACAGGGCCAAGTTCTGATGGCAGGATCCGCATGCGCTTGATCCGATGTGCCACGCACCGTTGTTGTCCGGATCGGTTGTGTTGTTGTAGCCGTCAGAATCGCCGTCATCCGGCGGCGCGGCAATCGGAAAACAGCCTGAAATGGCGGCAATCAACATTGTTGTAACGACGATTGAGCGGACAAAAATGAACGGACGCATTGATCGTACTGTAGCAAACACAATCGACTCCTTTTGTCGTCGGGCGCGACCGACGCATTACGTGCCTTCGCATTGGATGCGCCGCGACTTGAATTGATTGCAAATTCCATGCCGGGAAAATTCAAATCCACGAATTTTGAATTTCGCATATGCCGCAACACTGATCGAGTTGATCCAAAAGTATTTGCGATTCTTCTTTACTGTCAACGACAACACACTTATATTTTGCATCGCGGTCTGGAAAATCGTTCCCAAGTTCCGATCTACATCACGGAGTGTGATGCGCCTACCGGTCATACACGGATGGAAGGGGCTTACCTGCCTGTACATCACATCATTCATGTTGCCCTCAATTCGGCTGCATGCGGCGTTTGCCGCCCTACCCGATCCTCAGGAAGAAATGGCGTCTCAGGATTCAGACGGCAGCGTCGCCCGGACTCCGGCGTTTTCGTTCCGGGCATCAGATCTCCAGCTCGAACTCGACGGAAGTTATCAGGAGCGGCGGGTCCGTTCACACCGGGACGACCGGCGAGACACCACGCAACGAAATCGCGACTGGCGATTCGATGAAACTGTGAGCCTGCGCCTCGACGGCCATCTCGTTGATCCGCGTGTCATTCGATGGGACGCGCGGTTGCGATTCGGACTTTCGCAGGAGGAAGCGCGCGAGGAGTATGATGGAATTACGCGCAACGACTACGACTCCGGTTCTCTCCTTGAATATGACCTGAATGTGGATTTGTTTCCCGACGAGCCCATCAGCGGGCGCGTTTATGCGCTGAAGGGTCGCGACCGGCTTCCCCGCCAGTTCCTTCCGTCGCTGCTGGAAGAGCGGAGCCAGGCGGGTGCAGCTGCGTTCTGGTCGTCAGGGAACTGGAGCGGAGAGCTTTCGCTGGACTGGTCTGACATCGACCGGACAGGAAATCAGTACGAGTCCGATGATGAGCACCTTCAAAACACCCGACTTACGCTCGACAACCAATGGGAGATCGGCGAGCAGCAGTCGCTCCGGGTCGTATTGGATCATGAAAAGGAAGAAAGTGATTACGAAGGCACCCTGACCGACTACGACACCCATCGCCAGGATTTCCGGGTTGAGCACGAACTCGCGCTGGGGGCCAACGGGCAGCATCAGCTGAGCAGCTTCTTTCGGTATCACAATGAAAAGGGAGACCTTGCACGGGACGAAATTGATACCGGAACAAAACTCACGCTTCGGCATAACGATCAATGGCAGACGGCTTATCGCTATTGGTACTACAGTGTCGATCAGGACTCCGCAGAAACCGCTCGCAACAAGGGCGACATCCAGGCAATTTTTAGGCCCAGTGATCTTTGGCGCTTTACCTTCGACGCCTTTGCGTTACGGGAAACTTTTGATCATGACATCGAGGCGCATCAATTCGGCGGCGGCTTCGACGCGAATCACTCCCAGCCAACCGAGTATGGAGAATTCCGCGGGAATTTCTCGTTTCAGGCGGATCAGCGACGGACACTTGATGACGCTGGAAAGGGAGTCGTTTTGGGCGAGGCCCATGTTCTCGACACGGTGCGAGCCAGCATCTTAAGGGAGCACGATGTCATCCTCG
>JBJXGH010000158.1:0-10170 GCA_046153685.1 Alphaproteobacteria bacterium
GTTTGGGCGATGCCCTCGCGCCCTCGACGCGCGCAACCGAAATGAACCGCTGTTATCCCAATGCACGGCTGTTCCATCAGCCCAAGGCGAATGATTGGCCGCATCTGATCGCCCGAGTCGAACCCGCCCTGGCCGCGCGCGCGGTGCGGCGATGAACCGGCATCAGCGACGCGCCGCCCGGCCCGCAAGCGAATTGGCTCCGCGCCACCTTGCCGACGGCCTGGCGGCCCATCGCCTGGGCCGCGTCGAAAAAGCCGCCGCATTCTATCGCGCGGCGATTGCGGCGGATCGGCAATGCCTCGATGCCGCCCGCCTTCTGGCCGTCACCCACCAGCAGCGTGACCGCCACGACGAGGCGAGGGTCATCCTGGCAGACGCGCTGGCGCGCGCGCCGGACGACGTGCCTTGCCTGGCGGCATACGGGGCGAGCCTGCGCGCCCTGGGGCACGCCGAGGAAGCCGAGCGGGCATTCCGGCGCGCGCTCGCACGCAATCCCGGACTTTTCGAGGCGCACAACAATCTCGGCAATCTTCTGGCCGCAGACGGCCGTGCGCCGGACGCGCTGGAGAGCTACCGGACGGCGCTGCGGCTTAAGCCGGATGCGGTCGAGACCTGGAGCAATCTCGCACTCATCGCCTCGCGCCTTGGGTGCAATGCGATCGCGGGCGGCGCCTGGCGGCGCGTCTTGGCCTTGCGGCCGACGCACGAGCAAGCCCTCGAGGAACTTGCGCGCCTGCCTCTCGACATTTCGCCAGAAGCCGATCCGCTCGCGGATCTGCCTGACGCGGCGGAACTTTGGCACCGAATCGGCTTGGAGGCGCACGGCGCCGGACGGCTCGCCGACGCCGAGGCGGCATTCGAACGCGTCCTCGCCCTCGACCCCAAGCGCACCGCGAGTTGGAGCGATCTTGGCGTCGTACGCCACGAATCCGGGCATGTCGCCAAAGCCCTGGCGGCATTCGAGACCGCGTGCACGCTCGATCCGGACCTGGCGGACGCCCACGCCAATCTCGGCTTTGCCCGCAAGAACCACGGCGATTTCGCGGGTGCGCTTGTGTGCTACGACCGCGCCCTTGATCGCGATCCAGCCCATGCGGGCGCACGGCGCAACCGGGCGATCGCCGCGCTCACCATTGGGCACGGCGCTTGGGCCGATTACCGCTACCGTGACGGGGTCGATCGCGCGGCCGCACCCATGCCGGAATTGCCCTTGCCGGTCGATCTTCGCGGCGTGCGCCTGCGGGTGCTGCGCGATCAGGGTTTGGGCGACGAAATGTTTTTTCTTCGCTTCCTCGGCGCGCTCAAGGCGCGGGGCGCGTGGCTCGGCTACGAACCGCACCCCAAACTCGCCCCCTTGCTAGGCGGCCATCCGTGGATCGACGCGCTGCTTGCGCCGGACGACCGGCCAAGCGGCGTGGACGCGACCGTGTCGGTCGGCGATCTGCCCTATCTGCTCGCCACCGGCGACGCGACCCCACCGCCGTTCGCCGTGGCGGTGCCCGAAGCCGATACGGCGCATTGGCGCGCGCGTTTGGCGGATTTCGGCCCGCCGCCCTATTGCGGCGTGACCTGGCGCGCCGGCGCCGCGGCACGCGATAAGCTCTACAAGGCGATTTCACCCGAAGCGCTCGGCCGCGCTCTGGCCCCGATCCCCGGCACCCCCATCGTGTTTCAACGCGGCGGAACGTCCGATGAATACGCCGAGTTCTGCGCCGCCCTGGGCCGGATGGCGCCGGATTTGACCGCCATCACCGATGACTTGCGGGATTGCGCGGCGCTCATGTCGGCGCTGGAGTTCTATGCCGGCGTGTCGAACACCAACATGCACATTCGTGCCTGCATCGGCAAAACCTGCCGCGTCCTGGTGCCCGTATCCGCCGAGTTCCGCTGGCGCGCTTGCGGCTCGTCCACGCCGTGGTTTCCGGGATTTCGCGTTTTCCGACAAAGTCTTGAAGACGGCTGGGTGGGCGCCCTCTCGGCGCTGGCGCAAGACTTGCTCCCTCACGCAGACGAAGGGGCGGCGATCTCGGCACGTCCCGCGACCAAAAGGACAGCTTCATGAGCGACACGCTCAAGGTTTTCGTCGGCTGGGACAGCCGCGAGGACATCGCCTATCAGATTTGCCGCCATTCTCTGCTGCGCCGCGCCTCCCAGCACGTATCCGTCATCCCCATGCGCCAGCGCGCGCTCGCCGCCCTCGGCCTTTATCGCCGCGCCCGCGACCCCTTGGCCTCGACCGAGTTCGCCTACACGCGCTTCCTCGTGCCCTATCTCATGGGCTACCAGGGCTGGGCGCTGTTCTGCGATTGCGATTTCCTGTGGCTCGACGACGTATCCAAACTCCTCGCCCATGCCGACAACAACTACGCGGCCATGTGCGTGCAGCACGATCACCGCCCAACCGAGACGTGGAAGATGGACGGTGCGCGCCAAAGCGTCTATCCGCGCAAGAACTGGTCGAGCCTCGTGCTCTACAATTGCGGCCATCCCGCGAATGCCGCGCTGACGCCCGACATCGTCAACGGCGAATCGGGCGCCTATCTCCACCGCCTCCAATGGCTCGACGACGCGCTGATCGGCGCCTTGCCCGAACGCTGGAACTGGCTCGAAGGCTGGAGCGCGAAACCCGAACTCGGCGTGCCCTCGGCCGTCCACTACACGCGCGGCGGTCCGTGGTTCAAGGATTGGCGCGATGTCGCCTATGCCGAGCATTGGCTGGCGGAACGCGACGACTGGCATGCCCAGCGCGTGGCGCAAGGCGCGCCCGACGCCCGCATCGCGTCTTCGTGGTCGATAGACCAGCCGGAAATTTTCGCCGGCACGCATTGAGCCCCGCCATGGCCGCCCTCGAAATCCGGATGCCGGACACCATACAAGCGAATACGCGCCTCGCGGCGTCGGCGGACACTCTCCGCACGGCGCTGGCGCTTCACGCCGCCGGCGATCTCTCCGGCGCTGAGCAGGGCTACAGGACGTTAATGGCGACGGGTATGCGCGAATGCGACGCGCTCTACTATCTCGGCATCGTCGCCTACCAGACGGGACACGCCGACCAGGCCGAGCAGATCTTCCACGCCTGCTTGAAGATGCTGCGCTTCACGCCTTGCTTCGAGGCCGAGCTGGCCGCGATGCTCAAGGCGCAAGGCGTGGCGGTCGAGGACGATGTGCGCGGCTATCTGCGGCGCAATCGCTTCGAGCCGCATATCTTCGCCGGCACGCTCGGCCAGACTCTCGATTTTAAGACCTTGGAGCCGTGGTACTTCAGCCGCCGCGCCCAGCCGTTCCCGCGCGAGATGGCCGATTTCGACGACTTGCCGCGTCTGGTGGAGCGTTACGTGCTCAAAGGTTGGCTACCGGCGACGAAGCCATTCCGCAAGGACTCGAGCTTACTCACGCTCGGCTCATGTTTCGCCGAGGAGTTGCGCAAGTACCTGGCCGAGAATGGCCATCAGTCCCAGCTCATCTTCGTGCCGCCGGGCCTCAACAACACCTTCGCGCTCCGCCAGTTCATCGAATGGAGCCTAACCGGCGAGACCTCGACTTCGGCCTATTGGTATGACGAACACGAATCGGGCGGCGCCATCAAATGGACCCCCGAAGCCGAGCAGCGTGCCTACCGGGAAACCTTCGCGCGCGCAGATGGCTTCGTGCTGACCGTCGGTCTCGCCGAAGTTTGGATCGACAAGGCGACGGGCGGGGTGTTCTGGCGCGGCGTGCCGAAATCGCAATTCGACGAAAACCGCCACGAATGCCGCATCTCGAGTGTGTCCGAGAACGAAGAAAATCTCGCGGCCATTGTCGCGCTGCTGCGCCGGCACTGCGGCGACAAGCCGATCGTGACGACGCTTTCGCCGGTGCCGCTCAAGGCGACGTTCCAGGACGTCTCGTGCATCACCGCCGATTGCGTGTCCAAGTCCATCCTGCGCGTGGCCATCGACGGGCTGATGCAAAGAAAGCTTCCCGGCGTGCATTATTGGCCCTCCTTCGAAATCGTAAAATGGCTCGGCTGTCACCTGCCCGTTGCCATGTACGGCGATGACGGCAATACCCGGCACGTCAGTCGCCGCACGGTCGCGCTCATCCTCGACCGCTTTATCGCGAATTACTTCGATGCCTGACGCCGCCCAGATGACGCCGGCGGAGCTCGTCGCCCGCTACGAAGACATGGAACCGGTCGTGACCTATCGTCACGCCGGCGCCGAGATGCGCTATTGCGCGCCCAATCGTCTGATTCTGTGGCGCGTGGAGACCGTGCTGGAGAAGGAGCCGGACACCATCGCGTGGATCGATGGATTCGCGCCCGGGGACACGCTGCTCGATATTGGCGCGAATATCGGTCTCTACACCATCTGGGCCGCCGTGTTGCGCGGCGCGCGCGTCTTCGCTTTCGAGCCCGAGGCGCAGAACTACGCCACGCTCTGCCGCAATATCGCGCTCAACAATCTATCCGAACGCGTCACCGGCTATTGCGCCGCCCTGGCCGATGAAAGCGGCTTCGGCGCGCTGCATGTCAGTCACGCTTCAGCCGGCCATTCCTGTCATAGCTTTGGCGAGGCGGTGGACTTCCATCTGGCCCCGCGCGTCTTTCCCTTCGCCCAAGGTTCCTTCGCGGTGAAACTCGACGAATTGGTCCAAGCCAATGTCGTGCCCGTGCCGCGCCACATCAAGATTGATGTCGACGGCATCGAACACAAGGTCGTGGCAGGTGCGGCTGGAACGCTGGCCGATCCGCGATGCGCCAGCGTTCTCGTCGAGATCAACCGTGCCCTGCCTGAACACCGGAGAATCGTCGAGCGCTTGGGCGAGCTGGGATTTTGCTACTCGCAAGCCGAATCGGACGCCTCAATGCGAACCGACGGTCTTTTCAAAGGGTGTGGAAATTATGTTTTCCGACGTTAAGCGACACATGCTGTACCGCATCGGCAACGCGCCCGCGCGACCCTATCCCTATGCCCATTTCTTTCTCGAAGGCGTGTTTCCGGACGATTTCTACGCCGAACTGCGCCGCCGCCTTCCCTCGGCCGCCGCCTATACCAGCATCGCCCAAACCGGCCGCGTGACACGCGGCGCCTATCCCGAGCGTGCGATTTTCTTTCTCGCCGACGAGGCGCTCGGGGCGCTCGATGCCGAAGCCGCGCGCTTTTGGCGGGGCGCGCGCGAGCTTCTTCTCGACCAGGAACTCATGGCCCTGTTGATCGCCAAATTCGAAGGGGCGATCCAGAAACGCTTCGCCGATCTTGAGGGCGATGTCACGGCCGAGCCCGAGACATACCTTGTGAAGGATGGCACGGGCTATCACATCGGACCGCACACCGATGCGCCCCATCGGTTGCTCTCCGCGCTGTTCTACCTACCGGCGGATTCGCGCTGGCGCGCGCACGGCACCTCGCTCTATCTCCCCGCCGACAGGAAATTCACATGCGAGGGCGGACCGCACTATCACCCCGAACCCTTCGAGCGGATCGCCACCATGGAATACCTGCCAAACTCGCTTTTTGCTTTCGCCAAGTCCGACAACTCGTTTCACGGCGTCGAGCGGGTGGAGGAGCAAGGCGTCGTGCGCGACATCGTGCTGTACGACGTGCGTCTCGAAGGCGAGATGCGTCGCAAGGGATTCGGCGCCGCTACTCCGGCAGCACGCGACGAAAAGGTGATGGCGTGAGTTCCGGCCGTAGACTAAACCCCGCCGCCGCCGCGCGCCTTGCCGATGCGATGGCGCGCCATCGCGCGGGCGATATCGCCGCCGCCGCCACCGCGTACGAGGCGATCCTTGCCGACGACCCCGGCAATGCCGATGCGCGCCATTTGGCGGGAGTAGCCGCCGGTCAGCAAGACCGCCACGAAGACGCCGTGCGCTTGATCGAGGGCGCGCTCGCGCTTGCCCCCAACTCGCCGGACATGCTGGCCAATCTCGGATTGTCGCTGCGCGCGCTTGGCCGCACGGACGATGCGATCGAATCCTTTCGTCAAGCAATCAACCGAGACGCGGATAATGCCAAGCCCTGGCTCGGCTTGGCCAGAACCCTGATCGCCGCCGAGCGCGCGCAGGAGGCCGCCGATGCCTTCGGACGCGCGGTCGCGCTTTCGGCAAGCAATCCTGGTCTGCGGCACGAATGGGCCCGCGCCTGGCTGATGGCGGACGATGCGCGGAGCGCGATCACGGCGCTCGACGGCATGGGCGAGGATGCCGAGACGCTGGATTTGCGCGGCGTGGCGCTGCAGAAACTTGGGCGTCCCGCGGACGCCATCGTCTTGCACGAACGCGCCTTCGCGCGCGCGCCCTCAGCGCAAACGCTGAACAATCTCGCGCTCGCCCGACGCGCAGCGGGCGACAATGCGGGCGCGGAAAAGGATTTCCGGGCGGCGCTGGCGCGCGACGACCGTCACGTCGAAGCCTTGTCCAATCTCGGCGATCTGTTGATGGACGAAGTCGATAACGCGGGCGCCGAGAGCGCCTTCGACCGGGCAATCGCGATCAAGTCTCATGATGCGTTCGCCATGTTCAATCGCGCCAATCTTTATGCCCGCACGGGACGGCACGCGGAGGCGGTTGCGGCTTATGATGCTTTGCTCGCCCGCAATCCCGGTTTCGTCGATGCACTGATCAATCGCGGGGCATCGCTCCAGTCGCTCGGATGGTACGAGGCATCGGCTCGGTCCTACGAGAATGCCCTAACGCTCGATCCGTCGCGGCCCGAGGCGTACAACAATCTCGGCAATTTGCACCTCATGCGATGCGCGCACGCGGAAGCCGAAGCCGCCTTCCGTCAGGCTCTGGCGACGGCGCGCCGGGCGCGCTCGAAACTCGCAGCGGCGATTCATTCGAATCTCCTTCTCGCGCTGGGCTACGATTCCACGCAAAGCGTCGAGACCTTGTGGACCGAGCACCGGGAATGGGCCGTCGAACACGGCCGCATCGACCATCGGCCCGAGCCGCATGCCAATCACCCCGACCCCGACCGGGTCTTGCGCATCGGCTATGTCTCGCCGGATCTCGACAGTCACGCGGTCGCCGCATTCCTGAACCCCATCCTGGTGGCTCACGACCGTGACGCGTTTCACATCTACGCCTATGCCGAAGTCGCCGCGCCCGACGACACGAGCGCCGCCCTACGCGCCCATGTCGATGTCTGGCGCTCGACCATCGGCCTGGACGACGCGCAGATGGCCGACGCGATCCGCGCCGATAGCATCGACATCCTGGTCGATCTTGCGGGGCACACCAACGGCAACCGCCTGACGGCCCTGGCGTTGAAGCCCGCGCCGATTCAGGCCAGCTATCTCGGCTATGCCGCGACCACGGCGGTGCCAGCCATCGAATTCCGCATCGGCGACGCATTCCTAATGCCCGAAGGCGCGCCCGAGCATTTTTCCGAGCGCATCGAACGCCTGGCCGGGTGTAATTTTGTTTATTCGCCACCGACCGACGCGCCCGAGGTCGCGCCGAGTCCGGCTGCGCTGGGGCGCGGGATTGTTTTCGGCTCGTTCAATGCCGGCGCCAAATTGTCGGACGACACGATCGCACTGTGGTCGGCCGTTCTGGTCGCCGTGCCGCAAAGCCGCTTGGTTCTCAAGACCAAGGCCTTCGGCGACGCGGCCACGCGCGCCCGCACGCTTGGACGTTTCGCGGCCCACGGTATCGATGCGGGCAGGATCGAGTTGCTCGACTTCAGTCCAGATGCCCGGTCGCATCTCGCGACCTATGCCAAGATCGATATCGCGCTCGACACCTTCCCCTATGGCGGCGGCACCACAACCATGGAAGCGTTGTGGATGGGCGTGCCGGTCGTCTCGCTCGCGGGCGATCGCAGCTCGGCCCGCATGACGGGAAGCATCCTTCGCGCCGCCGGGCTCGACGCCTTCGTCACCGACTCGCCCACGGGATACGTGATGCGCGCCGCCGAGCTGGCGTTCGACATTGAACGCCTCGCCCGAATGCGCCAAAGCCTCCGCTCAAGGATCGCGGTCTCGCCCCTGCTCGACGGACCGGGATTCACGCGCGGCCTCGAAGGGCTCTATCGGCGTCTCTGGCGCGATTGGTGCACCAAGATCGGTGCCGCAAAAAAGGATATCGCCGCATGATTGCCGCCGCCAAAGCTCTGACTCCGATCGCTCTCGCCATCGACCGCGCCGTCCCCGATGCCGGCGCCGACCCGGTCGCATTCCACACCTGGCTCGTCGCCGCGGGCATGGGGCGACGCATAGAGCGCCTGGAAATCGACAACTTGCTGTCCGAACGCCGGGTCCTGCGCACCCTGGCCCTGTCCTGCGGTTTCCTCGCCGACGGCGCGGAAATCACCGTGGGCGATGCCGATTATGCCTCGGTCTATACCGCCCTTGTCGAGACCGTGGCGATCAATCGCACGCTACGTTTCGAGAACTTGGCGCAGGACACAGCACCCGATGCGCGCCCGGGTCGGCTCATCGCGCACCTAACCTTCTCGCCAGCACGTCCCGTGATTCAGAATCCCGCCAGTCTGCCGGCGAACCAGAACAAGGCGCGCGGCGTCGATGATTTCCCTTCCGCCACCCCGGCCATGCCCATGGGCAGCGCCGTCACGGTCGTCGAGCGCGCGCTCGCGCGCTGGCACGCGCCCAGTCGCGCGGCAGCCGAACAACGGCGCGATCTTCTGGCGGCCGAGTTTCCCGATGGGGTCTCGCCGCAGAAATATTGGCACGACAATGCGGATAGGTCCTTCACGGCATTTTTCGCCTGGGGCCACGACCACGATTTCGGCCACGGCATTGCGCGCCGCGGCGCCATGGCTTCGCGCCACACCGAGGTCACGAGCGAGGCGATCGCCATGGGCCTGTTGCCGTTCGATCTCGGCGGCGCGCTCGTCCTCGATATCGGATGCTGGAGCGGCGGCGATCTTCTGGTCCTCGCGGGTCTCGGCGCCGAGGTCGAGGCCATCGAGGAACATCCGGTTTCCGCGCGCGCGGCGGCGCGCCTTGCCGAGCTATCCGGCGTGTCCGCGCGAGTCGAACGCGCAAGTCTGTTCGACGACCGGCCCCATTGGCGCGCACGCTTCGACGTCGTCTATGCCTCGGGCGTGCTCTACCACGTCACCGATCCGCTGTTGTTCCTGCGCATCTGTTTTGCCTATCTCAAGCCAGGCGGGCGCCTTCTGATCGAAACCAAGGCCGAAAGCGGCGAAGGCAGCACTTGCGCCTATGCGGGCACGCGCGAGAAGGGCTGGAATTGGTTCGCGCCGACGCGCGCGGCCATGGGTCGCCTTCTGGTCGATGCCGGATTCGCGGCAGAGGATACGGCGCTTCATTGGCGTCCGATCGGCCGCCTCTTGGCCGGCGCCATCAAGCGCGAAGCCCGCGCCTTGCCGGAGAGTGCGGGGTTTTCGCGGCCCGGAAGCTGGCTCGAAGGCGAGGTCTAGGCCGTGTCGTGCGCATCGTCACCCGTCATGACCGGCAGGAAATTCCCGCATGCGGCAATTTTGCCGGGCCGGCACGGAAAATCGTTCCGCCCGCGGCGCGCGATCGCCCAGCGCGGCACACGCCAAGCGCTTGATTCTTCAACAATGGCACTCCGTTCGCCAATTGGCATCGGCCGTGCAGTAAGCCATGCGGATATTGCTTCAACCTGTGGGCAGTCCCCACGGCAGGGAGCCGTGAGTTCAACCCAATCCACGTAGGAGATTAGAATGTCGCTCAACATCATTTCCAACTACGCGGCCAATGTTGCGCACCGCAATTTGACCACGAATGAATCCATGGTCTCGAGCTCGGTCGCCAAGCTGTCGGCCGGCAGTCGCGTCGTGTCCGCCAAGGACGACGCCGCAGCCATGGCCATCGGCTCGCGCATGGCCGCCGAAGTCGCCTCGCTGAAGCAAGCCTCGATCAATGCCGGCCAGGCGGGCTCGATGCTTCAGATCGCCGACGGCGCCATGAGCAAGGTTTCGGACATCCTGACCCGCATGAAGAGCCTGTCCGTCCAGGCCGGCTCGGATCAGCTGTCCTCGACCGAGCGCGGCTTCCTCAACACCGAGTACACCCAGCTGCGGTCGGAAATCGACCGGATTTCGGGCGACACCGAGTTCAACGGCCAGAAGCTGCTTTCCGGCAGCAACACGGTCGCGGTTTCGGCGGTCGGCACGAACGTCACCACGACGTCAGGCATCATTGGCATCAAGTTCGGCGGCTCGAACACGATTT
>JBJXGH010000139.1:0-4999 GCA_046153685.1 Alphaproteobacteria bacterium
CGAGCTCGGCGCGCGCGGCGTCCGGGCTATCGGCATCGCTTGCGGTGAGCGCGAGCCAGCGCGGCGTCGATGCGGCCGATAGCCAGCCCGGAAGAGTGCGGCCCGACGGACCGCTATAGACGTAGCCATCGGCAATCTCGGCGGACAAAGCCGCCATTCTGGGCCCGTCGCCCGCCAGATATAGTGGCGGGCCTCGGCGCCGTTGACCTGTCGCCGGCACGGTCGCGCCACCCCATGCGCCACCACGTCCATCCCAAATGGCGCGCACGAGCTCAAATGCCTCCTTGAGCGACGCGCGACTTGCGGGGGCCAGGCCCAGGCCGCGCGCGGCGCTGTTGCCGGAGCCGACCACAGCCCTCACACGTCCGGGAGCGATCGCCTCCAGCGTTGTGAGCGCGGCGGCCACGACGACCGGATGGCGAGCCACGAAATGCGTTACAAACGATCCGCACAGCAGGCGCTCGGTCGCCCGCAGGATCGCCATCTGGTGGAGAAACGTCTCTTGATAGAGAAGGGGAGAATCTCCGACGCCGATCCATGTGAAGCCGGCATGTTCAGCGGTCTGTGCCAGGGCCTCCGTTTCATGAATGTCGATGGGGTGAATAACGATGCCAAACTTCATGCATTGATGCCTTTATCGAAAAGTCCTCAGGACCACCGCGCAAATCCTCCGCTGCCGATGAAACCGAGGAGGCGGCCCCAATCCGGATCCTGCGCCCATTTGCTGCGAAATTGCAGCCAGCGATTGAACGACGCCTTGGGGTCGTCGGGCGTCTCATAGATCGACAGATAAGGCGCCACGAACGGATCGCCGGGCCTGCCCGACAATCTGTAGCGCGTTGCCTCCGAATAGACGCCAAGGGCCATCGCAGCCGGCATATGAATCCTGTCGTACCAGCTATTGAATTCGTCATCGAGGCCGCCTCTCGCGTAGCAAAAGACCGCGTAGATACCGTTCGTTTTCTTGAGCAGGCCCTCGCGGGCGCCGGGCTTGCTCGTCTGGTAGCTGCCGCGCATGCGCACAAAAGCGCCGTCGAATTTGCTCAGCAACGATTGCGCGCCTCCCTCTTCAACATACAGAAAGCGCGGATACGCGCGAAAACTCGCCTCGTCATCGACGACATTCTTCCACATCGACGTTGTTGGCACAGTCTTGTCCTGCGCGATCTTTGAAACAAGCGCCTGTTCGGCGTCGAATAGTGTGACGTGAATCATTGCTTGCCTGCTGGTTTCATGGAGTCCACGTAGGTTGTCTTCGGAGGCCAGGAATCGACGCAGCCCTGAACGGACAGGAAGAATGCGTCGCCGTCTCCGACATTGGTGTAGCGATAGGTGATTCCCGACGCGAAGGACAGCAGATCACGCGGACCGATGACGTATTCTTCGCCGGAGTCGAACGCGAACGAGACCGTGCCCTCGAACATGACAATGATGTGCTCGGACGTCGTATGGTGCGGGGGCGTCGATTGGCCTCTTGGAATCATGATGTATCGCGCCGAGGTTTTTGTGAGCTCCGCGCCCGGCGTATAGTTCGCGCGGGCGGTTCCGGGAGTCTGCGCACCCGGGAGTGTCCACTGTGGTCTCAAATCGCAATATTTCAGGTGCTTCACGGCGTTTTTCATTTGCTGCTCCTATTCCATGTCGCGTCGAATCTGTTCGTGCCAGCCGAAAAATCGCCGCTGGACCATCAGCCCAGCCTGCGTCACGATCAATCCCAACGATGCAATGACGACCAGCGTGGCGTACATTCTGTCGATCTGATAGATCTGCCAGTAACGCCAGGTCTTGGCTCCGATCCCGTCACCGGAAGCGACAAATTCACCGACCACGACGCCAAGCAATGCGGCGCCGGCGGCGAGGCGTAGCCCGGCAAATATGGTCGGCATGGCCGCGGGGAGGGTGATCTTGAACAGCGTTTGAGTGCGCGACGCTCCCATATTTTCCGACATTCGCTGGAGCTTTTCGTCGACCTGACGAATGGCAGCTGCCGAATTGATCACCGACGGATAAAAACTCAGGATTGCGGCGAGTGCGATGATGGGAGGTGAACCGAGTCCGAATATGACAAGAAGCAACGGCAAATAAGCGACGGAAGGAATCGGGTACAGGACCGATATGATCGGATCAATGAACGCCCGAATCCACCAGATGCGGGCCATGGCGACGCCCAGGAATATCGCCGGAACAGCGCCGACGATGAAGCCGGCAGCAAATCGGCGAAGGGTCGAGAAGGTCTCGGTAATGAGCGTGCCATCTGTCGCAAGTCCCCAGAACGCTTTGCCGATTGTCGTTGGCGGCGGAAAAAAGACCCGGTCGAGGATGCCGACGCGCGAGGCGAGCTCCCAGAGGGCGATCGCCAGCAGGATGGGCACGATCGTCGCGAGCGGGGACTCCATTGCATCCGACATCCAGCGCGGAATGGCGCGGCGCCTGGTGCCTGCTTCGAAAACGGCGACGACGGCTTTGGGTGGCTCGGGCTCTTCCGCGGATTCGCCGGTTGCCGCGCGAGCTTCGTTGTCATGGCTTCGATCAACAGTCACTTGCGGCCTCGCGGCGTTGCTTATCGACCTGGACGGCGCGCAGGTCTTCCCAAATGGTGGTGCGGATTTTCATGAACTCGGGATCGGTCTCGATCGCGCGCGCGCGTGGCCGTTTGAAGGGTATTAGGACCTCTCTGATCAAACCCTTGGGGCGGATCCCAAACACAAGGACGCGGTCGCCCAGAAAGATGGCCTCTTCAATGTTATGGGTGATGAAAATGACGGTTCGTTTCGTCGCAGCCCAGACTTCAAGCAGTTCTTCCTGAAGAATCGTGCGTGTCTGCGCATCAACGGCCCCGAACGGCTCGTCCATCAAAAAGACTTCAGGGTCGTTAGCAAGCGCGCGCGCAATTCCGACGCGCTGACGCATGCCGCCGGACAGCTGATGCGGATGGGCGCCCGCAAAATCACGAATGCCCATTCGCGCCAAAGCTTCAAGGCCGAGCGCGTCTCTCTGCGACTTCGGGACCCTGCGAACCTCAAGTCCGTATGTCACATTCGATAGCACGGTTCGCCACGGGACCAGCGCGTAGTCTTGCCAGACAATCGTCGTGAAAGGTCCGGAAGCCGACCGGTGGCCGACAAATTCGATGCGTCCCTCATCTGGCCTGATCAGGCCGGCGGCCATGCTCAAGAGCGTGGACTTTCCGCATCCGCTTGGGCCGACGAGGGACAGAAATTCTGAGTCTCTGGCCTCGAATGACAAGCGCCGAAAAACCGGCACTTGCACGCGTGCCGCTTCATAGGTCTTGGAAATTCCTTGAAACCGGATCTCCACAATATCCCTCTGATCCCCCAATTAGACAACGTATTCGATGCGATGCGTACCATTGACGGATAGATGCAACCGTATCTGAGTATTCAGGGATTGGTCGTGCGGGTCAACTGCGGTTTGCTGGCGGCAACTGGCTGAGCTGCACATTTGTTCCTGAATCCGTGGGCCGCCCGCGCCGCCTACCTCGCCCCCGCCTTCGTCAATATCCCGACCATCCCGGCGTAGCCCCGCTGCCGCGCGTGGGCGAGCGGCGTCACGCCGTCGCGGTCGGCGCGATTCACGTTCGCCCCGCGCGCGACCAGCAGGCGCACGATCTCGGTATGCGCGGCGCCGCCGTCGCCGAGAATCACGGCTTCCAGCAGCGCGGTCCAGCCGAGATGATTGACGTGATCGACCGCGATCGCCGTCTGCAGCAGGAGGCGCACGGTCTCGACATGGCCGTGATGGCATGCGGGGATCAGCGCGGTCCCGCCGTACCGGTTGGTGCTCGCGAGGTCGGCCCCGCGGGCGAGCGTGAGCTTCAGGATCTCGAGCCGGCCTTGGGCGCCCGCATAGAGAAACGGGCTGTCCTGGATCCGGTCCTTGATGTTGACGTCGGCGCCGGCCTCGATCAGCGCGCGCGCGGCGTCGATCCGGTTGCGATGCGTCGCCGCCAGCAGCGCAGTCCTGCCCACTCCGTCCTGCGCGTTGACCTTCGCCCCTTCGGCCAGCAACGCGCGGACGGCGAGGGTGTCGCCCCGCTCGGCGGCGGCGATCAGCGCGGCATCGCGCGGCGCGCCGGATTGCGCGGTGGCTTCCGCCAACGCCACGAGCGCCGCGGCACTCGCCGCCCGGAGGAAACCCCTGCGCGCCGGACTGCGTCCTGTACGCTTGCCATGTGGTGGCGGTGAGCCTGGCACCGGATTTCCCTCCTCGAATGACGGAAGCAGGGTAGAATATACGACACGCTTTCGTGCCCCAGGCAATCGCCGCACGAACATTCGAATTCACATCGCAAAGGGAGGATCCCATGGCCGAACGAAACCGAACCCGCCGCAACACCCTCGAGCGTCGCTGCCTCGGCAAGGCCTACAAGCGTCTTTTCGCCGGTTCGACGAAGGGCGTTTTCAAGATGCTCGAGAAAATCAAGAAGGCCTGATACCCTTCTATTCGGCGCCATGCGCCGCACGATCCGAAGGGCCGCGATGCGGCCCTTCGCGTTTGGGGGCGGCTGGCGTCGGAGAATTGCGATCATGCCATTTGCGTATTACGCCAGGTTGTCGCCAGGGCGCCAGCTGATCTATCGGGAAAGCGACGCGATCCAGTCGCTCGAACTCCCGCCCGGCGTCGCCGCAGGCGCGCGCGTCGCGCGCATTCGCGCCTGCCTGGCCCGCGCGGACCGCGCCGGTGTCGCGACGGCGTGCCAGGACCTGATCGATGCGCTCGATGCCGGGTATCGCGTGCCGAAGATCCGGGTGCGCGTACTGGCGCAGCGGCCCGCCGACGAGGACGGCGAACTGCACGGCCTCTATGAGCCGGAAGACGCCGGCACCCCGGCGCGCATCACCGTCTGGATGCGCACGGCGGCACGCAAGGACGTTGTAGCGTTCAAGACGTTTCTGCGCACGCTGATCCACGAGCTCTGCCATCACCTCGACTACGAGCTCTACAGGATGCCGGAAACCTTTCACACCGAAGGCTTCTA
>JBJXGH010000141.1:0-4914 GCA_046153685.1 Alphaproteobacteria bacterium
CCAGGTCGCCTTTACGCGCCCGCCGGATATCTGGACCATGGACCTGGCGCGCGGATTTGCGACGAGGCTCACTTTTACGACCCCGAATGCTGTCCGGCCCGTGTGGTCTCCGGATGGAAGATTTGTGTACTTCAGCAATGCCGACGGCATTTTTCGCAAATCGGTCGACGGCGCGGGGACCGAAGAGCTGCTCCTCAAAGCGTCGCCAACCGGATTCGTGCGTAGCATTTCACCAGACGGTAGATATCTCCTGTACGGTAGCGGCGACGTCATGCTCTTGCCCCTAACCGGCGAGTCAAAACCGACGCCCTTTCTAAATTCCCCGGCTCTTGAGCAAGCGGCTGCCTTCTCTCCCGACGGCCGTTGGGTGGCTTACTCGTCCGATGAGTCGGGCCGCACTGAAATCTACGTGCAAGGCTTTCCCGACCGTCGTGGCAAATGGCTGATCTCGGACGACGGAGGACTGTTGCCGGCATGGCGCGCCGACGGCAGAGAGTTGTACTGGCGCACCCCTGACGGTTACGCCACGGCGGCAAGTATCGAACTGCAGCCATCTGGCGTGACGGTGGGAAAAGCAGCGCGTCTCGTACGTATCACCGCCTCGGGTGCTCTGTTTGAGCCCTCCCGCGACGGCAAACGTTTTCTAGCAGCCGAACCCGAGGACGGGGGCAAAGAACTCACGATGGTCGTCATGCAGAACTGGGCCGCGCGGCTGCCGAAGTAGCCACGCCGCCGTCCATTCGCTAAGATTGTGCCAGTGGAGTTCGAATGGGATACAGTCAAGGCACGCAAGAATCTTGCCAAGCACGGCGTCTCATTCGACGAAGCCAAGTCGGTTTTCTATGATCCGTTGGCGGCCTCGTTCCCCGATCCGGACCATTCCTGGGACGAGACGCGAAATGTCATCTTCGGCATTTCTTCCCGCAACCGCTTTCTGCTCGTTTCGTTTGCGGACCGAATCGAGAAATGCCGAATCATCAGCGCTCGCACGCTAACCAAGAGTGAAAGGAGAACCTTTGAAGAAACCAACCAAAAAGGCAGTTGACGAACTTCGGCCCGAGTACGACTTGAAGGAGCTGCTAAAGAATGCGGAGATAGGGAAATACGCCGCGCGACTCGGCGTCAGCCGCAATCTCGTGGAAATCGAACCGGCGAACCATCAAGTCTTTAAGACAGCCAAACAAGTGAACGACGCATTGCGCCTCGTCATCGAGCTGCAGAAAATCGGTGATGCTTCGACCACCGTTCGCTAGCCACCCGCGATAAGCTATCATCCAATGCCTTCCCCCGGAGACAAACTCGGTCCCTACGAAATCCTCTCGCCCATCGGCGCGGGCGGCATGGGTGAAGTCTACAAGGCGCGCGACACGCGGCTGGATCGTGTCGTCGCCGTGAAAGTACTGCCGTCGCACATTGAGAAGCGCGAGGACCTTCGCGCGCGGTTTGAACGCGAAGCGCGGGCGGTGGCGTCGCTGAATCATCCGAACATCTGCACGCTTCACGACATCGGCCCGGGCTACATGGTGATGGAGTTCGTCGACGGGGCGATGCTTGGCGAGAAGGGCGCGATTCCGCTCGACCTGGCGTTGAAGCACGCTTTGCAGATTGCCGATGCGCTGGATCGGGCGCATCGCGCGGGTGTTACGCATCGCGACATCAAACCCGGCAACATCATCGTCGCCAAAGACGGCGTCAAACTCCTCGACTTCGGCCTTGCCAAGGCGACTCCGAAGCCGGGCCCGACCGATGAAACGCTGACGGCTGCGTTGACGAGCGAAGGCACCATCCTCGGCACGCCGCAGTACATGGCTCCGGAGCAATTCGAAGGCAAAGAGGCCGATGCCCGCTCCGACATCTGGGCCTTCGGCGCCGTGCTGCACGAGATGATTACCGGGCAGAAGACGTTCACGGGCAAGAACTACGCGGGCCTGGTCGGGGCGATTCTGTCGAACGATCCGGCTCCACTGAAGCCCGTGTGGCTGGATCGTATCGTGAAGCGCTGTTTGCAGAAAGACCCCGACGACCGCTATCAGTCGATGCGCGATATCGTGCTCGATCTGCAAGCGCCGCCGCAAACGGAGACCGTTGCCGCGAGACCAAGCAAACTCCCCTGGGCCATCGCGGCGGCGGCCGTCGTAGCACTCGCCGCATTCGTCGCATTCCGCAAACCGGCCGATCCGCCAGGAGTCACGAAACTCGAGTTTGCCGCTCCCCTCGGACTGACCTTTACCAGCGCCCGCGGCAATACGGGAGGTTCCGCCATCTCGCCGGACGGCCGAAGGATCGTTTTTGCCGCCGCCAACACCAAAGGCGAGGCGGCCCTCTACGTCCGCGATCTCGATAGCCTGGAAGCGCGCTTGATTCCCGGAACCGAAAACGCTAGCCGGCCCTTCTGGTCGCCAGACAGCAAATCGGTCGGCTTCGTGGCCGCTGGGAAACTCAAGCGGGTTGATCTGATCGGCGGCGTCCCGATCGCACTCGCCGACGCTCCCATTGGCAGAGGTGGCTCCTGGAGTACCGACGGCGTGATTCTTTATGCCGACCGCGCTTCGGGCCTGCTCCGTATTCCCGCTTCTGGCGGTACCCCTGTGCGGGTGACCAAAATCGCCGCGGACCGGGGCGAGCGCCAGCACTACTGTCCGCAATTCCTTCCCGGCGGCAAAGAGTTTCTATTCCACGTCCGTGCCAGCGAGGCGGCAATGCAGGGCATCTACCTCGGTTCGCTCAACGGCCGCCAGCCGGTTCTTCTTCAACAGTCCGAAAGCGCCGGCCTCTATGACCCGGCATCTCAAATGCTCCTTTACGTCCATGGCTCGGGCACGTTGATGGCGAGGAAGCTGGAGCTAAATCCGCCCCGCCTCACCGGGGATCCCGCCCTCATCGCCGAAGGCGTCGCCGGTTCTCCGCAGAATGGCTATATGGAGGCTTCTGTTTCCAACACCGGCGCGTTGTTATTTGGCCGGGCATCGGAAGATGGAAAGTTGCAATTCGTTTGGAGGGACCGCGCTGGAAAGGTCCTGGGGCGAATCGGCGAGCCGTCCACTGGCTTGCCATCCGATGCCATAGCGCTGTCGCCGGACGGCACACGCGTTGCGTACATAACGGGCGAAAGCGGCGCGGATGTTTGGATTCTCACACTCGCTTCCGGCATAGCTTCCCGGTTCACGTTTTCCGGCGGGTTTAGTTCCCAGTGGTCCTCGGACGGAAAAGCGTTATTCTTCGCCGGCAGGGACGGTTACTACCGTAAGGCCGCCGACGGTTCCGGCGACGAAGAGCGGCTGTCGGACAGGCGGGAGAACGACTTGACGAGTATTTCCCCGGACGGTAAATACCTCTTAGCCGGTTTGGGCGATATTTGGCTCGTTTCGCTGGACGACGAAAAGAAACGCACGCCGCTGCTCAACTCCCGATTCGCGGAGATAGGTGCAAAGTTCTCGCCGGATGGCCGCTGGATCGCCTACCAGTCCGACGAATCCGGCCGCCATGAAGTCTACGTGCAAGGATTCCCGGATCGACGTGGCAAGTGGCAGGTATCGTCGAGCGGCGGTCAACGGCCGCGCTGGCGCGCCGACGGCAAGGAGTTGTTTTGGGTTGGTCTCGACGATCGCACGATCATGGCGGCCGGCATCGAATTGGGCGCGACTGGCGTCAAGTCCGGCCGGCCCGAAATACTATTCACCTCTCCCAACCCCGGACTACTCAGCTACCAACCCGCACGCGACGGCCGCCGATTCCTGATCCGCGAGTCGACGACCACCGAGCAACCCGCGCAACCCAAGGTTTTGATCCAAAACTGGGCTTCCAAAGTTCCCAATTGACCGCCCGCGCTTAAAGATGTATTCTAAATGCATCTTATGTCTTCCTCTCTCTACGAACAACTGGGCGGCCAAGCAGCCGTCGAACTCGCCGTCGACAACTTCTATCGCAAGGTCCTGTCAGACGACCGTATCTCGCACTTCTTCGAAGGCGCCGACATGGACAAGCAAATCGCCAAACAGAAGGCGTTTCTTACCATGGCCTTCGGCGGCCCGCACAACTACACCGGCAAGGACATGCGCGCCGGCCACGCCCACTTGGTTGCTCGCGGATTAAACGACTCGCACTTTGACGCCGTCATCGAACTCCTCGGCCAGACGCTCAAGGAGTTGAACGTGCCCGACGAGCTCATCTCCCAGGTCGCCGCCATCGGCGAATCGACGCGCAACGACGTTCTCGGACGCTAATGCCCGTCGTGTTGTTGGACGGGGCCTCGCACCAGCGCGAAGACGGGGAAACGGTCCTCGCCGCGCTGCTGCGGGGCGGATTTGACGCGCCGCATTCGTGTAAAGCCGGCGCGTGCGGCTCTTGCATGATGCGCGCCGTCGAGGGCGATGTCGGCCCGAATTCCCAGGCTGGTCTCAAAGACGCCTGGAAAGCGCAAGGATACTTCCTCCCTTGTGTCTGCGTGCCGCGCGGCGATCTCGCAATCGCCGCGCTGGACGCCGCCATGGCCGCGCCGTCATCGGTGATCAGCATAGACCCGCTCTCGGCCGATGTCGTCCGCCTGCGCCTCTCCATGCCCGATGGCTTCGACTTCCGCGCAGGCCAATACCTCTCGCTCCGTAACCAGGACGGCCTCACGCGGTCCTACTCGATAGCCAGTCTTCCCGGCGACGGCGCAATCGATTTGCAGATCCGCATTTACCCTGACGGCCGGATGGGCACGTGGATCGCCAATCACGCCAAGCCCGGCGACGCCGTCACGCTCACCGGCCCTTTCGGCGAATGTTTCTACGTCCCCGGCCGCGAGCAACAGCCGCTGCTGCTAATCGGAACCGGCACCGGGCTCGCGCCTTTGCAAGCGATCGCTCACGACGCTCTCGCCCATGGCCACACCGGGCCGATTCATCTTTATCACGGCGCGGTAACGGCCGA
>JBJXGH010000161.1:0-2589 GCA_046153685.1 Alphaproteobacteria bacterium
ATGACGGCGGCAGTGGACGTTGTCATGAAGCAGCAGCAGGCGAGAAGCGCCGCGCGCCCTCGGGCAAGGTCAACCGCGCGGCCACCCGTAACCGAATCCAGCTCGGCGCGTCGTCGTGGAAGCGACTCAGCGGGCGGGCTGTGGAGGATTGAGCGCGAGGCTGCGCACGGTCTTCATGCTGCTAACGATGGCGTCGTCGGTGTGGTGGCCCATGAGGCACGCCTGCCACCAGCCGCGCTTTTGCAAATACCCACTGCGATAGGCCATCTCGATGCCCGCCGTGCGCATGGCGTCGGCCCATAGGGGGACATCCCATCCGTCGGGCGCGCGATAGGTCGTAACCGTCGGGTGAGCGTCGTCCTCGGGTGTGATGCGCGCGCAACCGACGCGATGCATGGCATCGCGGACCTTACCGCTGAGCGCGGCGAGATCGGAAGAGTGCTCGGCGCCGCGTCGCTTGAGCCAACGAACCGACGCAGCCAAGGCGCACACGAGATTGGACGACAACGTGAAGGGCACGCCTTCATTGAGGGCGTAATAGCCAAGATCGAGCACGCGGGGAAGTCGGTCGCTCGGCGGCGGGACGTCGCGATGAAACACGATGGCGACGCCGGCCGGGGCGCCAAGGCCCTTGCCGCTGGTCGCCGAGGCGAGGTCGGCCTCGCTCAAATCGAGCGGTCCATTCGCGATGGCGCTGATGGCATCGATGGCCACCTTCATGCCGTAACGCTTGCCCAGCGCGATCATCCATTCGGGTCGATTCCACAACCCCGTGGAGGTTTCGGCGGCGCAGGCCCACAGCCACTTGTATTGGCCTGACGCGGCGGCCGCTTCGATGCGTTCCCAATCGAGCGGTTGTCCCCATGCCGAGGAAACAACGTGCGTATCGAGATGCCAGCGGCTGGCGTGATCGGCCAGGCGGTCGCCGAACTCGCCGTTGGTGGCGATCAATCCGGGGCCGGGCCAGCGCGTGATTTGCGCCGCGACCATGTCGTTGGCGAACGTTCCGCTGCCCATGGCGAGCGTGGCGTTCTTGGCGCCAACGTATTCCCGCAGGCCCGATAGCACTTCGTCGAGCACGGCGGGAAACGTCCCGCCTCGGTGATGAAGGCTAGGTCCGGCCAGGGCTTCGGCCACTCCCGGGAACCACGGCACAGGGCCGGGAAGCAAACGCAAGAGCGCCGATTCCGAGGGTTCGAGAACAACCTTCAACGGGGAGGACTTCGCCTCTAATTCAATAGCTATGTCGGGGAACATCGAGGGCAGAACTCAGGAAAACCAAGGACGTACGCCTAGCGGAACGTATTCCGTCAAAGGAAAGACCATCATCCGATAGGGAGCACTTGGGGTTCCGATTGGTGGACCAACAACGTAACCACCCAAATGGGAGTACATCTTGGCCTGTCGCTCGTAGGCAGACACGATGCCATGGGTGCATCCTGCAAGCACAGCGAACTTTCCGGCAGATCCGATCATCCGAATCGCCAGTCGGCTTCGACGCCACGGAGGGCGTACCGCAAGCAAGCGAAATTCGGCGACTTTGGACCCGGCGGGTACCAATTCGTCCACATTCGGCAGTTTCAGATCGAGCGAGAACGGACGGGTCCAACTAACCGAGATCATGCCCGCCAGGATGTCGCCCTCCCAAGCGCACATCATTGTGGCCCGTTCGAGCTTAGGATCGTACAGGCGCTTGGACTCGTTCGGCGGATGCTGCGGAATCTCGACCACGAAGGTGTCGTAGTTGAGCCGCTCGACGGCTTCCCAGTCGGCCGGTGATTCGGCTGGTCGAATGTTGATGGTGCCCATCGTGGCGGCCTCGGCCGTCAATCCTACCTAAAACGCAGCGGCTGCCGATCGCGCCAATGCAATACCCGCCATGCGGCCCGAGTGCATGGCTCCGTGAATCGAACCGGTCTCGCGGTAGTCGCCGGCCAAATAGAGACCTTCGGCCAACTCCGGGGTGCGAATCACCGGCTCGAGGGCTGGCGGACCTTGGTCGGGCAACGCGTGGTGGATGCGATAGGTGGCTAAGTGCGACCACGCATCGACCGACTCCGCGCCGAACCATTGCCGCATCTGCGCGCGCACCTCGTCTTCCAGGCGGCTCTGTGGGAGATCCGGGATGCCGACGATGGAGATGGAGATGAGAGACTGTCCCTCGGGGGCATAGGCGCGCGAGACTTCGCTCATGATGGCAAGATTGTTCACGGGCCCAGCGGAGGGGCCGTCGCCGTTGAGCATGAGCATCGTTTCGGCCATCGGTGCGGTAGGCGCGGCAAAGTACATCGCCGTGACGCCGCGCATGGGTCCGCGTCGTTCGATGCGCTTGTCGAGGCCAATTCCAGCCAGCAGTTTGCGGGCGGCGGGTTCTTCGACCGCGAGGATCAACTGCCGCGAACGTATCGGCTCGGCGTCGCCGCCGAACCCGACGATAAAATCGGCGCCGTCGCGCGCCAACGAGGCGACGCGGCGATTGAGATGGATGCTCTCGGGCGGAAGGGTTGCCGCCAATTGGCCGGGAATCGCGCCCATGCCTTCGGCGGGCACGGCGGCGTCGCCTTGCGCGAACCAGCGTAGGACGAAGTC
>JBJXGH010000162.1:0-6370 GCA_046153685.1 Alphaproteobacteria bacterium
CAAGCCGCGCCGCGGCAGGTGGCGCTCGAGCCGCGCCCGGCGGCGCCGGCTGGGCCGGCGGCGCTCAGCGACGCCGCCATGAGCGCGCGCGAGATCGCGTCGGCTTGCACCAGCCTCAACGAGCTGCGCGCAGCGCTTGGCCGCTTCGAGGCCTGCCCGCTCAAGCGCACCGCGACCACCACCGTGATCGGCGATGGCAATCCAGGGGCCGCGATCGTGCTGGTTGGCGAAGCGCCGGGCGCCGAGGAGGACCGCCAGGGTCTGCCTTTTGTCGGACCTGCGGGCAAATTACTCGATCGCATGCTCGGTGCGATCGGGCTCGACCGCACGCGGGTCTATATCACCAACGTGCTGCCGTGGCGGCCACCCGGCAATCGCACACCGACGGCCGACGAGATCATCACCTGCCAGCCCTTTGTCGAACGCCAGATCGAGCTCATCGCCCCGAAAGTGCTAATCTTGGTCGGCGGCATTTCGGCCAAGGCGCTGCTCAATAGCGGCGAGGGCATCACGCGCCTGCGCGGTCGCTGGTACGAATACCGAACATCCGGCCTCAAGGCACCAATCCCGGCCACGGCGATCTTCCATCCGGCCTATTTGCTGCGCCAAAGCGCGGCCAAGCGCGAAGCCTGGCGCGACCTGATCGAGATCGAGACTCGTCTTAAGCCGGTCTTAGCCGCCTCCCCCTAAATTGGGGGTGTGACCGGAGAGCTACAGCAATCCCTCTTTTTTGTGGCGCATTTACTAGGTTGCGCCAACCCGGATGCGCGGTTAGAAGGCCAGTCAAGGCGGGCCAAGAACAAACGCCGCCGTCCGGGGGATCAAGTTCAACGCAAGCGAGGGATGATGGCGGCCGCGGCACGACCGCTAACCAAATTGGCTCGAGTGGGCCTTTGCGCACTCACCATCGCGCTTGCTTTCGTTGGCGCCGACGCCCTCAGCGCCCATGCTGCCGATCGGCAAGAGGCTGGCGAGCTGCAGACCGCCGCGGTCCAGCCGGGTGCCATTGGGTCACGGCGCGCCACCGACCTGCCGGCGGTTCTCAGCGAGGCGGACCGCACCCTCTATCGGCGTCTCTTCGCGCAGGAAGCGAAGGGAAACCACGCTGTAACAGATCTTCTGCTTACGAAACTCAGCGAACCGATCTTGATCGGCGACGTTCTTGCCGCGCGCTACCTCGCCGCCACCTATCGGACGAATTACGCTGAACTCAGTGCTTGGCTCGTGCTCTATGGCGACCGGCCGGACGCCGGTGCGATCTATCGTCTGGCGCTCTCGAAGAAGCCGAAGACCGCCGCAGCCCCCAAGAAACCGTCGAGCCTGAGCGCGGATGTGAAGCGATCGCCGCATGGAGCGGCGTTGGAGCGTGTCGCGTGCGCCGCCGGGAAAGGGCGCACCGCCAGCCTGAAATCCGCGCAGCAAGAGCTCTCCCGAAATGACAACGGCATGGCGCTGGCCCTGATCGAGTCGCTCGCCAACGCCCCGGATTGTCCAGAAGCGATGTGGATCGCGGGCCTTGCGGCCTTCCGGCTCGGTGATGACGAGACCGCCCGACGCCATTTCGAGACCCTCGCCGAGACCGCCGGTGCGCCGGAATCACTTATCGCGGCTGGCGCCTATTGGGCGGGGCGGGTGCATTTGCGCGCCAAGCGGCCCCAATTGGTTAGCCACTGGCTTGGCGCGGCGGCCGAGCATTCGCGCACGTTCTATGGCCTGATCGCGCAGCGCGCGCTCGGAATGACTGTGCGACCGATGTGGGATCGAGAGCCGATGACCGCAGCCGCGCTCGACGCGATCGGCAATCTGCCGAGGTTGCGTCATGCGATCGCGCTTTATCAGGTCGGCGAAGGCGAGCGGGCCGAGCCGCTCGTGCTCAGTCTGATCGAACGCGCGACGCCCGAAATGCAGCGCGCTCTGCTACCCTTGGTTCAATCGCTCGGCGCGCCGGGGCTTGAGGTCGCGCTCGCGAAGCGTGCCGCCTCCGTCGATGGCCGACGGCACGACGCCTCGGCCTATCCGATGCCGGATTGGCGGCCGGCCAATGGCCGAGCCTTCGATCGCGCTTTCGTATTCGCGCTGATCCGGAGCGAATCCGGTTTTCAGAGCCGCGCCCGCAACCCCTCCGGAGCGAGCGGCATCATGCAGCTGATGCCCGCGACAGCAAGATTCGCCGCCAAACGCGCTGGCATCAAAGGTGTCAACGCCGCCTCGATCAACAAACCCGAAATCAGCATCGCGCTCGGCCAGAGCTATATCGACTACCTGGTCGAAACGCCGGAGGTCGAAGGCAACCTTTTCCGTCTGGTCGCCGCATACAACGCCGGGCCGGGCGCGGTCGGCCGCTGGAGTGAGGCGACGGAGGGCGACGATCCGCTTCTTTTCATCGAGACCCTGCCCTCGCGCGAGACCCGCGATTTGATCGAGCGCGTCACGGCCGATTATTGGATCTACAGGATGCGGCTTGGCGAGCCGACGCCTTCGCTCGACGACGTCGCCGCCAATCGCTGGCCGCGCTACGAAGGCAAGGTGGCGCGTAAGATCGCGAAGAATGGGTAAGATCGACGACAGCCGGGCGTTCGTTCCGGTCAATATCGCCGTGCTGACGGTTTCCGATACGCGCACCGAAGCCGATGATAAATCGGGCGCCACGCTCATTGAGCTGATTGCGGCATCCGGACACCGCATCGCGGCGCGGAAGATCGTCTCCGACGATCAGGACAAGATCATCGCCGCGCTTAAGGCTTGGATCGCGGACCCCGCGATCGATGTCGTGATCTCGACCGGCGGCACCGGCGTGACCGGGCGCGACGTGACGCCCGAAGCGTTCAAGGCGGTCTACGAAAAAGAAATTCCGGGCTTTGGCGAGCTGTTCCGCCAACTCAGCTACGAGGCAATCCAAAGCTCGACGTTGCAGTCGCGCACGACCGCGGGCGTGGCCGGTGGGACCTATTTGTTCGCGCTGCCGGGCTCGCCCGGCGCCTGTCGCGACGGCTGGGAGAAGATCCTCAAATTCCAGCTCGATATAAGGTGGCGGCCCTGCAACCTGGTTGAGCTGATGCCGCGCCTGACCGAGCGCGAACGGGTGAACTCAAAGCGCGCGAGTTGATCATCGCGGGTTAGCGCGCCAGCGCCGATAAGCCATCGCGTCGTCGACATCCTCCAGCGTCTCGACCAACGCGACGCGCGCGTCTTTTGGCAATTTCGCCCGAACATCGGCGAGGGCGTGCTCGGTTGACCAACGCACCCCGCTGAAGGGATCGAGCGTTCGGCCACGTCGCGCCAGACCAACCAGCCAGAAGCCGCCATCGGTCGCCGGACCGAACACTGCCTCGGCTCGGCCAAGCGCCCTGAACGCCGCGACAATGTGGCGGGACCTGACTGAAGGAATATCGCCCCCGATCAGCACCGCCGGACCCGGCGGCAGCTGTGCAAAGGCCCGCGCCATGCGCCGCCCGATATCGCCGCGCCCCTGATCGAGACGCGGCAAAGCGCCCGACCAGGATCGATCGACCACGCCGATCGCTTCGGACGGCACGGCGAACCAGGTCCGCCAACGTGCATCGCGCCCTACCCGCCCAAGCAACGCACGCACGGTGCCTCGGTGAAAGCGCCACGCCTCTCCGGCCCCGATACCGGCCGCGAGCCTTGTCTTGACCGTGCCGAGGCGCGCCGGCCGCGTGAACACGATCAGATGGCGCACCGGTTTCACCGCCCGCGACGCCCTTCATATAAGCGGGCGATCAGGGCTGGCGGGACGCCTAGAAAATAAAGAACGAGGCAAAAAATGTTGCGCAACATACGTGCAGCATAACCGTCCCGCCGATAGCGCGCGGCGGACGTGCGCGCGACCGCCTCAAGCCTGGCGAGGCGGCGCCGGCCGATGCGGCGCACCAGATCGACGTCTTCCATCAGGGGGATTGCCCGGTAGCCGCCCAGCGAATCATAAAAGGCGCGCGAAAGCAGGAGACCCTGGTCGCCATAGGGCAGACCGAGCGCCCGCGTGCGCCACGCCACCCACCTCTCGACCCGGCGTGCCGCCGGGTTTGGGTCGTCGAGCGCAAAGCGAAAACAGGCGGCCTTTGCCTTGTTCGCAGGTGCAGCAATGAAGCGGCGCGCGGCCTCGTGCCAGCCAGGCTCGAGCACCGTATCGGCATGCAGGAAAAGCAGCCAAGGTGCAGTCGCGCACCGCGCCCCATGCGCGAGTTGCGTGCCACGCCCGCGCCGAGTGGTCTCGATTGTCGCTCCGGCGGCGGTTGCGATCTCTACGGTCGCATCCGTGGAGCCACCGTCGACGACGATGATCTCAAGGTCCGTATCTTCACGCCCACCGACAGAGATCACCCCCACCCCACCCTCCCCCTTCAAGGGGGAGGGGAACGGTGGGGGGTCGATTGACGCGGGCTCCCGTCGCGCGAGCGCGGCCAAGGTCGCGCCCAAATTAGCCGCGGCGTTCAGGGTCGGGATGACGATACTGAGATCGGGCAGGCTCATGCGCTCCGCATAACACCCGCCGCTCGCCTGTGAAACCGCCCTATTGTTCTTGATTCGTTCAATAATGGGGCTAGAGTTTCGCGGTGACCGATTTCGAAGACTATCCGGCCAATGACGGGGCACGCCTGGTGCGCAAGGGCCGCGGCGCGGCAAGCAATCGGGTTGGGCGGTACGAACGCCACGCCACGGACGCGATCGACGACGGTTGGGGCAGCCTAGAGGCAGACCTACCCCCGCTCCGCACCGAGCTCCGGCCCGATACCAGCCGGAGCGTGATCGCCTGGAACGATTCGCCGGACATTCCGTTCGACCGCTCGATCAACCCCTATCGCGGCTGCGAACATGGCTGTGTCTATTGCTATGCGCGCCCGACCCACGCGTATTTGGGGCTCTCAGCGGGGCAGGACTTCGAGAGCAAGCTGTTCTTCAAACCCGACGCGGCGCGAATCCTGGAAGCCGAGCTTGCCAAGCCGAGCTATCGCTGCAAATTCATTGCGCTCGGCACCAATACCGATCCCTACCAGCCGACCGAGAAGCGGCTTGAGATCACCCGCTCGATCTTGCAGGTGCTCGCCGCGCACGACCACCCCTTGAGCATCACCACGAAATCGGCGCTGGTGACGCGCGATATCGACATCCTGGCGCCGATGGCGGCCAAGGGGCTGGCGACGGTCTCAATTTCGGTCACAACCCTCGATGGCACGCTGGCGCGAACGCTTGAGCCACGCGCCTCGACACCTTCGAAACGGCTCGACGCGATTCGCGCGCTGAACGACGCTGGCGTGCCCTGTGGCGTGATGGTGGCACCCTGTATTCCCGGGCTGACCGATGCCGAGATGGAGACGATCCTCGATGCCGCGTCCGCCGCCGGCGCGCGCGATGCCGCCTATATCGCACTTCGACTGCCGCTTGAAATCAAGGCGTTGTTCGAGGAGTGGTTGCACAGCCATGCCCCGGGGCGCGCCAAGCATGTGCTCAATCTGATCCGCGAGATGCGGGGTGGCGCGCTTTATCAGAGCGAATTCGGCACGCGGATGAAAGGCACGGGGCCCTATGCCGCATTGATGGAACGGCGCTTTGAGCTTGCCTGCACAAGGCTCGGCCTCAATCGCGCACGAGCGACACTCAATACCACGCGCTTCCACCGCCCGCCGCGCGCCGGCGATCAACTCAGTCTGTTTGGGAGCCGATAGGGCTGCCGCGTTCGTCGGTTCGAAATTCCGGTCGGCGGTGCGGGCTCGCGAGTTTCAGCGTCAGCACGGTCTTGCTGAAGCGCCAAACGCCCGCGTCTTTCCGAAACGCTGAGTCATACCAGCCGCCAATCATCATCGAGTCTGGCTCATCGCCTGCCTTCAGGCGAAACTTGCAGACCTCCCACAAATAATAGTGCGCCTTGGCGCTTTTTCCGTTCGCGGCGAGTTTGACGACAGGCTGAGTCATATAATGAAGGGCCCAGGGGAGCTGTACCACGCCGTTGTAACGCAGGCCTTTGAGCACGGCCTCGCGCCCTTTCCAGTCCCCAATGCCCTTGCAGCGCCAGACCGCGTCCTGGGTGAAACAGGGTTTGAGAAGCGCGGGATCGCCATGTCGATCAACAGCGTCGGCATAGCGAGCGATCAGATCCCGTATTGCCTCCAAGTCTTCAAGCCGCTGCAACCGCTTCAACACGTCGTTGATCATCGGCCCCTCCTCCCCGGTCTTAGCCCGTCGGTGATGTCGGAGTTTACGCTGACCTGACGAATTTCGCGCGGCCCGCGCCGTGCTAGGCTTGCAGCATGGCTCGCCGAGTCGCGCTTCAACGCGCCAGTATGGATGAACCTAACGTCGCCGGGATCGACGAAGTCGGGCGCGGGCCATGGGCCGGCCCTGTGGTCGCCGC
>JBJXGH010000166.1:0-2806 GCA_046153685.1 Alphaproteobacteria bacterium
GAGGACCAGGATGCCCGGCCCGTCACCGCCCCAGGGCGTGCGCGCGATCAAGACGTCGCCGAAGCCGTCGCGGCCCGGAATGCGCGTGATGCGCGCGCCGACGCCGCGCAGCTGGCCCTCGACTTTGGTGACAACTTGGTTGACCGCCACGGCATCGTGGCTGGGCGATTCGATATCGACCCATTCCTTGATGCCGGCGAGAATTTCATCGGCATCGACTCGCGGCTCGTTGCGTCCGTCCTTGGTCACGGAATCCCCTCTCTCGTTCGTTCTTTTGGCGAGCGGAGTATCGGCGGCGAAGCCCGGTTGCGCAACGCTCGAATGCCACATTTGCGCAATCGGGAATTGACCGGCGCGGTGCCCTTGCCGGACAATGGCTGCCAGCGCGACAATCGACGATCCGAATTTCGAGGCCAGCCATGACGACGAAGCATTTGAAGGAAGACCAGGATCTTGCCGAGCTCCGGGCCAAGCTGAGCGCCTGGGAAAAGCACGAGCTCGCCGCCTTCATGCGCGTCCAGCCGGAGCGCCGGGACGATTACAGCACCGCCTCGGGCCTGCCGCTGAAGCGCGTCTACACGCCGCTCGACCTGGCCGAAACGCCGCAAGAGGATATCGGCCTGCCCGGCCAATATCCCTACACGCGCGGGCCTTATCCGACGATGTATCGCGGCCGCCTGTGGACGATGCGCCAGATCGCTGGCTTCGGCACCGGCGCCGATACCAACAAGCGCTTCCAATATCTCCTGGCCCAAGGCCAGACCGGGCTCTCGGTCGATTTCGACATGCCGACGCTGATGGGCTACGACTCGGATCACCCGATGAGCAAGGGCGAGGTCGGTCGCGAAGGCGTCGCCATCGACGTGCTCGACGATCTCGAAGCGCTTTTCGATGGGATCGATCTCGAAAAAATCTCGGTTTCGATGACGATCAATCCCTCGGCCTGGATTCTGCTGGCGATGTATGTCGCCCTCGGCAAGAAGCGCGGCTACGATCTCAACAAGCTATCGGGCACGATCCAGGCCGATATTCTCAAGGAATATATCGCGCAGAAGGAATGGATTTTCCCGATCCGGCCCTCGGTGCGCATCGTGCGCGATTGCATCGTGTGGAGCGCGCGCAACATGAAGCGCTACAACCCGATCAATATTTCGGGCTACCACATTTCCGAGGCCGGCGCGACGTCGCTGCAGGAAGTGGCGTTCACCATGTGCAACACCATCGCCTATGTCGAGGAAGTGACCAAGGCGGGCGTGCCGGTGGACGAATTCGCGCCGCGCCTCGCGCATTATTTCGTCAGCCAAGCGGATTTCTTCGAGGAGATCGCCAAGTTCCGCGCCGCGCGCCGCGTCTATGCCAAGATCATGAAAGAGCGCTTCGGCGCGAAAAAACCCGAATCGATGCGCCTGCGCTTCCACTGCCAGACCGCGGCGGCGACGCTGACCCGGCCGCAATACCAGATCAACGTCATCCGCACCGCCTATCAGGCGCTCGCCGCCGTGCTGGGCGGCGCGCAGAGCCTGCACACCAACGGCCTGGACGAGGCGTTTTCGATTCCGACCGAAGCCGCGATGAAGCTCGCCCTGCGCACGCAGCAGATCATCGCCGACGAAACCAACGTGTCCTCGGTCATCGATCCGCTCGGCGGCTCGTATTTCGTCGAAACCCTCACCTCGCAATTCGAGCGCGAGATTTTCAAGATCATCGAGGAAGTCGACCGCATGGGCGGCACGGTCAAGGCGATCGAGAACGGCTGGTTCCAGCGCGGCATCGCCGACTCGGCGTACGACCACGCGCGCCACAAGGCCAAGGGCGAGCGCGTCGTCATCGGCGTCAATAAATTCGTCGAGAAAAACGAGAAGATCGCGATCGACACCCACCCCTATGACGATTCGACCGAGACGCGCCAGATCGCCAATCTCAAGCGCGTCAAGGCCGAGCGCGACAACAACAAGGTGCAGGCCCTGCTCGAAAAGCTACGCGCGACGGCGCGCGACGAGGCGGCCAATCTCATGCCCGTCACCATCGAGCTGGCCGAGGCGCGCGCCTCGATGGGGGAAATCGTCGAAGCCCTGCTCGACCTTTGGGGCCGCTATCAGGAGAAGCCGGTCTTCTAGGCGCGCTCAGCCCGCGATGACGTCGCCCTGGGCCTCGAGGAAATCCTCGAAGGCGCGGGCGAGCGCGGCGAAATCCGTTTCGTCGTGCGGCAGCGCCAGAGCAATCATGCCGCGCCGCGACAGGTAAATGCCCTTCAGCAGCATTTCGAGATGCAGCAGCTTCTTGAGCGGCGCGCTGCCGGCGGCGGCGTCGCCGGCGTTGCGCACCGGCGGCGCGCGGAAATGGATATTGAGCATCGAGCCCGCGCCGGTGACTTGCACCGGCAAGCCGCGCTTGGCCGCGATCGCCGCGAGGCGGGCGCGCAGCCGGTCGCCGTTGTCGTTGAGCCGCCGCGACGCGGCTTCGCTGAGCACGTCGCGCAGGCCGGCAAGGCCCGCCGCCATGGTGCAGACCGCGTTGTTGAACGTGCCGGCATGGGCCACATGATCCGGGCGGCGCGGATCGTAACGCTCCATGAGATCGCGCCGGCCGCCGAAGGCGCCGAAGGTAAATCCGCCGCCGAGATATTTGCCGAGCGTGGTGAGATCGGGCGCGATGCCGAGCGTTTCTTGCCGCCCGCCGAAGGCCAGGCGCGAGGTCATCACTTCGTCGAAGATCAGCACCACGCCGTGCTTGGTGCAGGCGGCGCGCAAGGCGGCGAGAAATTCCCGGTCGCCCGGAATGCAGCCCGAAGCGCCCATCACCGGCT
>JBJXGH010000175.1:0-2884 GCA_046153685.1 Alphaproteobacteria bacterium
GCAGGCATTCTTGCCGATCAGGCCGGCCGCATACGCCTCGTCGATCGCGCGCTGGAGGCTGATCGCCTCGTTGACGAACTCGCCGCGGATATAGATGTAGCCGACATGGGCGGCCATCGCGACGCCCGCGAACAAGCAACCCTCGACCAGCTTGTGGGGTTCATGACGCAGGATGTCGCGATCCTTGCATGTGCCAGGCTCGCTCTCGTCGGCGTTGACCACCAGGTAATGCGGCCGCACGTCGGGCTGCTTGGGCATGAACGACCATTTGAGGCCAGTGGGAAACCCCGCCCCGCCCCGCCCACGCAGGCCCGAATCCTTGACCTGAGTCACGATCCAGTCGCGCCCCTTGGCGACCAGATCCTTGGTCTGGTCCCAATCACCGCGCGCGCGCGCGCTCTTAAGGCCACTGTCGTGCTGGCCGTAGAGATTGGTGAAAATGCGGTCGCTATCGCGCAGCATCAATCTTCCGCTCCCGCGCGCGGCGCGTCCTTGAGCGTGGTGGGTCCGCCCAGGGGTGCCGAATTCTGCCGGCCCGTCTGCGATCCGACCTTGGGCGGCGCGCCGCGCCGGCAAGCCTCGATCAAAGCGCGCGTCCGCTCAACATCGAGGTCTTCATAGAAATCATCGTTCACCTGGATGACCGGCGCGTTGACACACGCCCCCAGGCACTCGACCTCGCGCAAGGTGAACTGGCCATCGGCCGTGCTCTCGCCCAGCGCGATGCCAAGCTCCTTTTCGCACGTCGCGATCACCGCGTCCGCGCCGCGCAGCCAGCACGGCGTCGTGCCGCAGATCTGGAAGAACCAGCGGCCGACCGGCTTGAGGTTGCACATCGTATAGAACGTGGCGACCTCATAGACACGGATCGGCGCCATGCCGAGCATGCCCGCGACATAGTCCATCGCCGCCCGCGGCAGCCAATTGCCATGCTGGCGCTGCGCCAGATCGAGCAACGGCAAGACCGCGCTCGCTTGCCGGCCGGGCGGGTATTTGGCGATGATCGCGGCGGCCTTCGCGCGATTGTCGGCGGTGAAGGAAAATGTCTCGGGCTGAACGAATGCGGCGTCGGCGCTCATCGATCGACCTCGCCGAAAACAATGTCCATTGAACCGATGATGGCCACGACATCGGCCAGCATGTGTCCCTTGGACATGAAATTCATCGCCTGCATGAAGGCAAATCCCGGCGCGCGGATCTTGCAGCGATAAGGTTTGTTGGTGCCGTCGGCGACCAGATAGACGGCGAATTCGCCCTTGGGCGCCTCGACGGCCGTGTAGGTCTCGCCCGCCGGCACGTGATAGCCCTCGGTATAGAGCTTGAAGTGATGGATCAGCGCCTCCATCGAGCGCTTCATCTCGGCGCGCGGCGGCGGGGAGTATTTCTGGTTGTCGACCTTGACCGGACCGGCGGGCATCGCGGCCAGCGCCTGGCGAATGATGCGCAGGCTCTGGCGCATCTCCTCGACGCGCACGAGATAGCGGTCGAAACAATCGCCGTTCTTGCCGACGGGAATGTCGAAATCCATCTGGTCGTAGACGTCGTAGGGCTGCGCCTTGCGGAGATCCCACGCCACGCCCGAGCCACGCAGCATCGGCCCCGAAAAACCCCAATCCATCGCCTCGGCGGCACTGACCTTGCCGATATCGACCGTCCGCTGACGGAAGATGCGGTTTTCGGTCAGCAATTTCTCCAGATCGTCGATCACCTTGGGTGCGCGATCACAGAACGCCAGGATGTCGCCGGCCAGTCCGGCGGGCATGTCCTGCGCCACGCCGCCCGGGCGGAAATACGCCGCATGAAGGCGCGCGCCCGAGACTCGCTCGTAGAACTCCATCAGCGTCTCGCGTTCCTCGAAGGCCCAGAGCAGCGGCGTCATCGCGCCCACGTCCAGAGCGAAGGTGGTGATGTTGAGCAGATGATTGAGCAGCCGGCTGATCTCGGCGAACAGCACACGGATATGCTGCGCGCGCGGCGGCGGGGTGATGCCCGCCAGCTTTTCGACAGCCAGCGCGAAGGCATGTTCCTGCGACATCGGCGCGACATAGTCGAGCCGGTCGAAATACGGCACTGCCTGAAGATAGGTCTTGTGCTCGATCAGCTTCTCGGTGCCGCGATGCAACAGGCCGATATGGGGATCGGCGCGCTCGACCACCTCGCCGTCCATTTCCAACACCAGGCGTAGCACGCCGTGCGCGGCGGGATGCTGCGGCCCGAAATTCATCGTCATGTTCTTGATGGCGATCTCGGTCATGCGCGTTTGCCTGGCGCTGGCGCCTTCTCGTCGCCCGGTAGATCGCGGGTCATACCTTCCCAGGGCGACAAGAAGTCGAAGCTGCGGAAATCCTGGGTCAGCCGCACGGGCTCGTAGACGACGCGCTTGGCTTCGTCGTCATAGCGCACCTCGACATGGCCGGTCAGCGGGAAGTCCTTGCGCAGCGGATGGCCCTCGAAACCGTAATCGGTGAGGATACGGCGCAGATCGGGATGATCGGCGAAGAAAATGCCAAAGAGATCCCACGCCTCGCGCTCATACCAACCGGCCGAGGAGAAGATCGGCGTGACCGAGGGTACGGGCGTGGTCTCGTCGGCGGCGATCTTCACGCGAACGCGCTGGTTGTGCTTGGTCGAAAGCAGGTTGTAGACGACCTCGAAACGCTGATCGCGCGCCGGAAAATCGACCCCCGCGATGTCGACCAGGCACTTGAACTGGCAATTCGAATCATCGCGCAGGAACCGTAGGACCACACCGACGGCGCCCGCGCGCGTGACCACCGTCAATTCGTCGAGCGCCACCGACCACGACTGCACATATTGCGGCAAGGCTGCCGCCACGTATTCGCCGAGTTCGTTGAGCGCTTCGGTCATTGTGTTTCCTGCACCA
>JBJXGH010000182.1:0-2747 GCA_046153685.1 Alphaproteobacteria bacterium
GCGTCGATCGCGTCGCCAAGGAGCGCGCCATGCGCCGGCGGCAGATGAAATGGCTGTGGAAGCGGTTGCGCCAGATCGCTGCCATGGACATCTCGCGCAGGGAGATGCTGATGAAGCTCGGCGCCGCGCGCGCCAAGGCCCCCTCCGCCTGGCGCCTGGTCGATCTCGCGATCGACAACGAGCGCGCCGGCTTCGCCTTCTCCCTCAATCGCGCCAAGCTGCGAACCGCCCGGCGCCGCGAGGGACGCTACCTGCTGCGCACCAAACTCGTCGACAACGATCCCGCCCGGCTATGGCAGTACTACATCCAACTCGTCGCCGTGGAAGAAGCGTTCAAGACCCTCAAGGGCGACCTGGCGATCCGCCCGATCTTCCATCAGGACGAGACGCGAATCGAAGCCCATATCTTCATCGCCTTCCTCGCCTACTGCATGCAGATCACCCTGACCCGCCGCCTCTACGCCTTGGCGCCGGGGCTGACCGCGCGAAGCGCGCTCGAGAAGTTCGCCGCCGTTCAAATGATCGACGTCCACATTCCGACAACCGATGGCCGCGAAATCGTCCTCACCCGATACACCCAGCCCGAGCCCGAACTCCAGCTCCTGATCGGACAGCTCAAGCTCCAACTGCCGCCCCAGCCGCCGCCCCGGATAACCACCGCCGCCGTCGCCCACGCCACGCGCCGTAGTGAAGACCTTTTAGCCCGAACTTTCCCCGTTTTTTGAGCAAGCCGCTGGCATGACTCGCATTTTGCTGCGCGTTCTGCCTACAGAGTCGGAGCGACACCGAGCAGGACGAGGGCGCGGCGCTGGATCTGTGTAGGGGTTGCGAGCACGGGGAAGGTGGCGGCGCGGCCGAAGCGGACGGTGTTACGGGTCAGCGTTGCGAGATCAGCGAGCAGCGACCTGAAGCTGTGGACGGGCAGACCGTCGTCGGTGCGCTTGGTCTTGGCTTTGCGCTTGGCGGCTGGGGACGGCTGGGCCTTGGCGACCGGCGAGGCGCGCAGCGCTTCGCCGGCGGCCGGGTCGTGATCGTCGAACAGCATCGGAGCGAACGCTTGGCGCATATGCCATTCGAGATAATAGGCGAGCATGCACAAGAGGACATGGGCGCGCACGCGCGGTGCGGTCCAGTGGAAGACCGGCCGCAGGTCGAGGTCGATGGTTTTGAGGCTGCGGAAGGCGCGTTCGACGCGGGCGAGGCTCTTGTAAGCGCGCACCGTGTCGGCGGCGCTCAGGCTCTCGGGCGGGACATTGGTGCGCAGCACGTAGATGCCGTCGAGCGCGGCTTCCGCGGCGATCGACGCGGCGTCACGCGTGAAGCTGAGATCGTTGTCGATGATGGTGATCCGGAAGTGCTTGGCGACCTTGCGGCGGCCGAGCACGGCACCGACGGCCTGACCGATCTTATCGGCGCCCCTGAGCGGCTGGCGGGGGCGCCGGACGCGAGCCTGGATACGCTCAAGCTCGCGCTCGGTGGCGGCCAGCAGCTCGTTGCGCTTGCGGGCGCGCTCGGCGCCGAGCGCCGGGTTGCGGCAGACGATCAGCCGCTCGCCGGGATAGTCCAGGCTTTCGATCTCGGCCAGATCGCGATCATCGAACAGCGAAAGCTGCAAGGGACCGTTCTCGGCGGCGAGCTTCTGGATCGCCGGCGCCCGCAACGCGGTGATCCAGTCCAACGCGGCCGGCATCAGATCCTCGGCAATGCGCGCGCTGGTGATCAGGCCCCGGTCGCCGACCAGGACCACGCGTTTCAACCCGAAGCGCTGCTTGAGCTTACGGATCTGCTCGCTCAGCGTCGCCGGATCGCCGGTGTTGCCTTCGAAGACCTCGACCGCGACCGGACAGCCCCCGGCCGTGCACAGCAAGCCGACGACGATCTGAAGCTTGTCGCGCTGACCGTCGCGGCTGTAGCCAAAGCGGCCGAGCTCGCAGCAGCGGCCCTCGAGCCAAGTCGAGGTCACGTCGTAGAGCAACAGTGTCCCGTCGTTCAGATGCCGCCGCGCCAACGCGCGCTCGACCGCATCTTGCGCGCCGCCCAGCCAGTCCAGCGTGGCGTAGATTTCTTTCGCCGTCACCGCACCCAGCCCCAGCGTCGCGCCAAGCGAGTGCGACGCCGTCGCCGCGTCGAGCGCCCGCGCCGTCGCCAGCTTGGACGCCGGCTCGATCAGCCGCGCCACGATCAGCGCCAGCGCCAGCTTGCCGCGCCGGTCCGATGCCCGCGGCAACACACGCTCCAGCTTGATCCGCCGTGCGGTGCCGAGCGCCGCCAGCACATGGCCGTGCGGCAAGGCGCGCACGATCTCCAGCCCCTCACCCGCCGGCACCAGCGCATCGCCGCGCAGCACCGCGCGCAACAGTTCGATCCGATCGCTCGACCAATCCGACAGGTTCTTCAGCGTGCGGTTCTTGACTTTGTCGCCGTCACGATAGCTCTCCCGCAGCAGAATGGCGGGGGGCGAACCGCGGTTCGGCACGATCGCGACGTACATGTGCAGCTTGAATCACCACGCGCTGCGCATGTCAAGACAATCGCGCCTATCTTATGACTACATACCTCCGCTAATCCCCAACCCTCTCAAACACTTGGCTCGAAACATGGGTAAAGTTCGGCCTAGCTCAACCGGGCCACGCGGATCATGGAAAGATAGGCTCGTAGGGATCTACTTGCCCTCCTCAGGAGCGAACACGCTCAGGGCAGCCGCCGCTTTGCCCCTAACTCGGATATTTGCTCGGGACGACTTTCTT
>JBJXGH010000183.1:0-19935 GCA_046153685.1 Alphaproteobacteria bacterium
GTGGCGAGCCTGCCGTGTCGACTGGAAGACGACATCGCCGTCCCAGTCGAGCTCAAGCCATTTAAGGCCGTCCAGAATCGCGGCCTTGGCAGCTTCGGTCGAGCGCTGGCGGTCGGTGTCCTCGATGCGGAGAAGAAATTTCCCCCCGTGATGGCGCGAGAACAGCCAATTGAACAGCGCCGTGCGCGCCCCGCCGATATGAAGGAAGCCGGTGGGCGAGGGGGCGAAGCGCGAAATGACGGTCATGGGCACGCTCTTGTCGAAGGAGGAAGCGAACGGTTAAACGCAGACGGCTGGGAAGCTCGCGCTGTGTAGCATATCGTCACCCATGGTCCAGACTCGGCCAGAAGACATGCCCATGGGCGGCCCGCGCGCCTGGGCTGCTTGGTTAAGCGCCGAGGCGCGAAAAGAAGCCGTGCGCTGGCCGCTCTGGCTGCCCGCCTGTCTCGGTTTGGGCATTGGGGGCTACTTCCTGCTCCCGGCGGAGCCGCCGACGTGGCTGGGCATGGCGGCCATGGTCAATGTGGCGATTCTGGCGTTCGCCTTTCGCGGCCGTGCCGGGGCGATACCATTGGTGGCTGCCGGTTTTGCCTGCGCGCTTGGTTTTGCCGCCGCGCAAGCGCGTGCCCAATGGGTCGCCGCGCCAATCTTGTCCAAGCGCATGGCCGCCGAGATTACCGGCCGAATCGCCGAAATGGAGGCGCGCGACGGGATCGTCCGCGCGGTGATCGAGCGCGTGAACGTGGTCGGCCTTGATCCGGCGGCGACGCCCGCCCGGATTCGCTTGCGCCTCGCGGATACCGCCGGGGTGTTGTTGCCGGGCCAATGGATCGCGGTGCGCGCGATGCTCATGCCGCCTTCGGCGCCCGCAGCGCCGGGCGAATTCGACTACCAGCGCCATCTATATTTCCAAAGCATCGGGGCCACGGGTTTTGCGCTCGCCCCCGCCGCGCGCGTCATCGATGTCCCGGCGGGAGCGGAGCGGCGGGGTTTTGCGCTCTGGCTCGAAGGCGTGCGCGAGCGCACCCATCGGCGCATCCTGGTGGCCCTTGCCGGGACAGACAGCGCGGTCGGCGCCATCGCATCCGCCCTCGTCACCGGCAAGCAGGGTGCAATTCCTGGCGACGTGCTCAAGGCCATGCGCGATTCGGGCCTAGCGCATTTGCTCGCGATATCCGGGCAAAACATCAGCCTGGTCGCGGGCTTTGTGTTCGTGCTGCTACGTGGCGCGGCCGCGCTCGTCCCGGCCTTGGCACTGCGCCGGCCGATCAAGAAATGGGCGGCGATCGCCGCTTTCCTTTCGGCCGTGGCCTATTTGCTGATATCGGGGTTGAGCGTCCCCACCCAGCGCGCGGTCGCCATGATTGGTTTGGTCGTCCTGGCCGTGCTGGTGGACCGCGCCGCCATATCCATGCGCCTGGTCGCCTGGGCGTCATGCGCGGTTTTGCTGATCGCGCCCGAGGTGATGTTGGGGCCGAGTTTTCAGCTCTCTTTCGCCGCCGTCGTCGCGCTCATCGCGGGCTATGAGCGTTTGCCGGGCGGCACAGGCGCTTGGGTTCACCGCGGCGCGCAGCCGCCCGGGATATTTGGCCGAGCGTGGCGCTACCTCGTTCTCATCGCGATGTCCTCGGCCATCGCCTCGGCCGCGACCGCGCCCTATGCGATCTACCACTTCAACCGGTTTTCGCTCTATGGCCTCGGTGCCAATCTCCTCGCGGTGCCGCTCACGGGAATATGGATCATGCCCTGGGGGCTGGCGGCGATGCTGCTTTTCCCGTTCGGCCTCGAATCCTGGGCGCTCGTGCCCATGGGCTGGGGCATCGAGGCGATGATCGATCTGGCGCGCGAGGTGGCATCGTGGCCACGCGCCTCGCTCGTCTTGCCGAGCCTTTCGGACGGCGGAATTTTGGCCGTATCGGCGGGCGGGCTATGGCTGTGCGTTTGGCAGCGGCGCTGGCGCCTCGCGGGACTTGTGCCGATCCTCGGCGGGCTCTTGAGCGTTCACACCGCGATGCCGCCCGACGTGCTGGCGAGCGGCGACGGCAGGCTCGTCGCCGTGCGTGCGCCCGATGGCGGGCTGGTGCTATCGACATTGCGCGGTGGCAAGTACGCGGCCGAGAAATGGCTGCTCGAATCGGGTGACACCGAAGCCGCGCCCTGGACGATCCGCGAGGTGCCGGAAGACACGGATTGGCTCGCCTGCGACGCCCAGGCGTGCCTTTACCGCGCCAAAGGCCTTGTCGTCGCGCTGGTGCGTGACGGCGTGGCATTGGCCGAGGATTGCGCGGCCGCGCGCGTGGTCGTCGCCGAATTCAAGGCGCCTGCATCGTGCCGCGCGACGGCCGCGGTCGTGGACAGCGTCGATTTGTGGCGCGAGGGCACCCACGCCATCTGGCTTTCGCGCGATGGCGGCGTGCGCATCGAAAGCGTGCGCGGCCGGCAAGGCGAGCGGCCTTGGGTTCCGAAACCAGGCGGGCCGCCGCGCCTGCGCGCGGTAACGAACGAGGATTGAGCGCCCATTGAGCACGGCATCGAGCGATGGATCGGACAAGGATCGAGGGGCGGGCGCGTGGCCTCGCGCCTAGAGCGCGAGGTCCAATTTGTACTGCCGCGCCAGGTCTTCGAGGCTTATGGCCAGGAAATCGGGCGGGGTGAATGTCTCGGGCGCGGGCGTGCCGCCATATCCCGTCCGGCCGTGACGGCGATAGATCCAGGCAGTGGCGAGGCCGAACCGCTTGGCCGCCCCGATATCGTGGTATTGGCTTTGAGCCACGTGCAGGATGCGCTGGCGCGGCACGCCGAGCCGATCAAGATAGGCGGTGAAATACTCGAACGCCCCGAGACCGGGTTTGCTTACGCCCATGTCTTCCTCGGTGATGATCGCGGAAAACGGCGAGCCAAGTGTATTGGCCATGGCGCGCGCCGATACCCGGTCGCCGTTCGTGACCACGACTAGATGGTGAAATTGGGTCTTGAGAAAGGCCAAGACGGGCGCCGAATCGGGGAATGCCGGCCATTGGCGCGCGGCGGCGAGCATCGAGGCGCCGTCCTCCGGTCGCGGCTCGATGCCATACTCCTTGGCCATGCCCGCCCAAATCTTGGGAAAGCGCCGGCTGAACGACAGATTGGGCTCGGCTTTGCGCACGGCCATCTGGCTGCGCGCATAACACTCGAGGATGTTGTCGTCGCTTTCCTGGTGGCGGACGCGCAAGATTCGTGGGCGTGCCCAATCGAGAATGCCGCGCTCGAAGTCGATCAGCGTGCCGATCATGTCGAAGGTCAGGGCGTCGAAATCGCTGAGGCGCATGTCGGGACCGAGGAATCGAGGAGAAGATGGCGCAGGCTCACGCCGTTCCGCGTTCTAGGCTCCGAGGCTCCATCGATCAAGCCCAAAACCCATCAAACCCAAGGGCGGTGGGGCCCAAGGACGATCATGCCATGCGATTGGCGGCTCAGTATTTGCGGACGAGGCCGACGAGCTTGCCCTGGACCTTGACTTGATCCGGGCCGAAAATGCGGGTCTCGTAGCGCTTGTTCGCCGGTTCGAGGGCGATCGAATCGCCTTTGCGGCGCAGCCGTTTCAAGGTGACTTCGTTCTCGTCCACGAGGGCGACGACGATGGCGCCGTTCTCGGCCGTCTCGGCACGCTCGATCACCACGGTATCGCCATCGTGAATCCCCGCGTCGATCATCGAATCGCCGTCAACCTCGAGGGCGTAATATTCCCCGCGTCCGAGCAGGAAGGCGGGAATGCCGACGGTTGCGCTGTGATCGCGCAAGGCCTCGATGGGCGTACCGGCGGCGATCCGGCCGTAAAGGGGCAGAGCGACCGCGCTGTCGGATTCGGCCGGGCTGACTGGCCGGCCCGCGGCTTTGAACTGGCCGCGAATGACGTTCGGCTGAAAGCCTTGCGCGCGCGCAGGCGCCGCAGCCGATTCCGCCAAACGAATGACTTCGAGCGCCCGCGCCCGGTGGGGCAGTCGCTTCAAGAAGCCGCGCTCCTCAAGCCCGGTGATCAACCGGTGAATGCCGGATTTGGATTTGAGGCCGAGCGCCGCCTTCATCTCGTCAAAGGATGGCGAAATGCCGCGATCCTTGAGGCGCTGATTGATGAAAAGGAGGAGTTCGTGCTGTTTTTTGGTCAACATCGCCTGTCCACACCGTATCTAGAACAAAATAGAAACCTGTTTGCATGTTCTAGTTTGGTTCTGTCCGGCGGTCAAGGCCCTCAAGTTGAATAGGCCGTTATCGATTGGGCCGATGATTGCCATCCCGGCCGGATGGGTCGCGGCGAAGCAATAATCAGCGAGATTCAATCGAGCTTGGCGCGTTTCCTTGAATTAGGTGCCTGGGGATAAGATTTCACGCCTCCCGTCGCGCCTTTGGGCTGCTTGAAGCGGCGCATACAGCGGAACTCCTAAATCCCGGCAATGCCGCCCGAAAACGGCAGAATCTCGACCCGCTCGCCGGCGTTCAATGCTGGAGCATTGGGGGCGCGTACGATCAGGCAATCCGCATGGGCCATCAGCGAGATCATGGAGCTGTCTTGTTTGGCAAACGGCGTGGCGACGGCTCGGCCCTGGGCGTCGTGGGACAGGCGCGCGCGCAAATAATCCTGCCGCTGGTCGTTCGCGTCCAAACCGGTGCCGAGGATGGCGGATTCAGCGGGCGCGTCCGGGCGCCTGATCCCGAGCATGGCTTCGATCGCGGGGCGCAAGAACACGAGTGCGCAAACCAGTGCCGACACCGGATTTCCTGGCAGGCCCAAGACCGGCACGCCGCAGAGTTGACCGAAGATAAGCGGCTTTCCCGGCCGCATAGCGACGCGCCAAAAATCGAGCACCATGCCTTCGGCGCCGAGGGCATCGCGCACGAGGTCGTGCTCGCCCACCGAGGCGCCGCCGGTGGTGACCAGAAGGTCCGTGCCGCGCGCGCCCGCCGCCATGGTGCGGAGCGCGTCCGAATCATCTGGGGCCGTGCCGAGGAGCAGCGCCTCGCCGCCGCAGGCCGCGACCAAGGCTGCGAGTGCCAGGCCGTTCGAACTGACGATTTGATTTTCCGCGATGGGCTCGCCCGGCATGACGATCTCGTCGCCCGTGGGCAGGATGGCGATGCGAGGTCGGCGGCGGACCGAAAGCCAAGGCACGTTCATCGCCGCGGCAAGGCCGATATCGCGCGAGCTCAAGATCCGGCCCGCAGAAAGCCCGAGATCGCCGGTCTTGAAGTCCAGGCCCGCGGGGCGCACGAAGCGGCCCTTGGGCACACCCTCCTTGATCGCTATGCGTACGCCATCGGCCCCGGCGCTTTGATCGATGACGGCGGCATTCTCCTGAATGACGATGGTATCCGCGCCTTTGGGCAAGGGGGCGCCAGTGAAAATGCGCGCGCATTGCCCGGGGCCGAGCGTACCTTCGAAGGACGCGCCGGCCGCGATCGAGGCAATTTGTTCGAGGGTGCAGGGAAGCCGCGCGATATCGGTGCTGCGCACCGCATAGCCGTCCATGGCCGAAACGTCCGAGGGCGGCTGGGTTCGTCGGGCCCGCACGTCCTCTGCCAGCACGCGCCCGAGTCCGTGGGCGAGGCTCGCCTGTTCCGCCGATAGGGGCTTGAACGCCGCTAGGATGCGCGCGCGCGCTTCCTCGACCGAAATCACGTCTTGGCCTCGTAGAGGCCGGAACGCCCGCCAGATTTTCTGATCAGGCGCAAATCCGTGATGCGCATTTCGCGGTCAGCAGCCTTGCACATGTCGTACACCGTGAGAGCCGCCACGGCGACGGCGGTCAGCGCTTCCATCTCGACGCCCGTCCGGCCTGTCGTCTTGCAAATCGCCTCGATTTCGACGGCGCAGTTCGTGCGGTCTAGGCGCAATTCGAGTTTGACCGATTCGAGCGCCAAGGGGTGGCACAAGGGAATGAGATCGGGCGTGCGCTTGGCGCCCATGATGCCGGCCAGGCGCGCGACCGACAGCACATCGCCCTTCTTTACCCCGCCAGCCGCGATGAGGCGCGCGGTCGCCGGCGCCATGGTCACGCGTGCGCGGGCCGTGGCCTCGCGTGTCGTCTCGGGCTTGGTCGAGATATCGACCATCGTCGCGCGACCCTTGGCGTCGAAATGGCTGAGCCGGGCCTTGCGCGGCTTTCTTGTCGCGGTACGCGCCATATTCGCCTCAGGCCCGTCCGCGCGCGGACTCGGGCGCGCCAAGCAATGCCTGCGTTGCGGCCGCGACGTCGTCTTGGGCCATCAAGGACTCGCCGACCAGAAAACACCGCGCGCCTGCCCGCGCCATGCGCACAAGATCGGCATTCGTCCTGAGGCCGCTTTCGCAGACCACCGTGCGGTCCTTCGGCACACGCGGCGTCAGGCGCTCCGTCGTGGCCAACTCGACGGCCAGGGTTTTCAAGTTGCGGTTGTTGATGCCGATGAGCCGTGCCCCGAGTGCGAGCGCGCGGTCGAGCTCGGCGTCGTCGTGAACCTCGGCCAGCACGTCCATGTGAAATTGAAGCGCCGCCGCCTGGAGTTCGCGTGCCTGGGGATCGCTGAGCGCCGCCATGATCAGCAGCACGCAATCCGCGCCGAGCGCGCGGCTCTCCGCGATCTGATAGGGATCGAGCATGAAGTCCTTGCGCAGCACCGGCAAATCGACCGCCGCACGCGCGGCAACGAGGTGCGCGTCCGCGCCCTGGAAATAGGGCTCGTCCGTCAGGATCGACAGGCACGCCGCACCGCCCGCCCGGTAGGCACGAGCCAGGCTCGCCGGCTCGAAATCGGCGCGGATGAGGCCGCGGCTTGGGCTCGCGCGTTTGATTTCCGCGATCAGGCCATAGCCGGTGGCGGCCGCCCGCGCGAGCGCCTCGGCAAAGCCGCGCGGGGTGGCGGCCGATTTCGCATCTCCCTCGACCCGAGAAAGGGGGCGCGCGGCTGCGCGCCGGGCGATCTCGGCGCGCTTGGCGGCGCAGATCTCGGCAAGAATATCGCTCATGTCCCGGGCGCTGATTCGCGTTTCATCGGGGCTTGCGATTGGTGATCGCAACTAAACGATCGAGCGCCGCTTGGGCCTTGCCGGAATCGATCGCCTCGGCGGCGAGGCGCGCGCCCGCGCGCAAATCCTCGACCTTGCCCGCGACCACGAGGCCGGCGGCAGCATTGAGCAGCACGAAATCGCGAAGCGCGTCCACGCGCCCGGCAAGCAAAGCGCGCATGGCCTCCGCGTTCTCCGCCGCGGTGCCGCCTTTTACTTCCGACAGCGGCCGGCGCGCCAAGCCTGCGTCCTCGGGCACGATCTCGAAGCGGCGCACGTGGCCGTCCTTCAACTCTGCAATCACAGTCGGGCCCGCGGGTGAAAGCTCGTCGAGGCCGTCCTTGCCGTGAACCACCCAGGCGCGCTCGGAGCCAAGATTGCCGAGCACCCGGGCTATGGGTTCGACCCATTTCTCGGCGAAAACACCGACGAGCTGGCGCTTGACGAGCGCGGGATTGGAGATCGGTCCCAGCAAATTGAAGATCGTGCGCACGCCTATTTCGACGCGCGCGGCGGCGACGTTGCGCATGGCGCTGTGATAGCGCGGGGCCAGCATGAAGCAAAGTCCGCCCTCGTTCAGCGCACGCTCGACGACATCGTAATCGGCATCGAGATCGACGCCGAGCGCGGCGAGGACGTCGGCGGAACCCGATTTCGAGGATATGGCGCGGTTGCCGTGCTTGGCGACCGGTACGCCGCATCCGGCGAGCACGAACACGGTCGCGGTCGAGACGTTGAAGGTGCCGGCGCTGTCGCCGCCTGTGCCGACGGTGTCGATGGCGCCCGGCGGCGCTGAAACATGTCGGGCCTTTGCGCGCATGATGCGCGCCGCACCCGAAATCTCGTCGATTGTTTCACCGCGCACGCGCAAGGCCATGAGAAACGCGCCGAGCTGTGCGGGAGTCGCGTTGCCCGACATGATGATGTCGAACGCCGCCTCGGCCTGTGCCCGATCGAGTGAGCGGCCATCGGCGACGACGGCGAGAAAGGGCTTGAGACCGTCCGGGCTCATGGCCGAATCCGAAGCCGGGCTTCAGGCCGCGCGCGCGCGCTTTGGGCGCGCGAGATCAAGAAAGTTCTTGAGCAGCGCATGGCCCTGTTCGGAAGCGATGCTCTCGGGATGGAACTGCACGCCGTGAATGGGCTTGCTTCGGTGACAAAGGCCCATCACCACGCCGTCGCCGGTTTCGGCCGTGATTTCCAGGCACGCGGGAAGGCTTGCGCGGTCGACGACCAGGGAATGATAGCGGGTGGCGCGGAAGGGCGAGGGCAGGCCGCGAAACACACTCGTGCCCGTGTGCGCGATGTCGGACAGCTTGCCGTGCATGATCATATTCGCGCGCACCACCCGGCCGCCGAAGGCCTGGCCGATCACCTGATGGCCGAGACAGACGCCGAGCAGGGGAATATCCGCCGCCGCCGCCGCCGCGGTCAGTTCGAGGCAGATGCCGGCACGGTCCGGATCGCAGGGGCCGGGCGAGGTGATGATACCCTCAGGCTTCATGGCCAAGGCGTCGCCTACGGAGATCTGATCATTGCGGCGCACTTCGATCTCGGCCCCGAGTTCGCCGAAAAAATGAAACAGGTTGTAGGTGAAGCTGTCGTAATTATCGATCAGCAGGAACATGGTCCGCTCCGGAGGAATGCGTTCCGCCGCAAGGCGTCGCGCGGCTTATATATCAGGGGCGAAGGCAGCGCACAAAGCGCGGCGAAGAAGGATCGAGCGTCGATATGGAGCGGAACCGGACCGGCGTGCCGCGGCTTCGGTCCCGCCCACCAGCTTGGGCAGCCGCGGCTGCGGCGATGGTTCAGCCCTTGCCGCCCATGGCGGCGAAGCGCACGGCTTCCTCGCAGGCCCGGACAAGCGCGCGCGCCTTGTTTCGGGTTTCCTCGAACTCGGCCTCGGGGTCGCTGTCGGCGACCACTCCGCCGCCCGCCTGGATATAGACGACGCCGTCCTTCACCACCGCGGTGCGGAGCGCGATGCAGGTATCCATCGCTCCGCTGCCCGCGAAATAACCGACGGCTCCGGCATAGATTCCGCGCCGCTCGCTCTCGAGTTCGTCGATAATTTCCATGGCGCGTATCTTCGGTGCGCCCGACACCGTGCCCGCGGGAAAGCCACCGACGAGGGCCGAAATCGCGTCGTGCGCTGGATCGATCTCGCCCTCGACATTCGAGACGATATGCATGACGTGCGAGTAACGCTCGATTTCAAATTTCTCGGTCACGCGTACCGTCCCGACCTTGGTTACGCGGCCCACATCATTGCGCCCGAGATCGAGCAGCATCAGATGCTCGGCCAGCTCCTTGGGATCGGACAGCAATTCCTCGGCAAGTGCCCGGTCCTCGGCCGGGGTGTTGCCGCGTTTGCGGGTCCCGGCCAGCGGACGGATGGTCACCTTGTTGTCGCGCAGGCGAACCAAAATTTCCGGACTCGAGCCGACGATGGCGAAATCGCCGAGGTCGAGGAAAAACAAAAAGGGCGAAGGATTCAGGCGGCGCAGCGCCCGGTAGAGCGCGAGGGGTGGCAGCTTGAACGGCACGGCGAAGCGCTGCGACAGCACAACCTGGAAAATATCGCCGGCGAACACGTATTCCTTGCCCCTGCGCACCATCTCGAGAAAGCGCTCGCGCGTCATGTTCGAACGTGGCTCGGGCAACTCGGCGGCGTCGACCGCCTGCTCGCGCTTGGAAGGCGTGGCGCGGTCGAGATCGGCGACGGTGTCCGCAAGGCGCTCGCGCGCCTGGTCGTAAGCCGCGCGCGCGGTCGTGCCCCTTGCCGGCCAGGCGGGCGTCACGATCGTCACCATGTCCTCGATATTGTCGAAGATCGCGACGATGGTCGGGCGCAGGAACATGCCGTCCGGAACGCCGAGCACGTCCCGGGTCTTGTCCGGGATACGCTCCATCAAGCGCACCATGTCGTAGCCCATATATCCGAACAGGCCGGCGGCCATGGGCGGCAAGATTTCGGGGATTTCCACCCGGCACTCCGCGACGAGCGCACGCAGCGAATCGAGCGCCGGCCGCGTTTCCGGCGCGAATCCTTCGGCATCGAAGCGCGCACGGCGGTTGATTTCGGCGCGCTGCCCCCGGCAGCGCCAGATAAGGTCAGGCTTGGTGCCGATGAAGGAATATCGCCCGCGCACCGAGCCGCCCTCGACCGATTCGAACAGAAAGCTGTTGGGGCGGTCGTCGGCGAGCTTGAGGAAGGCCGAGACGGGAGTCTCGAGATCCGCCACGAGCTTGGTCCACACGAGTTGGGGCCGGCCGGCATCGTAAGTTCGAGCGAAGGTTTCGAAGTCCGGGCGGATGGTCACGGCGATACCGAGATGTGCGCGGGGGAAAGGGCAGGAGTGCCGCTTGACGGCGAAGCGATCGGCGGGGGTTAGTTCGTTAACTTGTCGAAGGCGGCGCGGTTGACCTCGACGCGTGTCTTGGCACGAATCGCGCCGATATATTGCGCAACCAGGTCGCCGCCGATTTGCTGGCGAAATTGTTCCTGGAACTGAGCATAAACCTTGGGCTCCCTCGCCGGGTCGGCGGGGACGATTTCCTTGAGCTTGCCGACGGCGAAACCGTCCTTGGTTGGCGCCATGACGACATCGCCGGGCTTAATCTCGAACAGCAGACCCGAGAGCTGCGGGGTGAGGCCGTGCGCGGGATCGGCGCCCGCGCGCGTGAACGGAGGCGGCAAAGCCACGAGCATTCCGCGCTCGCCCGCAACCAAAGCCGCGAGATCGCCGCCCGATTTTGCCTTTTTCACGAGCGTCTCGGCGCGGGCCTTGGCCAGGGCTTCGCGCTGATCGTCCTTCCATGCGGCCACGACCAATGACCGGACCTCGGACAGGGCGCGCGGCGCGGACGGTGTCACGCCCTCGACGCGGACGATGAAGTACGAATCCCCGCCCAATTCCGTGAGCCGGCTGTCGCGGCCGGATTCGGTGGTAAACGCGGCGCGTAAGACCTCGGGACGGGCCGCAAGGCCCGGAAGCTGTTGGGCTTTCGGGTCGCGGCCTTGCGCATCGGTGGCGGTGACTTTCTGCGTCGTTAGACCCTGGCGCTTGGCGACGTCTTCGACGGAGGCTCCGCCGGCCAGCTCGTCCTCGACCTTGTTGGCGAGTTGATAGAGCGATTCAATCGCCTGCTCGCGCGCCAGCGCCTTGGACAGGGCGGGCTTGGCTTCCTCGAAGGATTTCTTGCGCCCGGGCGTGATCTTCGTCACGCGGAAGATGTGCCAGCCGAAGGGACTTTGGGTCGGTGCGACGGTGCCGGGTTTCTCAATGGCGAAAACGGCTTCCGCCATTGCCGGCGCTTGTTGTGCGAGCATATCCTTGGTCAGTTCGCCGGTCGGCACGGCGGCGGCGCCTGTCGCGGCGCGCGCCGCGGCTGCGAAATCCTTGCCCTTTTGGATTTCGGCGTACACGCGGTCCGCATCCGCCTTGCTTGACATCAGGAATTGCTCGGTCGTGCGCAACTCCTTGACTTCGAACTCGGCGTGGCGTGCCTCGTATTCTTCTTTTAGCCGCGCGTCGGCGACCACGACGCCCTTGGCCAATTCCTCGGCGTTGAATGACACGATGGTCAAGGCCCGGTACTCGGGCGCCATGAAGGAACGTTCGCGTTCCTTGTAAAAGAGATTCAACTGATCCTGCTCGGGCTCCTTCACGTCGGTGAAGATCGCGCGGGGAATAGCAACCACCTCCGCGACACGCCTTTCCAGCCGATGGGAAAACAGCGGCTTCAGCATAATCTCGGGCGCGGCGCCGCTGACGCCGATCGCACTGGCCAATTGGTCGCGCGCGATGCGGCCTCGCAACACGGCGATGAAGGCGGCTTCGGTGATCTGGTTGTTGGCGAGAACCGCGTCGAGGCGGCGGCGGTCGAACTTGCCTTGCTCGTCGAGCACGGTGGGATCGGAATGGATCATGCGCCGCACGGTCTCGTCGCCGACCGCCAGGCCCGCGCGCTGGACGCCGACATCGAACAGGGCCCGATTGGCTAGCGCGTCGGCGATCCGGTCCAGGAGGCCGAATTGACGTGCCTGTTCGAGCGTCAACTGCCCGCCCGCCATGGCCGACAGGCGGCGCATCTCGCGCTGTAGCTCGATATTGAATTCCGCGAGGCCAACCGAATGGTCTCCGACGCGCACGACGGTTGCCTCTTGGCTGCCGCCGCGGAAGACGTCGGCAATGCCCCAAATTCCGAAGGACAGAATCAATAGTCCGAACAACGCGAATGCCAGAAATCCCTTGGCGTATTTGCGGATGATCTGCAGCATCGGAGGGATTCCTGGGGGTTTGTCGTGGTGCGGGGTCATCTTAGGTGCAGGGGCAGGGGGCGGCAACAAGCTCGCGCGGTGCGTCCGGCCATGCTAGAAGGCCCGCGCCTTCGAACGATGCCAAGCCAACGCCATGTCAGTCGCCCGACGCTCTCTGATTGCCGGAAACTGGAAAATGAACGGCCTGCGCGGCTCGGCGCTGGCCTGCGTGCGCGATCTTGCCGTGCGCGCCAAATCGGCGTCCGCGCTCAAATGCGACGTGGTGCTGTGCCCACCCGCGATCTTGCTGTGGCCGCTTGGCGAGGCGCTCAAGGGCTCTGCTATCGCGCTCGGTGCGCAGGATTGCCACGCCCGCGATTCGGGCGCCCATACCGGCGACCTTTCAGCCCAAATGATTGCGGAAGCCGGCTGCCGGTATGCGATCGTCGGCCATTCCGAACGTCGCGCGGCGCACGGCGAAACCGATTCGGCCGTTGCCGCGAAGGCCAAGGCCGCGCATGGCGCGGGCCTCGCCGCCATCGTCTGCGTCGGCGAAAGCCAGGCCGAACGCGATGGCGGGCGGGCGCTTGCCGTCGTCGCGCGCCAGCTCATGGACTCGGTGCCCGAGGGCGCCGATACCTCGAACACCATTATCGCCTATGAACCCATTTGGGCCATTGGGACCGGGCGCACGCCGAGCGTGGCGGAGATCGTCGAGGTCCACGCGGTACTGCGCTCTGCATGGGAACGGGGCGGTGCCGCGAGTCTGCGGGTGCTTTATGGCGGTTCGGTCAAAGCCTCGAACGCAGCCGGAATCCTTGCGCTCGATGGCGTCGATGGGGCCTTGGTGGGCGGCGCGAGCCTCGATGCGGGCGAATTCTGGCGCATCATCGAAAGCTGCCCCTGATGGGGGCGTGACCGCGCGGGACTGGCATTGGCGGCGCGCAGGCCTTACATAAGCGCTTCCGAACTTCCCCCACAGGCCCCAGCGCACGATCCACAGCCATGACAACCGTTCTGCTCGTCGTCCATGCCTTCATCGCCCTTGCCCTTGTGGTGACGGTTCTGCTTCAGCGCAGCGAGGGCGGCGCGCTCGGCATTGGCGGCGGCGGCGGGATGAGCGGGTTCCTGACCGGCCGGGCGACGGCGAATATGCTGACGCGCGCGACGGCCATCCTGGCGGTGCTCTTCTTCGTTACCAGTATCGCACTGGCGATCATCGCGGGCCAAGGCGGCAAGTCGCGCTCCATCATTGACGATCAGCCCTCTGGCACAGGCACGGCCCCGCTGCCGTCCGACCCGGCGGGCCTGCCCACTTCGTTGCCCGCAACCGGTCCGGTGGGGGCGCCGGGTGCGGCACCCGTGGCTCCCGCCGCGGGCGACCAGGGACCGGCGGCGCCCAGCCGCTAAGTGCGGGCCCTGCCGCTTGCCGGCAGGTGATCGCGCATTATCCACAAGATCTTGGGGCCTCGGGCGCGAAGAACGCTTGGGCTCGGTGCTGCCTTAGTGTAAAGTCTGCAACCGATGACGCGTTTCGTCTTCATCACCGGCGGCGTTGTCTCCTCCTTGGGAAAGGGCCTTGCCACCGCGGCTCTTGGCGCGCTGCTTCAAGCGCGCGGATTCAAGGTCCGTCTTCGCAAGTTCGACCCTTATCTCAACATCGATCCGGGCACGATGAGCCCGACCCAGCACGGCGAGGTTTACGTCACCGATGACGGGGCCGAGACCGATCTCGACCTTGGCCATTACGAACGCTTCACCGGCGTCTCCTCGCGCAAGACCGACAGCGTCACGGCCGGCAAGATCTACTCCTGGGTGCTTCAGAAGGAGCGCCGAGGAGAGTATCTGGGTGCGACCGTCCAGGTCATTCCCCATGTGACCGACGAGATTAAGACGGCGATCCAGCGCGATGTCGGCGATGCCGATTTCGTGCTGTGCGAAATTGGCGGCACGGTCGGCGATATCGAGGGCCAGCCCTTCATCGAGGCGATCCGCCAGATCGGCTACGAGTTGGGACGCGACCGCTGCCTTTATGTCCACCTGACGCTCGTGCCCCATATCGCCTCGGCGGGCGAACTCAAGACCAAGCCTACCCAACATTCGGTCAAGGAATTGCTCGGTGTCGGCATCCAGCCGGACATCTTGCTGTGCCGGTGCGACCGGGACATTCCGGCAAACGCGCGGCGCAAGATCGCGCTGTTCTGCAATCTGCGCGAAAGCCGCGTCATCCCGGCGCTTGATGCGCGCACGATCTACGAAGTGCCATTGCAGTACCACAAGGAAGGTTTCGACGATCAGGTGTGCCGCCATTTTGGCGTCGACGACCGCCGCCCGGACCTTTCGCGCTGGGAAAGCATCGTCCGCCGCATCATGCAGCCTGACGGCGAAGTGAACGTGGCGATCGTCGGCAAGTACACGACGCTGCACGATTCCTACAAGTCGCTGATGGAAGCCCTCACCCATGGCGGCATCGCCAATAATGTCCGGGTCAATCTCAACTGGATCGATTCGGAGATTTTCGAGGGCGCGGCGGCCGATGTGGTGCCGCACCTTCAGGGCGCCAACGCCATCCTGGTGCCAGGTGGCTTCGGCGAGCGCGGCGCCGAAGGCAAGATCGAGGCCGTGCGTTTCGCGCGCGAACGTAAATTGCCGTATTTTGGCATCTGCTTCGGGATGCAAATGGCGGTCATCGAAGCGGCGCGCAATCTCGCAGGTCTGCCGAGCGCGAATTCGACCGAGTTCGGCCCTTGCCAGGATCCCGTGGTTGGTCTCATGACCGAATGGACTCGCGGCAACGAGGTCGAACGCCGCGCGGCAAATGGCGATCTCGGCGGCACGATGCGCCTTGGCGCCTATGACTGCGATCTCGCCGCGGGCAGCCTCGTGCGCAAGATTTACGATTCGCCCCGCATCAGCGAGCGCCACCGCCATCGCTACGAGGTCAATGTCAACTACAAGGCGATCCTTGAGAAAACCGGAATGCGTTTCGCCGGCATGTCGCCCGATGGCTTGCTGCCCGAAATCGTCGAATTGCCGACCCATCCGTGGTTCGTGGGCGTGCAATTCCATCCCGAGCTCAAGTCGCGCCCCTTCGAACCGCATCCATTGTTCACCTCGTTCATCGAGGCGGCGGTCGAGCAAAGCCGGTTGGTGTAGCGCGCGGTCCCAATTTCCAATCGCAATTGGGCGCCCTATATATCTGGGTGTCGTTTCGTCATTCCAATCCGGAGCGTTATCGTGGCCCGCATCCAACGCGTGAAGATCGGCAAGGTCGTCTTCGCGAACGACCGCAAGCTGTCGTTGATCGCGGGCCCATGCGCCCTCGAATCCCGCGCCCACGCACTGGAGATGAGCCACGCCCTGGTCGAATTGACGGCAAAGCTTGGCATGGGACTGATCTATAAGACATCGTTCGACAAGGCGAACCGCACCAGTCTGTCGAGCGCGCGCGGCATCGGCATGGCCAAGGCGCTGCCCATTCTGGCCGAGGTCCGAGAGAAATGGGGCTGTCCGGTGCTGACCGATGTGCACGAGCCCGAGCAATGCGCGCCCGTGGCCGAGGCTGTGGACGTGTTGCAGATCCCGGCGTTTCTCTGCCGCCAGACGGACCTTTTGATCGCCGCCGCCAAGACTGGGCGCGCGGTCAATGTGAAGAAGGGCCAGTTCCTTGCGCCCTGGGACATGGCTAACGTGGTCGATAAGTTCATCCAATCGGGTAATTCGCGCGTCTTGATCTGCGAGCGGGGGGCATCCTTCGGCTACAATGCCCTTGTGTCCGACATGCGGGCGCTACCGATCCTGGCCAAGGGCGGCTTTCCGGTGGTGTTCGATGCCACGCACTCGGTGCAGCAGCCGGGCGGCCTGGGCGGCAAGAGCGGCGGGCAGCGTGAATTCGTGCCCGTGCTCGCGCGCGCCGCCGTCGCGGTGGGCATTGCCGGGGTCTTCATCGAAACCCACCGCAACCCCGACAAGGCGCCGTCGGATGGCCCGAACATGGTGCCGCTAAAGCGGCTTCGCGGCCTGCTCGAAACGCTGCTCGCCTTCGACAAACTCGCCAAGGCCCGGCCGGTGCGCCTCGAGCCCTAGCCGACCCGGCTCGGTACGGCCTAGCTCGGCCAATAAGACACCGGCGACAGGGCGAGCGTTTTCGGGCTAAAACAGCGGCCTCATTTCCGAGTGACTTTTCCCGGCGTCTCTCCAAGGTCAGAGTCATGAGCGGCATCGCCGATTTAAAGGCCCGCGAAATCCTCGATTCGCGCGGCAATCCCACGGTCGAGGTCGAGGTGGTGCTCGAATCGGGCGCGATGGGCCGGGCAGCCGTGCCTTCGGGTGCTTCTACAGGAGCCCATGAGGCGGTCGAGCTGCGCGACGGCGACAAGGCGCGTTATGGCGGCAAAGGTGTGCTGAAGGCCGTGGCCGCGGTGCGGGGCGAAATCTTCGACGCCGTCTCGGGCCTCGATGCCCAGGCGCAGGCCGCCCTCGACGAGGCGTTGATCGCCCTCGACGGCACGCCCAACAAGTCGCGATTGGGCGCGAACGCCATTCTCGGCGTCTCTCTCGCGGCCGCCAAGGCGGCGGCGGCTGAGGCGGGCATGGCGCTCTATCGCTATATCGGCGGCGCGCACGCCCGGACCTTGCCGGTGCCGATGATGAACATCATCAATGGCGGCGCGCATGCGGATAATCCGATCGACCTCCAGGAATTCATGATCATGCCGGTCGCGGCGGCGACAATGGCGGACGCGGTGCGGGTGGGCGCCGAAGTTTTCCACGCGCTGAAGGCCGCGCTGGACGAAGCCGGCCATGGCACCAATGTGGGGGATGAGGGCGGATTCGCGCCCAATCTCAAATCCGCCGAGGATGCGCTCGATTTCATCATGCGCGCTGTCGAACGCGCCGGGTACCGGCCGGGCGAGCAGGTGGTGCTGGCACTCGATGCCGCTTCGACCGAGTTCTTCAAGGGCGGCAAATACGTCATGGCGGGCGAGGGCAAGACCGTTGATGCCGCCGGTATGGTGCGGTTTTACGAGGGCCTCGTCGCCAAGTACCCGATCGCCTCGATCGAGGATGGTATGGCGGAGGATGATTTCGCCGGCTGGAAGGCGTTGACGGATGCGCTGGGCAAGAAGGTGCAACTCGTGGGCGACGATGTGTTCGTAACCAACCCCGCGCGCCTGTCGGACGGCATCGCCAAGGGCGTGGCTAACGCAATCCTGATCAAGGTTAATCAGATCGGCACGCTGACCGAAACCCTTGAGGCCGTGGAACGCGCCCAGCGCGCGGGCTACCGCGCGGTCATGTCGCACCGCTCGGGCGAAACCGAGGACACGACCATCGCGGACCTGGCGGTTGCGACCAATTGCGGCCAGATCAAGACCGGCTCCTTGTCGCGTTCGGATCGATTGGCGAAGTACAACCAGCTCTTGCGTATCGAGGAAGAATTGGGCCAGGCCGCGCGCTACGCGGGGCGAACTGCGCTACGTGGGCCGTAATAGAACTGCGCTACGTGGGCCGTAATACAGGGCCTCGAACGCCGCGAGCACGACCGGAACCGATGGAGCAGACGGCATGAATCCCGGGATCGACCTTTACAGTGACACAGCGACCCGCCCTTCCGCCGCCATGCGCAAGGCGATGGCCGAGGCCGAAGTCGGCAACGAGCAAGCCAAGGAAGACCCCACGACCAATCGCTTGCAGGAGATGGCGGCGGAATTGCTCGGTAAGGAAGATGCCGTTTTCGTGCCCTCGGGCACGATGTGCAACGCCATCGCCTACCGCGTGCACTGCGAGCCTGGCGACGAGGCGATCTGCGACAAGACCTGCCATGTCATTCATTTCGAGGCAGGCGGTCCCGCGGCGCTCTCGGGCGTGATGATGCGCCCCTTGGACGGTGTGCGCGGAATCTTCACCGCCGAGCAACTGGCGGCGGCGATACGCCGGCCGCGCCATCATCATCCGCGCTCGCGGCTCTTGTCACTCGAACAGACCAGCATGGGCGGCGGCGGTTCGGTCTGGCCACGGCACGCCATAGAAGAGGTCTCGGCGGTGGCCCACAAGGCGGGCATGGCCGTGCACATGGACGGCGCGCGATTGATGAACGCCGTGGTGGCCTCGAATATCACGGCCAAGGTCATGGCGACGCCGGTCGATACGCTCTGGCTCGATCTGACCAAGGGCCTTGGCTGCCCGGTCGGCGCGGTGCTCGCGGGTCCGAAGGACTTCATCGAACGGGCCTGGCGCTTCAAGCACCAGTTCGGCGGCGCCATGCGGCAATCGGGTATCATTGCCGCGGCGGGGATTTACGCGCTCAAGCACAATGTCGAACGTCTGGACGAGGATCACGTGAACGCCAAGGTGCTGGGCGAGGCCTTGGGCAATGTGAAAGGGGTCAAGGTGGACCCAGGGCAGATCCAGACCAATATCGTTTTTGCCGATATCTCGGCTACGGGTTGGGACGGCTTCGAGCTCAGCAAGAAGCTCTTATCCGGCGGGATTCGGATCGGCGCCTTCAATGCGACGACCATGCGCGCGGTGACCCATCTCGATGTTACGCGCGAACAGTGCCTGGACGCTGCGCGGGCTTTCGAGGCGGCGGTTCGCGAAAAGCGATCGTGAGATTCCCTTGTAATATTTGCGAGTCATATCAAGGGATTGATTCGAAATCGTAGCGTAATACCTTAGTTAGCTGATTCTATTGAATATTTTTTATTGACTGGCCGGACTCGGTTGTGATTCCCTGGCGTCATGAACGCGCTGACCGAAATCCGCCGCCGCTTACGCCATGCGTGTTTACCCATTCTCGGCGCGCTGATGGCCGCATATTTCGGCTATCACGGCCTGACCGGTGAACGCAGCCTGTTAACCTATTGGCGGTTGAGTCAGGAAGTCGCCGATGCCAAGGCCAAGCTCGCGGCAGTGCGGAGCGAGCGACAGCGCATCGAGCACCGAGTGTCCTTGCTGCGCCCCGAAAGCCTAGACCCGGATATGCTGGACGAGCGCGTTCGCTGGGCGCTTGGGTATGTTGCGCCCAGAGAAATTATGGTCATGCAGAGCGCCCCTGGCAGCCGCAAAAATATGGCCGGGTGGCTCGAACCGGCGGCGATTAACTGACATTCAGTTAATTTTGAATTTTATGTTGCACAGCAACAATTTATTCTGCATCGGGCGGGCGCGTTAGGACTCGCCGCTGTCATCTTCCTGACCTAGGTTCAGCGCTTGGACCCCGTCCGCGGGGCTGTCGGATAAGCCTTCGACGGGGGAGCGTCATGGTATCAAGCAAGGCCCAAGAGGCGGGTGCGGCGGTTCGAAGGGACGTTCGGCGCAAGGCGGCGGCCGAGTCTCCAGCATTGCTCGAGTTATACCGGCGGATGCTGCTGATCCGACGCTTGGAAGAGAAGGCCGGCCAGATGTACGGCATGGGCCTCATCGGCGGGTTTTGTCATCTCTATATCGGCCAGGAAGCGGTGGTTGTCGGCATGCAAGCCGCGATCACGCCCGAGGACTCGGTGATTACCAGTTATCGGGATCACGGGCACATGCTGGCGTGCGGGATGGACCCGAAGGGCGTGCTCGCCGAGTTGTGCGGGCGGCGCGGCGGATACTCCAAGGGCAAGGGCGGCTCGATGCACATGTTCAGCCGCGAAAAGAACTTCTA
>JBJXGH010000003.1:0-7963 GCA_046153685.1 Alphaproteobacteria bacterium
TCCGTCCGGCATGGCGGCGCGCATCCGCCATGCCGGCGCCATTTTTCTCGGCCGTCACGCGCCCGAGGCGGTGGGCGATTACGTCGCCGGGCCAAGCCATGTGCTGCCGACCTCGCGTAGCGCACGATTTTCCTCCGGCCTCGGCGTCCTCGACTTCATGAAGCGCACCTCGATCATTGGGCTCGATGCCGCGGCGCTGGCCCGCGTGGGGCCCGCGGCGGTCGTGCTGGCCGAGGCCGAGGGCCTTCACGCCCACGCGCGCTCCATCACCATCCGCCTTAAGGGCGGCGCGTGAGCGACGAAAAAAAGCGCATCGTCAAGGTTCATCTCGACGAGGAAGGTGTCGTTTACCGTTCGCGCGACGTCGAGCACGAGCGCGCCGTCGCCATCTACGATCTGATCGAGGACAACCGCTTCGCGCCCGTGGGCCACGCGGCGGGACCGTATCATCTATTTCTGGCTATCGAGGAAAACCGCATCGTCTTCGACGTGCGCGAGGCCGATCATTCGCCCGTCGAGCGCATCGTGCTGTCGCTGGGATCGCTGCGGCGCGTCATCAAGGACTATTTCATCGTCTGCGAAAGCTATTACCAGGCAATTCGCAAGCTCTCGCCTTCGAGGATCGAGGCGATCGATGTCGGCCGGCGCGCCCTGCACGACGAGGGCTCGGAGATTCTCAAGGAGCGCCTCTCCGAACGGGTCGAGATCGACTTCAACACCGCGCGGCGGCTGTTCACGCTCGTCTGCGTGCTCCACGTCCGGGGTTGAGCGATGCCGGGCCGCCTGCCGTCGAGCGTGTTGTTCGTGTGCAGCACCAACACCGTGCGCTCGCCGATGGCGGAAGCCTTCATGCGGCTCTATCACGGTCACCGGGTTTTCGTGCAATCGGCCGGCGTGCGCCGGCGCGACACGGACCCCTTCGTGGTCGCGGCGATGGCCGAGAAGGGCATCGATCTTTCGGCACACAAGCCGCGCACGCTCGACGACCTCGAGGATCTGAGTTTCGATCTCGCGGTCACCCTGACGCCCGAGGCCCATCACCGCATGCTCGAGCTTACGCGCACGCTGGCGATCGAGGTGGTGTACTGGCCGACCCAGGATCCATCCGTCGTCGAGGGCAGCCGCGAGCAGGTGATGGCCGCCTACCGGGGCGTGCGCGATGCCATCGAGCGGAGCGTCGTCACGCGTTTCCCGCGCGACGGCGCCCCCTTCGTCTAGGGTGCGCGGCTGGATGGACGACTTGGCCGGGGTTTTTGACGCCGCTTGATTTTTGAATGGCGCGACGGCATCAATGACGCATACCGCCTCGGCGCGGGACACTTCGCTTCGGGCCATCTCGTCTCGGCAGATAGCATGACCAAGGAAGAACTGATCGAAATGAGCGGCATCGTCACCGAATTGCTGCCCAATGCGATGTTTCGGGTGAAGCTGGAGAACAATCACGAGGTTCTCGCTCATAGCTCGGGCAAGATGCGCAAGAATCGCATTCGCGTTCTGGCCGGCGACAAGGTGACCGTCGAACTGACCCCCTACGATCTGACCAAGGGCCGCATCACCTTCCGCGTCAAATAAGGCATGACCGCGGGGTCTCCCGCGCTCGTCCTCGCTTCGGCGTCGCCGCGGCGTCTCGAACTCTTGCGCCAGATCGGCGTCGTCCCCGCCGCGGTCGATCCCGCCGATCTCGACGAACGCCCCCGCCCGCGCGAATTGCCCGCTGTGCACGCACGAAGGCTCGCGCGCGAAAAAGCCGAGATCGTGGCAGCGCGCCATCCGGGCGCATATGTGCTTGCGGCCGACACGGTGGTCGCCTGCGGCAGGCGGATTCTGCCCAAGGCCGGGAACGCGGAGGACGCGCGCGCCTGCCTCAAGATGCTTTCGGGCAGGCGCCATCTCGTGCTTGGTGGGGTCTGCGTCGTGGCGCCTGACGGGCGACGCGGCGCGCGCTTGGTGAGAACGGCGGTTACGATGAAGCGTTTCTCGCCCGCCGAGATCGAGGCCTACCTCGCTTCGGAGGAATGGCTGGGCAAGGCCGGAGGCTACGCCGTCCAAGGGCGCGCCGGCGCCTTCGTGCGTTTCCTGTCGGGCTCGTACTCGAACGTCGTCGGCTTGGCGCTGTTCGAGACGCTGTCGGTCCTGGTTGGTTTGGGGTGGAAATCGCCCTAGGCGCGGAATCCGGGCGGTCGGCTTTTCACGATGAACGCGAAATCGCCGCCGCCCGTGTTCCGCTCGGGTCGTTCGCCAGATCGATGGACAGCCGCACCCTGTCCGGGCGCCAGGGTTACTTCTTTTTTTTCTTCGTCTTGCGCTCTTCGATCTCGCGCCAATTGACCGGATAGACGACGTACACCGCGCGCGCCGTACCCTTGGCTTCATAAACGAGCTTGGTGTTGGCGGGCAGCCACAAGCCGTCGCCCGCCTTGATATGGTATGCCTTTCGCCCGACGCGAATGGTGAGCGTGCCCGACAGGCCATAGAAATATTCGTCGTATTTCACGGTCCACGGCATTTTGACGTTGGTGAATTCGCTGACGCCGCCGCCGAGCGTCTTGCTGATGGCTTCCGTCACGTCGCGGCCGAGCCGCACCTTGCCGGCGCCGATTTTCGCCGTGTCCCATTTGCGCTTGGCGCGCTTAATGAACACGACTCCGGTCTTAGCCATTTCGTCCTCCCTGTCCGCGCCCGCGCCGTACGCGCCGGCATTGTCTCGAAAAGCTAACAGCGCCGCTTCGACCATGCAAAGCCCGGCGGCGCAAGGCGTCGCGACGCGCGTTGCGTGTCGCGCGCGACATGCTTAGTTTCAAGCGGAGATGGCTGAAATCGACGAGATTCTCATCGACGCGTCGCCTGGGGAAGTTCGGGCGGCGCTGTGCGCGGACGGACGGGTCGTGGAATTGGCGATCGAGCGCGCGACCCGGCGTAGCATGGTCGGCGACATCCATCTCGCGCGCGTCGAACGAACCGCGTCCGCCCTCGATGCGGCCTTTCTGGATTTGGGTGCAGATGTGCCGAGCGGCTTTCTCAACATCGCCGATACGCGCCGCATGCCCGTGGAAGGCGAAGCGCTGCTGGTCCAGATCGCCAAGGATAGGACGGCCGACAAGGGGCCGACGCTGACCGCGCGCATCGCGCTCGTCGGGGGTTATCTCGTTTACCGGCCGGGCGAGGCCGAGCGCGCGGTCAGCGCACGCATTACGGACAAGCAAGCGGTCTCGCGGCTTCAGTCCTGGCTGTCGGGACGCGCGGGCTGGACCGCGCGAACCGCCGCTGCCGGGGCGTCCTTGACCGATCTTGACGAGGAGGAAGCGCGGCTCGTCAAGGAATGGGACGCCATCGGCATCGCAGCCCGAAACGCCAAGCCGCTCTCGATGCTGCGTCGCGAGCCCGGCCTCGTCATGCGCCTCATGCGCGACCACCCGGGCGTGCGGCGCATCGTCTTCGACGCGCCCGCCGCCTTGGCGGCTGCGCGGCGCGGCGCGGCGGAGCGCTGGCCGGACATGGCCGGGCGCCTTGTGCCGAACGACGAGGGCGGCGCGCTGTTCGAGATTCGCGGTATCGAGGACGAAATCGACCGCGCGCTCGAACCCAGGGTTGCCTTGCCCCACGGCGCCTCGCTGGTCATCGAACCGATGACGGCTTTCGTCGCCATCGACGTGAACACCGGCGCTGGGCGCGGCCGTGCATCGGATGCCATATGGGAGGCCAATCTGGCAGCGGCGCGCGAGATCGGGCGGCAGATTCGCCTGCGCAATCTCTCGGGTCGAATCGTCGTCGATTTCATCGCCATGGAGCGGCGCGACCGGCGCGAATCGGTGCTCGCGGCCCTGCGCGCGGCGGTTGCGGCCGATCCGCAGGAGGTGCGGGTGGCTGGCTATACCGCGCTTGGCCTCGTCGAGCTCGCGCGCCGGCGCGGGCGGGAATCTCTGGCGGCGCAGCTTTGCGATCCCGTCGCGGCACCGCAGAAATCGGCACTGACGATCGCGCTTGCCGCCTTGCGGCGCGCGTCTAGCGAGGCGGCTTCGGCGCCAGGACGCGCGCTCGAATTGCGCGTGTCATCCGATGTCGCGGCCGCGCTCGAAGGCGAGGCAAAATCCGCGCGGCTCGAACTCGAAGCCCGGCTCGGCCGCGCCCTCTTGTTGTGCGCGGAGGCGGGGCGCGCGCGCGGAGATATGGACATCGGCGAAGCCCGGATGCCGGTCAGGCTGGCGCGGGCGACCGAGCGCGGCTAGTCTGGCGCGCGCTCGCCCCGGTACGATGCCGGGGCGCTTCAACTGTACGAACTCCCCAGCCAGGCTGCCATGACAACCCCGCGCGATTCCCATTACGCCCGCGGCGTGGCTTTCATGTTGCTTGCCGGCAGCTTTGCCGCGATCAACTCGCCGCTGTTCCGCTTCATCGAGGAGGCGCGCGACTTCCAGGTCATCTTGGCGCGTAACAGCACCATGTTCCTGACGCTGTTTTTGCTGCTCGCCTGGAAGAGCGGCGGAAGGGTCTTCGCCGCGTTCCGCGCCGCAGGCGCGCCGGGGCTCGTGGCGGGCCTCATCCTCGGCCTCGGAAACACGACCTTCGCGCTTTCGATCATGCACACCACGGTCGCCAATTCGCTGTTCAGTCTGTCGGCCTCGCCGTTCATCGCGGCCGCCTTCGCCTGGCTTTTGCTGCGCGAGCGCGTGCAAGTGGAGACCGTCTATTTCATGCTCGCGTCGCTCGTGGGCGTCGGCATCATGGTGTACGAAGGGCTCGGCGGCGGGCGGCTCTACGGCAACGCCATGGCGGTGGTGACCATGATGTGTCACGCGGGCTTCGTCGTCAGCTTGCGCGCGGGCAAGGCCGCGGACATGCTGCCTTCGGTCGTGATCGCGGGGCTTACAGGCACGCTCATTGCCTTCGCCGCCGGCGCACGGCCGGGCGACATCACCGTGCACGATTGGGCGATCTCTGTCGCCATGGGCGCCGGCGCCATGTCGCTGGGTTTTGTGTTTTTCACCGCCGGTTCGCGCTACGTGCCGGCGGCTCAGGTCGCGCTTTTGTCGCTGTCGGAGGTTGTGCTGGGCCCGCTTTTGGTACTCGTCATCGTCCACGAAGTGCCGAGTACGCTCACTTTGATCGGCGGCGCGGTCGTGCTTTCGGCGGTCATCCTGCAGGCGCTGTGGGGCATGCGCGCAGGCGCGCGCCGGTGAGCGCGTGGGACCCGCATTATCCGCGCGGCGTGTTCATGATCGGCCTGGCCGGCACGATCGCTAGCTTCAACGGTTTTTTCTTCCGCGAGATGGAGGCAGCGACCGACTGGCAGGCCGTCTTTTGGCGCTCGGGCGTGATGTTCGTTTGTCTTGGTCTCTTGCTGATCGTCCAATCGGGCGGGCGGCCGTTCCGCGCCGCGCATGAAGCTGGCTGGCCGGCGGTGCTCGGCGGCGTGCTATTGGGCACGTCCAATATCTGCTTTTCCCTCGCGGTGGTGCACACCACGGTCGCCAACGCGCTGTTCATACTCTCGGCCTCGCCGTTCATCGCCGCCATCTTCGCGCGCCTAGTGCTGGGCGAGCCGATTTCGCGCGTGACCGCCATCGCCATGACGGTGGCCATGGCTGGGGTCGGCCTCATGGTCGAGGATGGGCTTTCGGGTGCAAACTCATTCGGCAATCTGATCGCGCTTGGCGCCGCGTTCACTGTCGCGGGATTCATCACGGCGCTGCGCTTTCGCGGCGGGGTGGACATGCTGCCCGCCGTCGTCATCGCCGGAGCGTTCGGCGCGCTCGTCGCCATGATGATGGCGAGCGATGTGCGCGTCTCGCTGCACGACACCATGCTCGGCGTGGGCATGGGCGTGTTCACCATGTCGCTCAGTTTCTGGCTTTTTACCCGGGGCGCGCGCCATGTGCCGGCGGCCCAGGTCGCGCTGCTAGCGCTCATGGAGGTCGTGTTCGGCCCGATGTGGATGGCGTTGTTCGGCTACGAGGTGCCGAGCCCCGTGACCATGGCTGGCGGCGCGTTGGTCTTGTCGGCGATTCTCGGCCAGGCGGTTTGGGGCATCCGGCGCGCTCCTCAGGCGAACGCGTAGAGCCCCGCCGCCAGCGCTGCCCCCGGCCAGGTCAGCAGCGCAAGGCGCACGGCGAAACCCGCCGAGCCGAGCTGCCAGGCAAAGGCGGTCTTTGCCAATGTGTTGGACGAAGTGGCGAGAATCACGGCTGCGACCGCTTCGTGCGCGCCGAGCCCGCCCGGGCCGACCATGCGCGAGACCGAAAGCGTCAGCGCGTCCACGTCCGTGAGACCCGCGAGGGCGGCGAGGGCATAGAGGCCTTGCCGGCCCGCCCATTCCTCAATGGCGTGGGAAAGCAAGACCACGGCCGCGAGCAGTGCGCCAAAGCGCAAGGCCATCGCGAATTCGAAGGGGTTGCGCGCCTCGATGCCGTGCTTGCCGTCGCCTGCTCCTCGCCGGAGCGCGATCGTCGCCAGGGCATAGCCAAGCATGCCGGCGGCGAGCAGGGCCGGGGCCGCTTCTGCAAGCAATTGCGGCGCCGCGACGGCGAGAACGATCGCGACACGCGGATACATCGTGGCCGAGGCGATCGCCGCGCCGCCGGCGAGCAGCGTCGCGCTTTCCGGTGCGCCGCGCGCGCGCCGCGCGAAGGACGCCGTGACGGCAGTCGAGGATATGAGGCCGCCGGCCAGAGCGCCCAGCACCACGCCCGCCTGCCCGCCCGCCAGGCGAATGGCGAGATAGCCGGCATAGGACAGTCCGGCGACGAGCACCACCATCCACCACAATTCGTAAGGGTTCAGCGCCGCCCACGGTCCGAAACCGCGATCGGGCAGGACGGGCAGAAGCACGACCGACATGGCGAGAAGTTTCAAGGTCGCCATCAGCTCGCCGTACTCGATGCGCGCCAGCCAGCCGTGGAGCGCCGGCTTGATGCCGAGAAGGAGCGCGGTGAGCGCCGCGCCGGCCGCGGCCGCTTCCATCGGCCCCCGCACCGCAAGCGCGCCGAGCGCGAAGGTGACCATGGCGGCGATCGTGGTGGTGGTGCCGAAATCTTCTTGGGCGCGCGCCGAGCGCAGTCGGAACAGAACCACGAGGCCCGCGTGGGCGAGGAAGGCGGCGGCGAGAACGGCGCCGCCGAAATCTTCCGCCAGCGCCGCGGCGAGGCCGCCGAGGAAACCCGAAAGCGCAAAGCTGCGCGCGCCGGCGACGCGCGCGCCTTCGGGCTCGGCGCGTTCGTGCCAGCCGCGCTCGATGCCGATGAGCAGGCCGAGCGCGAACGACAATCCCAAGCGTCCGGCGAGTTCGATCGTATCCATGTCCCAGCGTTCCGGAGTCCTTGCGGATTCGGCTATGCTAGGCCAATTCGATCATCGGCGTACAAGGCCGATGGACGCTTAGGGTCGATTGATGCTTGGGGTTGCCTGGGGATTGAGGCCGCCCGAGCTCGACGAGAACCGGGGGCCGTGGGGAGCAGCGATGGACCAGGAGACAAAGCGCGGCGCGAGCAAGCGCGACTGCCCGATTTGCGGCAGGCCGACCGAGCGCCGCTTCAAGCCGTTTTGTTCGCACCGCTGCCAGGATGTGGATCTCGCGCGCTGGCTCAATGGCGTCTATGTTCTTCCGACCGAGGAACAGCCCGAATCCTGGGACGATGTCGTGGTGCCGTTTCCCGAGCGCGGCGAGCGCTGACGAGGTAGGCACGGCCGTGTGGAGATCCGCTCGTGGCCGGAGCCGGCCGGCCGGCCGGTGGACAGGGTGGGGGAAACTTTCTATAAGCCGCGACCGTGCCCAGGTAGCTCAGTTGGTAGAGCACGTGACTGAAAATCACGGTGTCGCTGGTTCAATTCCAGCCCTGGGCACCACTAATTCAAACACTTAGCGATTTTTGGCATTTGATGCTCAGGATTGTCGTGTAATTTTAGTGTAATCATGTCCGCGCGAGCGCGGAGAAGCTCGCGAGGCGAATGCGCTGGGCTTCGGAGACCA
>JBJXGH010000012.1:0-3078 GCA_046153685.1 Alphaproteobacteria bacterium
CGAGATAGCGATGAAGCGAACTCCAATCCGCCCGCTTCTCGAACCCGGGCCATGCCAGAATGGCCTTGCTTTCCGATGCGAACAAAAACGCATCCGGCGTCTGCGCATAGCACAGAGGTTTCTTGCCGATGCGGTCTCGAGCAAGAATCAAGCAACGCTCGACCGAATCCCATATCGCGATGGCAAACATACCGCGAAGCCGGGAAAAGACGTTCGTGCCCCAACACGCATATCCCGCGGCAACGACCTCCGTGTCGGAGCGAGTTCGGAATTTCTGTCCGAGGCCTTCGAGTTCTGCACGCAGTTCGCGAAAATTATAGATTTCGCCATTGCTCATGACACGGATGCGCCCAGACGCGTAGGCGAGCGGCTGGTGCGCTGCGGGGCTGAGATCGATAATTGACAACCGGTTGTGGGCAAGGCCAATTCCGCCATCGACCCAAACCGCCTCGTGATCGGGACCGCGCCTGCGCAAAGTTGCCGACATGCGCGCGAGGCGTCGCCCGAAGTCCTCGCCATCGGGTGGCGATCCACGCCAAAGAGCGCCGGACATTCCGCACATGGAGCTACTTCCTCGCCGTCACGGCTTCATGTATCAAAGCCGCCTAGGATGCGATCAGTGCGTCGTATCCCGGCAGCGTGCTCGCCCGCTTTCTTGCCTCCATTGCGAGTGATGCCCTCCTCGCTCCGTCATTGACCAGCGAGGCAAGATGGGCGCAAAGGGCAGAGCCGTCCCCCGGAGCGTAGAATAGGGCCGATTTGCCTTCCTCGACCTGTTCGCGAATGCCAAATACCGGGGTGCTGATGATCGGCAATCCGCAGTAAAGGGCCTCAAGCACGGTTCGCGGATAGCTCTCGTATCGCGAGCAGCAGACGTAAATATCGGCGGCTGCGTATAATCCGCGCGGATCGGCGGCAACCGGCAATATCGCGATCCGTTCGCGCCGCACCTTGGGTAACCGCGCGATGGCCGCATATAATTTTGCTGCATATGGCGGGTCCTCCATTCCGGCAAGAAAGATACGACAGGAAGCCGACTGCCCCTCGGACATCATCGCCAAAGCATCCACCAAGTCGCCCTGCCCCTTGCGCGCCGAAATCGTGCCGACACAAAGAATCGCGCATTCGTCATCGCCCAGACCGACTGCACGCCGCGCTTCCGTCCGCATGGCGGATGCGCCGGCGAACCGGGACAGATCGATTCCATTCGCGATGACATGGGTGTTCAATCCCGCCAAATGCTGTCGCCAGACGGTGCGCGTTGCTTCGGATACGAACACGATCCCCCATGCCTGCCCAAATGCAGCATGGGCCCGGCGCAAGATATCCGGCGGCAGATCGCCGAGCACGCCCGGCCAGGGTTCGCTCTCTCGGATGATCCATAGCGCGGGCACGCCTAATTGCGCCGCCGCCTCGACGGCCGGGAAGGCGCGAAGAGTATTGGCCAAAACTACATCGGCCGGCCATGCGCGAATTTCGGTCGAAATTCGTTCGACATTGCGCGCGTGCTCGACGCCGTCGAGCGGTGGAAGATACAGGCCGTCCAGCACGCGGGCCGGAATCGCGCCGTACCAAGATTGGAGCGGGCCGTTGGAAGGAGCGAGCGCCCGGGCCGCCACGCCTTCGCGGGCAACCAGGCCGCGCACGAGTTCGCAAAAGCTGATAGGAGCGCCCTCGAGACGAAAATCGACACCATAGGCGAGTATGCGTGTCGGGCCCGCCTCGGCGCGTGGCGCAAGTGCGGCGATCCGACGGCTCGATTCGATGGTTTCGCCGCCCCCTTCGAAATCCAGAGAACCGGGCCGGCCCAATCTCCGCCTTATTTCCTCCCAGCGCCCCCGCGCGAGAAGGCGTGAAGCCGTGCGCATGGCTGCCACCAATCCACCGGGTCTTGCCCGGCGCGCAACGATCCAGAATCGAACCAATATCCACCAAGCCGTTAACGCGCCGATCGGTATCAATCCGCCGGCGGGTTCGACCGGATCGGCCCTTCCAGCCAGCACCAGGAAAACCCGGCGTGTCGCCGATGGCAGACGTAACAAAGGCTCGCCGAATGCCCAGGACCGCTCGATCGTGCGGCCATCCGTCAATTCGATCCGCACTGCCACGGCGTTCGACGGCACGGGTGCCGATAGACGCAACCGTACCCAGCCGGCGCAAGGGCATACGTCCATCAATGGGAGGTCTACCGTCCGCCGAATCGACACCGCCGCCGACCACCCCTACGCCGTACCAAGACGAGACCGATCCCATGCGGGTGGCCCAGTCCAAGCCACCACTATAGCGCAATTCATCTCCCCGGCAGCCTCCTGCCTCTCCAATGCACGCGCATGCTATATCCTTCCGTATGCGGGCAAGCCTCACTCGCCTTACTCAAGATTGTGAACGCGCCGGTGTGCGGCGGGCACGGCTATGGCTCGCATTCACGCCGACAACGGACGAACTCGCCCGCCTACGCGAATTGCGCTGGATCGACGAAGTAGCTGAACTCCGCGCCTCCGATCACCGGCTTTTGCGCGCCATTCCGCTTTTCCGGCATCGCCCGGGCCGCCGAGCCATATTGGCCGGTCACCCGAACGAACTGCCAAGACGGCTAATGGCCGCGCTCCTGTTCTCGGGATTTACGACCCTCATGTACGACGACGGCGTAACTTCGGGGTCAATCTCGATTGTTCGCGAATTGATCCAACGTGGCGCGTCGTCGCTTGCGGCCGCAACGCGCGCCCGAGGCGAAGACGGCTTCATTGCCACGGCGATCGCCGTGCTGCGCGGCGCGCCGTCCTTGCGGCGGGCATGGCGAGCCGCCTACTCCGAACCGGCGTCGTCGTCCGACGATGCCGCGGTCGAGGAGTTCGCTGCCGCCGCGCAACGTCAGGCGCCCGACACGCCCCCCGTTGCGGGACGCATTGTTTACACCAATGCCGGCCTCGCGGCGGGCGGAGCGGAACGCCAGATCGTCAACGCGCTTCTAGGCCTCGTTCGGCATGGCCATACCGATGTTCATTTCATCGGCGAGCATCTCGGCAAGGCGCGTGGTCTCGATTTCTTCGCGCCCGCGCTCCGCGAATTAGGAATCAC
>JBJXGH010000013.1:0-18710 GCA_046153685.1 Alphaproteobacteria bacterium
TGCGCAAGGCAGCCTCGCCGGCGCCCACGAGTTCGACGCCGGCGAAGCGGATCGAGGCGGCGGCGCCGTGGCGGGCGACCGGGGAGGGCAGAAGTTGCAGAATCGACAGCGCGCTGACCGATTTTCCCGAGCCGCTTTCGCCGACGAGCGCGAGCGTTTCACCCTTGGCGATGTCGAAGGAAATGCCGCGCACCGCGTCGATTCGCCGGTCGCCGATGTGGAAGCTGACCGAAAGATCGCGAACCTGAACCAGCGCGCTCATCGCAAGGTCTTTCTCGGGTCAAAGGCGTCGCGCGCCGCCTCGCCGATGAAGATCAAGATCGAGAGCACGAAGGCCAGCACGAAGAAGCCCGTGAGGCCGAGCCAGGGCGCTTGCAGATTGGCCTTGCCCTGGGCCAGGAGCTCGCCGAGCGAGGCCGAGCCCGGCGGCAGGCCGAAGCCGAGGAAGTCGAGCGAGGTCAGCGTCGTGATCGAGCCGCTGGTGACGAAGGGCAGGAAGGTCAGTGTCGCGACCATGGCATTGGGCAGCATGTGCTTGAACATGAGCACTGCCGGGCGCACGCCGAGCGCGCGCGCCGCGCGCACGTAATCGAGATTGCGCGCGCGCAGGAATTCGGCGCGCACCACCGCGACGAGATTCATCCACGAGAACGCCAGCATGAGTCCGAGCAGCCACCAGAAATTGGGTTCGACCACGCTTGCGAGAATGATCAGCAGATACAGAGTGGGCAGGCCTTCCCAGATTTCGATGAAGCGCTGGAGCAGCAAATCCGTCCAGCCGCCGAAAAAGCCCTGCACCGCGCCTGCCGCCACGCCGATCACCGACGACAGCAAGGTGAGCGCGAGGCCGAAGAGCACGGAGATGCGAAAGCCGTACACGAGGCGCGCCAGGACGTCGCGCGCCTGATCGTCGGTGCCGAGCCAGTTGGCGGCCGAGGGCGGCGCGGGAGCGGGGACGGGCAAATCGAGGATCACCGTTCGCGGGCCGTAAGGAATAAGCGGGTGCAGCATCCAACCCTTCTCGGCGATGAGCGCGACCACCGCGGGATCGCGATAATCGGCCTCGGTCTCGAATTCGCCGCCGAATACGGTTTCGGGGTAAGCCTTGAAAATCGGCATATAGGCGCCGCCGTCGTGCCAAACGAAGATCGGGCTGTCATTGGCGATGAACTCGGCGAGCAGCGAGCCGAGGAACATCGCGAGGAAGGCCCATAGCGACCAATAGCCGCGCCGATTGGCCTTGAAGTTGTCGATGCGCCTTCGAGTGAGCGGCGTCACGCGGAAGCCGAGACAGCGATCCGCCATCTAGCCCTCCCGCCGCTCGAAATCGATGCGCGGATCGACCAAGACATAGGTCAGGTCGCGCACGATCGCCATCACGAGGCCGAGAAGGGTGAAAAAATACAGCGTGCCGAACATCACCGGATAATCGCGCGACAGCGCCGCTTCGTAGCCCAAGAGGCCCAGGCCGTCGAGCGAGAAGATGATCTCGATCAGCAAGGCCCCCGTGAACAATATGCCGATGAAGGCCGAGGGGAAGCCCGCGATGACGATGATCATGGCATTGCGAAAGACATGGCCGAACAACACCCGGCGCTCGGTCAGGCCCTTGGCGCGCGCGGTCTGGACGTAGGTCTTGTTGATCTCCTCGAGAAACGAGTTCTTGGTCAACATCGTCAGGCCCGCAAAGCCGCCGATGACCAGGGCCGTCACGGGCAGCGCCATGTGCCAAAGATAATCGACCGCCAGATCCGGCCAGGCCAATTGCCGCCAATTGTCCGAAACCAGGCCGCGCAGCGGGAACCACGAGAAATAGCCGCCGCCCGCGAACAGTACAACGAGCAGCAGCGCGAACAGGAAACTCGGCACCGCATAGCCCACGATGACGACGGCGCTGGTCCAAAAATCGAAACGCGAGCCGTCGCGCACCGCCTTGCGCACGCCGAGCGGAATGGAAATCAGATAGACGAGCAGCGTCGTCCACAGGCCGAGCGAGATCGAAACCGGCATCTTCTCAAACACCAGGGCAACCACCGCGCGGTCGCGGAAAAACGAATTGCCGAAATCGAACGTCACGTAGCTCGCGATCATCTTGGCGAAGCGTTCGTGCGGCGGACGGTCAAAACCGTAAAGCCGCTCGATTTCCTTGATCAGGGCGGGATCGAGGCCGCGCGCGCCGCGATACACCGACGCATTCGAATCCGCGTTCGAGGCCGCGCCGCCCGGCTGGTCGGGGCGCGCATTCTCGCCCTGGCCGCTGCCTGAAAGGCGCGCCGTCGGATCGACGGCGGTGCCTTGGATTTGCGCGATCAATTGCTCGACCGGACCGCCCGGAGCCGACTGCACGATGGCGAAATTGATCGTCATGATGCCGAACAGGGTCGGGATCACGAACAGCAGGCGGCGAATCGCATAGGCCAGCATGATGTCCGCTTCAATTCTTGTTCTGCGCGGCGGAGCGGCGCGCCTGGAGCGCGCGCTCCTTCACCGGGTCGATCCACCACGTCGTCACCCCGAGGCCGTAGCGCGGCGTGGTCGCGGGGCGGCCGAACCTATCCCAATAAAGCACGCGGAAGGCCCGGTTGTGGAACTGGGGCACGACGTAGAACCCCCAGGCGAGCACGCGGTCGAGCGCGCGCGTCCGGTCGATGAGCGCCGTCCGGTCGGGCGCGGCGATCACCAGATCGATCAGTTCGTCGATCACGGGATCGCGCACGCCGATGGTATTCCGGCTGCCTCGTGTATCGGCGGACTTGCTGCTCCAGAAATCGCGCTGCTCGTTGCCGGGCGAGAGCGATTGGCCGAAGACGTCGACGATCACGTCGAAATCGAAATCGTCCTCGCGATTCTTGTACTGGGCGGTATCGACCGTGCGCACGCGCGCGTCCACGCCAAGGCGTCGCAGATTGCGCACATAGGCCAGGGCAAAGCGCTCCAGCGCCGGGCTGCTCAGCAGAATCTCGAAGCGCATGGGCTTGCCGGATGCCGCCTCGACCAGCTTGCCCTCGCGCACCACATATCCGGCCTCCTTCATCAAGGCGAACGCCGCGCGCAGATTGTCGCGGATATCGCCGCTGCCATCGGTCTTGGGCGGCTCGTAGGCCGGGCCGAAAACCTCGTCGGGCACGCGGCCGCGAAAGCGCTCAAGGATCGCAAGCTCGCCCGGCCCCGGCACATCGCGCGCCGCCAATTCGGAATTCGAGAAATAGCTTTGCGTGCGCGCATATTGGCCGAAGAACAGCGTGCGGTTCGACCAGTCGAAATCGAAGACGTAGCCGAGCGCGCGGCGCACGCGCCGGTCGGCGAACATCGTCTTGCGCGTGTTGAAGACGAAGGCCTGCATGCCGGTCGGCAGCTCATGCGGGATCGCTTCCTTGCGCAGCAGGCCCTCGCGCACCGCGGGCACGTCGTAGCTGAGCGCCCAGTCCTTCGCCGCGTTTTCCTGGAACAAATCGATCTGCCCCGCCTTCAGCGCCTCGCGTTGCACCGTGCGGTCGCGATAGTACTCGTAGCGCAGCTCGTCGAAATTGTTCTGCCCCACGTTCACCGGCAGATTCGCCGCCCAATAATTCTCGACCCGGCGATAGACGATGGAACGCCCGGCATCGATGCGCTCGACCCGGTACGGTCCGCTGCCGAGCGGGGCTTCGAGCGTCGTCTTGGAAAAATCCCGGCCTTCCCAGTAATGCTTCGGCAATACGGGCAATTGGCCGATGATCACCGGCAGCTCGCGATTCTCGCCGCCCTTGAAGGTGAACTTGACGCGCCGGGCGTCGAGCTTCTCGACCTTGGCCACGCTGGCGTAATAGGCGCGGTAGCGCGGATGGCCCTTGGATTTGAGGGTTTCGAGCGAGAACACCACGTCGTCGGCCGTGATGGGCTTGCCGTCGTGAAACCGTGCCTCGGGGCGCAAGTTGAAGATGACCCAGGAGCGGTCGGCCGGAGTTTCAACCGATTCGGCGACAAGGCCGTATTCGGCGCCCGCCTCATCGAGCGAGCCCACGAGCAATGTATCGAACATCTCGCCCAGGCCCGCCGCCGGCACGCCCTTGAGGATATAGGGGTTGAGATTGTCGAAGGTGCCGGTGGCGGCGTAGCGGACGATGCCGCCCTTGGGCGCATTCGGTTCGACATAGCGGAAATGCTTGAAGCCGGGCGGATAGCCGGGTTCGCCGTGTATCGCGATGCCGTGTCGCGCGCGCGCGCCCGGATCGGCCGCAAGCGGCGACGCAAGACCTGCTAGCGCGAGCGCGACGGCGAATGCAAGGCGCATGGCTGCGATTTCGATTCCCGAGTTTGGCGCGGCAAGCCTAGGTATTCGGGCCAGCGCGGGCAAGACAAGTAGCGTGAGCAAAATTGGGAGCGTGCGCGGAAGTTCAGCCCGCGAGCGCCGCCATCGCCAGATGGTGCCCGGCCGGGTCGCCGGCGGCGATCACGTTGCCGCTCGAGCGCACGGTCAAGGCCCCCCCGTCCCAATCGGTCATCACGCCGCCCGCGTTCTTGACCACGGGCACGAGCGCGCAGAAATCGTAGGGCGACAGGCCGGCCTCCATCGCGAAATCGATATGGCCAGAGGCCACGAGGCCGAAGGCGTAGCAGTCCGCGCCATAGCGCACATAGCGCACCCGGTCGCGCAGGCGCGCAAAACGCCCGGCATTGTCGCCCCGGTACATGTCGGGCGAGGTGGTGTAAAGCATGGCCTGGGCGAGCGCCGCGCATTTGCGCCCGTGCGCCTTCTGGCCATTGAGGCGCGTGCCGTGGCCATCCGCGCCGAGCCAACGCTCGCCGAGAATCGGCTGGTCGATCACGCCCAGAATCGGCGATCCGCGACGGCACAGCGCGATGAGCGTGCCGAACAGCGGCACGCCGGCGATGAAGGATTTCGTGCCGTCGATGGGGTCGATCACCCAGATATATTCGGCGTCGGGATTTTTCGTGCCGTACTCCTCGCCCAGGATTCCGTGGGTGGGCAATTCGTTTTCGATGATCGCGCGGATCGCGGCCTCGACTTCGCGGTCCGCGATGGTCACCGGGCTCAAATCGCCCTTTATGTCGATGTCGAAACCGGCGCGATAGTGCCGGCGCACGATGCCGCGCGCGGCATCCGCGAGACGGTTGGCGAGCTCGAGATACTCGCCCTGGCACGCTTCCTTATTGGTCATTGGCGCGCGCCTATTCGCATGGGTCTTGGATTGGGCGCGGGATGCGCGCCGGCTAGGGCAGGGGTTTCGGCGCCGCGCTTTGTCCGCGCAGATAGGCGACGAGGTTGGCGCGCTCCTTGGCGTCCTTGATGCCGGCGAAGGTCATCTTCGTGCCGGGTACCGCGGCCTTTGGATTTTCGAGGAAGGCATCGAGCGTGTCATAAGCCCAATTGCCGCCGGCCTTCTTCATGGCGTCGGAATAGCCAAAACCGGGCAGATGGGCCTTCGGGCCGCCGACCACGTTGTAGAGATTCGGGCCGATCTTGTTCGCGCCGCCGTCATTGGCGGTGTGGCAGGACGCGCATTTCTTGCCGAAAGCCTTTTCGCCCTCGCCCGAAACGGCCAATTTGAGGCGATCGGCGATCGGGGCCGCTTGTGCCGTGGCCGGCGCGGGAGTGCCGGCCGACTTGCCGCCGCCATGGCTCGCCGCCGCCATTTCGTCGCCGTGCTTGACCTTGGGCGCGGGCACGAGGATATCGCCGATATAGCCGATGACCAGGATGATCAACAGCGACATCAGGAAAGCCCCGGCGATCTTGTTGGCCTCGAACATATTCATGGTGCACTTATCATGGCGCGACCCCGAAACCACCGGTCAGCCTCGCGCACGGGCTTGCGCGCTTGCGGCGGCGGAACCTTAGCGGGGACCATCTAGGCTTGTCCAGAAAAGCGGGGCCAGTCCACAAGCCCGGGAACGATGCCCCGGTAAGCGGGCGCGATGTCCGCCAGCATGTCCGAATATCCGCTTTCGGCTCGGCTGTGCTCGTGCTCGCCACACGCTTCCTTCCATTCCATCTTTGGGAGGAGCCGTCTTTGGAAGGGGCCGTCTTTCGGAGAGGCCGGGCGCGGAGTACCCTTGCGGCCATGGCGAACCCATCCCCGTCGTCCCGGCCCATCATCGTCATTCCGGCTCGCCTTGCGGCCACGCGCCTGCCGGACAAACCGCTCGCCGACATCGCGGGCGAGCCGATGATCGTGCACGTCTGGCGCCGGGCGGTGGCGGCGAATCTAGGCCCGGTTCTCGTCGCCGCGGGCGACCGTGCGATCAAGGACGCGATCGAGCGCGCGGGCGGGCGGGCGGTGCTTACCGATCCGGCCCACCCTTCGGGCTCCGACCGGGTGTTCGAGGCTGTCCAGGCGGTCGATCCCTTGGGCACGCATGGGGTGGTGGTCAATCTTCAGGGCGATCTGCCAACCCTTGATCCGACGATGGTGGGTGCCGTCGTGGCCTTGCTCGACGATCCCGCCGTCGATATCGCCACGCTCGCCGTCGCCATCCGCGAGGAATCTGAACGCACGGCCGCGCATGTGGTCAAGGCCGTGGTCTCGGCCGCGCCCGGCGCCGCGCGCGGCAGGGCGCTCTATTTCAGCCGCCAGATGGTGCCATGGGGCGAGGGGCCGCATTTCCATCACATCGGCATCTACGCCTACCGGCGCGCGGCGCTTGCGCGTTTCGTTGCCCTGCCACCCGCGCCGCTGGAGGCGCGCGAGAAGCTTGAACAGCTGCGCGCGCTCGAGGCCGGCATGCGCATCGAGGTCGGTTTCGTTGACACCGTTCCACTCGGCGTCGATACTCCGGCCGATCTCGCGCGCGCGCGCGCGATTCTCGGCGATAAACCCGGAACCTGACGTGGCCGCCCGCTCCGTACCCGCGCGCTCATCCGCGCAAACCATCGCCTTTCAGGGCCTGCCCGGCGCCTATTCCGATCTGGCGTGCAGTCAGGTTTATCCCGATTGGACGACCTTGCCGTGCGAAACCTTCGAGGACGCCTTCCAAACGGCGGCGGAGGGTCGCGCGGCGCTCGCCATGATCCCCATCGAGAATTCGGTCGCGGGACGTGTCGCCGACGTGCATCACCTCATGCCCGAATCGGGCTTGCACATCATCGCCGAGCATTTCCAGCGCATTCATCACCAGCTTCTCGGACCCAAGGGCGCCACGCTCAAAGGCGTAAAGACGGTGCGCAGCCACGTTCACGCGCTGTCGCAGTGCCGCAAGCTGGTGCGCGCGCTCGGCGCGAAGGCGGTGGTCCACGCCGATACCGCGGGCGCGGCGGCCGAGGTCGCCGCGCTGGGCGACCCGAGCGTGGCGGCGATCGCGTCCTCGCTCGCGGCCGAGCGCTACGGTCTCGATATCCTGAAATCCAATATCGAGGACGCCGAGCACAACACCACGCGCTTTCTCGTGCTCGCGCGCGCGGCGGGCGACCCCGACCCCAAGCGCGGCATGGTGATGACCAGCATCGTCTTCCGCGTGCGCAACGTTCCCGCCGCGCTGTACAAGGCGATGGGCGGCTTTGCCACCAACGGCATCAACCTGACCAAGCTCGAGAGCTACATGCTCGGCGGGCGTTTCTCGGCGACGCAGTTCTACGCCGATTGTGAAGGCCATCCGCAGGATCGCGGATTGCGGTTGGCGCTGGAGGAGCTGAGCTTCTTCTCGCGCGAGCTCAAGATTCTCGGCGTCTATCCCGCCCATCCCTTCCGCTCGCGCGCCGAGGCAGCGCCGGACGATTAGGGCGTCAACCCTCGTTCATCCAATGCTCGACCAATTGGCGGGCGATCGACACCTTGCGCGGCAGGCGGAAGGTGTCGTTCTCGGGGCTCGCGCGCAATTCGTCGCGGCTGAACCAGCTTGCGGACTCGAGCTCGTTGGTGTCGACATCGAGGGCTGTGCCGAGCGCGCGCGCATGGAAACCCAGCATGATCGAGCCCGGAAATGGCCAGGGCTGGGACGAATGATAGCGCACGTCCACGACGCGCACGCCGGTCTCCTCGAAGACCTCGCGCGCGACCGCCTCCTCCAGGCTCTCTCCAGGCTCGACGAAGCCCGCGAGCGTCGAGTGCATGCCGGGCAGGAACATCTTCTGCCGGCCGAGCAGGCAATGATCGCCGTGCGTCACCAGCATGATGACCGCCGGGTCGGTTCGTGGGAAATGCTGCGCCTTGCACGCCGCGTTGGTGCATGTGCGAACGTGCCCCGCGTCCGCGCTCTGCGTCGGGTGACCGCACACGCCGCAATGGCGGTGGCGGGCGTGCCAGTACATGAGGCCCCGCGCATAGGCGAGAAGTGAGCCGGAGGTTCGGTCGAGCAGCGCGCCCGCGTTGCGCAGGTCGACGAACTGCCCGACGCCGCGTAAGGCGGCTTCGTCCTCGGGGCGCTCGAGGTGCGAAATATCCAGCGCGAAATGGGCGACCTCGTCGAGCATGCCCATGAAGGCGAGCATGGGCGAGGCCCCGGCGAGGGCTTCGAGGTGGCTGGGTTCGAGCCATACCGGAATGGGCGCGTCGCCCATCTCGACCAGGCTTTGCGACCGCCACACGGGCACCAGACGCGTCGAGGGCGCGCGCAGGGTGCGCTCCAACCACTCGGCATCCCGGCGAACATGCGCGCTGCGGTCGAGGCCGCTTCCGGCGTAAAAATTGACATGCATGGCGACCGGCAAGGTGGCACGATCGGCGGGTGCCGCGCAACGCGCGAGCACCTTGCCGCACCGCGTGGGATTCCTGATATAGTTCCCACGGGAGACTGGCGGCGGACGGACTGCTCGCCAACCCGGTCAGGTCCGGAAGGAAGCAGCCGTAACGAGATTTCGGTCCGGGTCGTTGTCCAGTCTCCTGCCCAGCCCATTTTCCGCACCCGATTCACGCGGGCGACATGACTGATTCGCCTTCATCGTCCCCCCCCATGGCGCGGTCGCCCGTATCGACATCGTCCGAAGCGCCATCGACGGGCGAGGGTGGCGTACTTTTCCCGCCAGAGGCGAAGTTGACCGAGGCCGGAAAAAGCGCGGCCTACAAAGTGCTCGCGCGAAAGTACCGGCCCACGCGTTTCGCCGATCTCATCGGCCAGCAGGCCCTCGTCCGCACCTTGACGAACGCCATGCACCTCAATCGCCTGGCACAGGCCTGGGTGCTCACCGGCGTGCGCGGGGTTGGCAAGACGACGACCGCACGAATCATTGCCCGCGCGCTCAATTGCATCGGACCCGACGGCAAAGGCGGCCCCACGACCGAACCGTGCGGGGTGTGCGAGCACTGCCGCGCGATCGCCGAGGACCGGCATGTGGACGTGATCGAGATGGACGCGGCCAGCCGAACCGGTGTGGACGATATCCGCGATCTGATCGACGGCGTGCGCTACAGGCCGCTGTCCGCGCGCTACAAGATCTATATCGTCGATGAAGTACACATGCTGTCCAAGCAGGCATTCAACGCCCTGCTTAAAACGCTCGAGGAGCCGCCCGAGCACGTGAAGTTCGTTTTCGCCACGACCGAGATCCGCAAGGTTCCAGTGACCGTGTTGTCGCGCTGCCAGCGCTTCGACTTGCGCCGGGTGGACGTGGCGACCCTCGGCCCCCATCTTGCGCGCATCTGCGAGGCGGAAGGCGCGCGACTGACACCCGATGCCGTGGCATTGCTCGCGCGTGCCGCCGATGGCTCGGTGCGCGACGGGCTGTCCTTGCTCGATCAGGCGATCGCCACCTATGGCGGCGCGGGCGAGATCGGCGCCGCGGCGCTGCGCGACATGCTGGGCCTGGCCGACCGTACGCAGATTTTCGACCTGTTCGAGCACGTGATGGGCGGGCGCATTTCTTCGGCGCTTGAGGCGTTTGAAGCCGCGCGCCAGGCCGGCGCCGATCCCATCGTCGTGCTGCAGGACCTGCTTGAGCTTGTGCATTGGGTGACGCGGGTGAAGATCGCGCCCCGATCGGCGGACGATCCTGCGATTCCCGAGGCCGAGCGCGTGCGCGGCGCCAAAGCAGCGCAAGAGCTTTCCATGGCATCGCTCGCGCGTGCCTGGCAAATCCTGCTCAAGGCCCTGGGCGAGACCCAAAGCGCGCCCGACCCGGGTCAGGCGGCGGACATGGCGCTGGTGCGCCTGGCGCACGCGGCCGAATTGCCGAGTCCGGCTGAGCTCGTCGCGCGCCTACGGGACGAGCAAGTGCCCGGCAGATCACCGCCAGTGCCTTTGGGCGGCGGCCCATCCACTTCGCCCATCGACGCCAAAACCGGCGATGGTCCGCCGGGCGCGCCGTCGGCGCTTGCGATCCCCGGCGCGCTGGCGCCGACCGCCATCTCGGCCAGCCGCATGGCGCCGCAAGGTTCCGCGCGAGGCCCTCAGGCCGTCGCACCGGCCGAACGCCAAGCGCCCGAAATCGCCATTCGGCCGCCCGAGCCGAAATCCTTCGAGGAGATCGTCAATCTGTTCGCCGAGCGGCGCGAGGCGATTCTCCACGCCCATATGCTGGCCGATGTTCACTTGGTGCGCTTCGAGCCGGGTCGGCTCGAAATCCGCCTGGGCGATGGCGCGCCGCGCGATCTCGCCAATCGCGTGCAGAAATCGCTGAGCGATTGGACCGGGCGGCAATGGGGCGTGAGCCTGGCGCGCGACGGCGGCGCGCCTAGCCTTGCCGAGCAGGCGGTCTCGGCCGAGCGCGCGCGTCGGGACGACGCGGCCACCCATCCCCTCGTGCGCGCCGTGTTTGAAGCCTTTCCCGAGGCCCGGATCGTTGCCGTACGCGACCTTGCCGGGCACGATGACGGTCCCGACGGTCCCGACGGCCCACACACGAGCCAACGAGACGATTCGGCTCGGGCCGAATCCGACCCATCCGAGGACGAGGCACGGTGAAGAATCTCGGCCAATTGATGAAGCAGGCTCAGGAAATGCAAAGCCGCATGGCCGAGCTTCAGGAGAAGCTCGCGGCGCTCGAAATCGAGGGCAGTTCCGGCGGCGGCATGGTGCGCGTGACGCTCAACGGCAAGGGCGATGTGCGCCGGGTCAAGATCGAGCCGAGCCTCCTGAGACCCGAAGAGGCCGAGGTAATCGAGGATCTCGTGGTTGCCGCCGCCGCGGACGCGCGCGCCAAGGTCGAGCGCGTTTCATCCGAGGAAATGGCCAAAGTCACGGGCGGGCTGCAATTGCCGCCCGGCATGAAGCTGCCGTTCTGACGGCGCCATGGCGGGCGCGGAAATCGAGCAGCTCGTGCATCTTCTCGCGAAGCTGCCGGGACTTGGGCCGCGCTCGGCACGCCGGGCGGCCCTGCATCTGTTGAAGCGCAAGGAAGCGCTGCTGGTGCCGCTGTCGCGCGCGGTCACGGCGGCGATCGAAAATGTGCGCGTCTGTTTGAGCTGCGGCAATCTCGACACCCAGGAGCCGTGCGCCATTTGCGCCGATGCCCGGCGCGACGCCGCGGTGTTGTGCGTGGTCGAGGGAGTCGCCGATGTGTGGGCGGTCGAGCGGACGGGCGCGTTCAAGGGCCGCTATCACGTGCTCGGCGGCGTGCTGTCCGCGCTCGACGGCGTGGGGCCGGAGGACTTGAGCGTGGACGCGCTCGTCCGGCGCTGCTCGGGCACGGGCGTGCGCGAGGCCATCCTGGCGATGAGCGCCACGGTCGATGGCCAGACGACGGCGCACTACGTGATCGAGCGGCTGAAGGCGACGGGGGTGGCGGCCACGCGCCTCGCGCACGGCGTGCCGGTCGGGGGCGAGCTCGATTATCTCGACGACGGCACTCTCACCGCCGCGCTCAAGGCACGCCGTCCGGCATGAGCGCGCTTGACCCCCAGGGCCGCGTCATCATGGTCTCGGGCGCCAATCGCGGCATCGGCCTGGCAATCGCGGAACACCTCTCGGGTCTCGGCTACACGCTGTCCTTGGGCGTGCGACGCCCCGACAGCATGGCGCAATGGCGCGGGCGGGACGCGCTTGTCGCTCCGTTCGAGGCGCGCGAGCCGGCTTCCGCCGCACGCTGGGTTGCCGAGACGGCCGCGCATTTCGGCCGGATCGACGGCCTCGTCAACAATGCGGGCATCGTCCGGCGTTTCGCCTTCGACCGGCTGGACGAGGCGGCGCTCGACGAAATGTGGGACGTGAACCTCAAGGCGCCTTATCGGCTGATTGTCGCCGCCTTGCCGTATCTGCGTGCAAGCGGCGCGGGACGGATCGTCAATCTCGTGTCGCTGGCGGGCTTGCGTTACGGCGGCGGCTCGCCCGGCTACGCCATGGTCAAGCACGCCACCCAGGCCCTGACCCAGATCGCGCGGCAATTCGCCTGGGCGGACGGCGTGCGCGCGACCGCCATCTGCCCCGGCTCGACGGATACGGATTTCATCGCGGGTCATCGGCCGGCATCGGGGGACGAACTGACCCAGCCCCAGGATGTCGCGGCCCTGGTTGCCTTGGCGCTCGGCTTGCCCAATAGCGCGAGCGTGGCGACCATTCCGGTGAACTGGGCGGCCGAGCCCAATCTTTAGGCGCCGTCGCCCTTTTGGCCGAACGCCTTCGGCCCGGGGGCGGCGAGAGTCTCGACGGCTTCGCTCAATTCCACCGCGGCGATCTTCGCGCCGTGATCCTTGATCTTGCCGGTCGAGATGCGGATATCGGACACGTCGCGTGTCACCAGGTCGAAATGATGCTGCAATTTGTCCACGCGCGAATCGAGGCGTTCGACGTTTTCGGCCAGAATGCCGACTTCCTTCTGAATGACGCTGGCATGTTCGCGCATGCGCACGTCCTTCAGCACCGCGCGCATGGTCGTCAGCATCGCCCACATGGTCGTCGGCGAAACCGGCATCACGCGTGCGCGCTGGCATTCGGACACGACATCCTGGTGACGGGCGTATAGCTCGGCATAGATCGCCTCGCTGGGCAGGAACATGAGCGCGTATTCGCAGGTTTCGCCAGGCACGATGTATTTGGAGGCGATGTCCTTGATGTGCACGCGCACCGATTGGGCGAAGGCGCGGCTGGCCGCTTGGCGCGCGGCGTCGGTTTCGGCCGCCGCCATGGCGCTATAGGCCTCGAGCGGAAATTTCGAATCGACAGGCACCGGGCCCGGCGGATTCGGCATGAGAATCAGGCAGTCCACGCGCTTTTTGTCGCCGATGGTCGCTTGGAATTCGTACGCGCCGGGCGGCAGTACCGCTTCCACGATGTCGCGCAGCTGGGTTTCGCCGAAGGCGCCGCGCGCCTGCTTGTTGGATAGGATCTCCTGCAAGCTGACGACCTGGGTCGAAAGATCCGCGATGTTCTTCTGCGCGGCATCGATGACCGCCAGGCGTGTCTTGACCTCTCCGATCGCGCTTTGAGTATCCTTGGTGCTGGTGACGAGGCCGGCATTGAGCTTGGCGTCGAGCGCGTCGAGCCGCGTCGCGACCGCCTCGGTCACCGCCCGCTCTTGTCTTTGCAAGCGCTCGCCGAACGCCTCCTGCGCCGCGGATTGCTGTGCGGAAAGCTGTTCCAGGCGCGCGGCGAGGCCCGCCCCGCCATCGCTCCGGCGCAGGATGAGGGCGGCCACGACGGCCGCGGCGGCCAGGAGGACGGCAAGGGCAAGAATCAGCGTCGGTTCCATGGGCAATCCCAATTTGGCCAAATCCCGATTTGGGACGAATCCTAGCATGGTCGCGGATCGCCGGTCGTCTTGACGCTTGCGGGCCTGGAGCCTACCTAAGAGACGTTCAACAACAGACGTTTGAAACCGGCGCCGGCAGACATGGCCAAGCTCGAAATCATCACCGCGCCCGACCCGCGCCTGAAGCAAGCCTGCCGTCCCGTCGAGCGGGTGGACGACACCGTCCGCCGTCTGATGGACGACATGCTCGAGACGATGTACCTGGCCACCGGCATTGGTCTTGCCGCACCTCAGGTCGGCGTCCTGCTGCGTGTCATCGTGGTCGATGTCTCGAAAGAGGGCAGGGAAAGCTCACCCCTGAAGATGGCCAATCCCACGATCGTTTGGCGGTCGGACGATTGGGTGCGGTACGAGGAAGGCTGTCTTTCGGTGCCCGACAATTTCGGCGAGGTCGAACGCCCGGAGCGGGTGCGCGTCAGCTATCTCGATCGCGACGGGGCGGCGCGCGAGGACGAATTCGACAGCGTGCTCGCGACCTGCGTGCAACACGAAATCGACCATTTGGACGGCGTGCTGTTCGTCGATCACCTGTCGGCCCTAAAGCGCAATATCATTATTCGCAGGCTGCAAAAGGCGCGACGGATCAAGGCAGCGGCGGAGTGAGCCGCCTGCGCCTTGCGTTCATGGGTACGCCCATTTTCGCGGCTCGCTCGCTCCAGGCCCTGATCGATGCCGGGCACGACATCGCGCGCGTCTATACCCGTCCCCCCCGGCCCGCAGGACGTGGGCAGAAGGCGCGGCCGAGCGCGGTGCAGGAATTGGCCCAAGCGCACAACCTGCCCGTCGCCGCGCCCGCGACGTTCAAGGACGCGGGCGAACAGGCTGCATTCGGCGCACTCGGTCTCGATGCCGCGGTCGTGGTGGCTTACGGCCTTCTGCTGCCCAAGCCGGTGCTCGACGCCCCGCGTCTGGGCTGCCTCAATGTCCATGCATCGCTCTTGCCACGCTGGCGCGGAGCGGCGCCCATCCAGCGCGCCATCCTGGCGGGCGACAGGGAAACGGGCATCACCATCATGCGCATGGACGAAGGCCTTGATACCGGACCGATGCTGCTCGCCGAACGCATACCCATAGCACCCACCGACAATGCGGCTTCACTGCACGACCGCCTCGCCGAAATCGGCGCCGCGCTTATCGTGCGCGCGCTCGGCGACCTGGCCGCCGGCACGCTCGCGGCGAGCCCCCAGCCGCCCGAGGGCGCGAGCTATGCCAAGCGGCTTGAGCGCGAGGAGGGGCGGCTCGATTGGCGGCTTTCGGCGGGCGATCTCGCGCGTCGGATTCGCGCCTTTGCGCCGTGGCCCGGGGCGTTCTTCGAGCACGCAGGTGTGCGCTTCAAGGTCTTGCGCGCCGACGCCGAGCCCGGCGACGCCAAAACCGCGCGCGCGCCGGGAACCTTGCTCGACGAGTCCTTCGCCGTTTCCTGCGGCGAGGGCGTGCTCCGCATCCTCCAAATCCAGCGCTCCGGCCGGGCGCCCATGGCCGGCAGCGATTTTCTTCGGGGCCTTGCGCTGGCACGCGGCACCGTGCTCGGCGGCTGAGCCGTGCCGCGCTACAAACTCGTCATCGAATACGACGGCTCGCCCTTCGTCGGTTGGCAGCGCCAAGCGAATGGCCCCTCGGTGCAATTGGCGGTCGAGGATGCGGTCTTCAAGTTCTGCCAGGAGCGGGTCACGGTTCACGCCGCCGGACGCACGGATACGGGCGTGCACGCTTTCGGCCAAGTCGCCCATCTCGATCTCACCAAGGACGTGCCGGCGAACAAGGTGCGCGATGCGGTCTCGTACCATCTGAAACCCCTGCCCGTGGTCGTGCTCTCGGCCGAACTTGTCGATTCCGGGTTCCATGCGCGGGTGAAGGCGCGCCGGCGGGTCTATCTTTATCGCATCATCAACCGGCGCCCGCCGCTCGCCATCGATCGGGGGCGCGCCTGGCACCTCGGCGTGCCGCTCGACGAAGCGGCGATGCACGAAGCCGCCCAGGTGCTCGTCGGCAAGCACGATTTCACCACGTTCCGCGCCGCGAGCTGCCAGGCGCGCTCCGCCGTGAAGACGCTCGAGGAACTGAGCGTCGAGCGGCGCGGTGACGAGATCCGGATTCACGCCCGCGCGCGCTCCTTCCTGCACCATCAGATGCGCAACATCGCGGGCACCCTGCGCCTCGTGGGCGAGGGCAAATGGACGGCGGCGGATGTGCGCCGCGCCTTGGCCGCGCGCGACCGCTCGGCGGGCGGGCCGACCTCGCCGCCCGACGGGCTTTATCTCGTCCGCGTCGAGTACTGAAGATCGATCACGTCAACGCATCCGTAAGGCGCGAGATCGAGAACGACAGCGCAATGTCGAGCAAGACGACGCCCGCGGCGGCCGGGCCGCCGATGGCGAGCGCCGAGCGCGCGACGAACCAGGCATAGGCCAGCACCAGGCCGAACAAAACGGTTGCCAGCGCCATGCCCGCACCGCCCGGCAACAACTCGACCGCGCCCAGCGCCGCGAGGTGATAGCCGAGTTGCACCACCATGCTCCAGTTATTCGCGGCGACGAACAGGGTCCAGCGTGTGCCGCGCCCCATGGCCATGGCTACGTGGCGCATCAGCAGCGGATAAGCCGCAACCTCGATGGCGAACGCAAGCGCATGGAGCGCGCCTGCGTGCCATCCGTCGCTCTCGGGCGAACCGGACGAGGACAGATGGAAGGCGAGAATGAGGGCGTGTCCGGGCGCGACCAGAACCGCGGCGAAAAACGATCGCCAGGCTCCGCCCGGGCTGGCGTCGAAATCGTCGAGGCCGCGCGCATCGAACCGCGCCAGGCGGTAGGCGCCGCGCAGCGCTTGGGCGGCTTCGCGCTCGCTTGTGTTCACGGGCGCCCTATTCGGGGAAATAGCCGTCGAGTATGGCCTTGTAGATGTCCGCGAGTTTCAGGATGTCGGCGATGGGCGTGTTCTCATCGACCTTGTGCATGGTCTGGCCGACCAAGCCGAACTCGATCACGGGGCAAAAATCCTTGATGAAGCGCGCATCCGAGGTGCCGCCGGTCGTCGTGAGCGCGGGGCGCTGGCCGAGGACCTGATGGATCACGCCCGCGACCAGGTCCGAAAGCGGGCCGGGCGGGGTCAGGAAGGCGTCGCCGCTCGGCTCGACCTTGAGCTCGTACTTGCCGCCCGCGCGGTCAAAACGCTCACGCAGCCAGCGCTCGAGGCTTTGCGGGCTCTGCAAGGTATTGAAGCGCGAGTTCATCTTCACTTCGACGCGCGCGGGGATGACGTTCAGCGCCGGATTGCCGACATCGACGCTTGTCACCTGCAGGATGGTCGGCTGGAAATGCTCGTTGCCCTTGTCGATTTCCTCGCTGGTGATGGCGTCGAGCATCTTGGCCATGCGCGGAATGGGATTGTCCGCGAGATGCGGATAGGCCGTGTGTCCTTGTGCTCCGAACACCGATAGATAGGCATTCAGATTGCCGCGCCTGCCGATCTTCGCCATGTCGCCGAGGCGGCCGGCATTGGTCGGTTCGCCGACGATCGAGGCGCTGATCCTGTCGCCGCGCTCGGCCAGCCAGTTCAGGACCTTGCGCGTGCCGTTGATCGAAACGGCCTCCTCGTCATTGGTGATAAGCAGGCTGATCGAGCCCTTGAAGCGCCGGCCCCGCTCCGCGAGAAAACGCGCGACCGCGGCGGCAAAGCACGCGACCGCGCTCTTCATATCGACGGCACCGCGGCCGAACAGCCGGCCCTCGACGATTTCCGCGCCGAACGGATCGGCCGACCAGGATTTGAGATCGCCCGTCGGCACCACATCGGTGTGACCGGCGAAGCAGAAATGCGGCTCGCCCTCGCCGATACGCGCGAACAGATTATCCACGTCCGGCGTGCCGATATCCGAGAAGGTCAGGCGGTGGCACTGGAAACCCAGCGCCTCCAATTCCTTCTGCAAGGTTCCAAGAACGCCCGCATCAACAGGCGTCACGCTCGGGCAGCGAATCAGCTCCTGCGACAGCAGAACCGGATCGATAAGGTGCGCCATCAATTCCTCAGCAATTCGTTGATCGATGTCTTGGATCGTGTTTTCTCGTCCACGCGCTTCAGGATGACGGCGCAGTAGAGCGAGGGGCCGGGAGCGCCGCCGGGCAGGGGGTTGCCGGGTAAATTTCCGGGCACGACGACCGAATAGGATGGCACGCGGCCATAGACGATGTCGCCCGTCGCGCGGTCAACGATCTTGGTCGAGGCGCCGATGAACACGCCCATCGACAGCACGGCGCCGGTTTCCACGATCACGCCCTCGACCACCTCGCTGCGCGCGCCGATGAAGCAGTTGTCCTCCACGATCACCGGGCCGGCCTGGAGCGGCTCCAGCACGCCGCCGATCCCGGCGCCGCCGGAGATGTGGCAGTTCCGGCCGATCTGGGCGCAGGAGCCCACGGTGGCCCAGGTGTCGACCATCGTGCCGGAATCGACATAGGCACCGACATTGACGAAGGACGGCATCAGCACCACCCCCGGCGCCACGAAGGCGGAGCGCCGCACCACGCAGGTCGGCACCGCGCGGAAGCCGGCCTCGCGGAAGCGCCGGGCGGTCCAGCCCTCGAACTTGGACGGGACCTTGTCGTACCATGGCCCGCCGCCCGGGCCGCCCTTGACCGGCGCGGAGTCCGTCAGCCGGAACGAGAGCAGCACCGCCTTCTTGAGCCACTGGTTGACGCGCCAGGCGCCGTCGCGCTTCTCGGCGACCCGCAACTGGCCGGCATCGAGGCCGGTGAGCGCCGTCTCGACGGCCTTGCGCACGGCACCCCTGGTCTTGGGTCCGACCTTGGCCCGGTCTTCCCAGGCCTGGTCGATGATTTTTTCGAGCTGAGCGTCTTTCATGGGCCCCTGTCATGTCGCACGGATCGGGTGGCAATGGACGGGGGAACATGGGAGAGAAGCCGGGACCTGTCAACGACATGTCCCCTTGGGCTAGGATCGCGGTCAACCAGTTGGAGCGGAACGATGGATGACGGCATGCCGCGCGCGAAACCCGGGGCGGACGTGGCGGACGAGGGCGCGTTGCGGGCGATCTATCCGCCCGTCACGGGATTCGCCAAGATCAAGACGCTGACGG
>JBJXGH010000039.1:0-4139 GCA_046153685.1 Alphaproteobacteria bacterium
TTCATCCGCAAGGCGAGATAGACCAGCACCACATCCAGGCCGATGAAGCCGACCACCGGCCAGGCCCCGACCGCCGTGAAGACGATGCCGGCGACGAAGCTCCAGAACACCAAGAGCCCCATCACCATCATGAAACCGGTGCGCCCAAGACTGCGATGGGGGCGCAGCGTTTCATTGAACAATGCCGTCGGCGGGCTCGGGTCGTGCGACATGGCGGCGACGCCCGCGGGGGTCAGGCCAGCGAATCGATGAATGCGGCGAGCGCGACGTCGCGCGCCGACAATCCGCCGGCGTCATGCGTCGTCAGGGTGATCGTCACCCGGTTATAGACGTTGGACCATTCGGGATGATGGTCCATGCGCTCGGCCATCAAGGCCACGCGGGTCATGAAGCCGAAGGCCTGGTTGAAATCCTTGAAGCGGAATTCGCGTGTAATGGCATCGCGCCCCGCGACCTCTTGCCAGCCCTTGAGCCCGGCGATTGCCCTTGCGCGCATGTCGACGCTGAGTTTCTCGGTCATGTTTGCCGTCCTTGCCTTCGCCCGATGGGGCGCTAGTGTAGCGCAATGAACAGCCGCGCAAAGACCGCCCCGTCGACCGATGACCTCGAGACCATGGCCGAGGAAGCCCTGGCGACAATTCCCGAGAGCCTGCGCCGGCATGTCCGCAACCTGGTCATCCGCGTCGAGGATTTCCCCGATGGCGAGACGGCCGAGGAGATGGACCTGGAGACCGAATTCGACCTGCTCGGCCTCTATCGCGGGGTCGACCTCGCGCACAAGGGCGTGAACGATGCCGGGGCCGTGCCGGACATGGTGTTCCTTTATCGCCGGCCGATCCTGGATTACTGGTGTGATTCGGGCGAGGACCTGTTCCATGTCGTCCGCCACGTCCTGATCCACGAGATCGGCCATCATTTCGGGCTGTCGGACGACGACATGGAGGCCCTCGAGGCCCAGGTTCCCGAGTAATGGAACGCCTGCCGCTCGATGCCGGCGACGAGGAGTTGATCGAAGCCGCGCGCGCAACGATCCGCCAGCTCTATCGCGAGAACCGCCATCACATCGCCGCCGCGCTGCGCACGACCAACGGGCGCATCCACACGGCCGTCCATCTCGACACCTATGTCGGGCGCGCCTCGGTGTGCGCGGAGGCGATCGCGGTCGGCAAGGCGATCGCCTCGGGCGACCCCGACATCGCCGCCATCGTGTCGGTGCGCCATCCGCGCCCGCGCGAGATGAGCCGCGACATCCAGGTCGTGTCGCCCTGCGGCATCTGCCGCGAACTGCTCAACGATTTCGCGCCGAACTGCACGGTGATCATCCCCGCCGATGGCGAACTTGCCCGCGTGCCGGTCGCGCAGCTTTTGCCCAGCAAATACGTGCGCAATCTCTAGGCGGCGCGGCGGATGGGCTTGGCCCGCTCGATGCGTCGTCGCCGGCGAGGCGAATTCATCGCCTGCCAGAGATCGGCGCGGCGCTGGAGATTGAGCCAGAACTCGGCGGAGTTGCCGAACGTCCGCGCCAGCATCAAGGCGGTATCGACGGTGATTGCCCGCTTGTCATGGCATAGCTCGTTGACCAGCCGGCGCTCCACGCCCATCGCGGCGGCCAGCGCGGTTTGGGTCAACCGCAGAGGCTCCATGAACTCGCTTACCAACATTTCGCCCGGCGACACCGGTTTGCGCTTGGTTGTGATCATATGGCGCGTCATTGTACGGTTCAACCGTACAACGTCAAGTCGCAAGGCGATTCGCGCTACGCCAACAAGTCTCCCACCCGCTTGCGCAGATAGGGCACCACATCGCGTTCGAACCACCGATGGCGCTTGAGCCAGCCCGTATTGCGCCATGAGGGGTGCGGCAGCGGAAGGAACGCGGGCCCATAGTCGCGCCAGGCAGCGACCGTCTCGGTCAGGGTTGGCTTGCGCCGCGCGCCGAGGTAGTGGCGCTGGGCGTATTGGCCGACCAGCAGCGTCAGGCGAAGCTCGCCCAGCAGAGGCCGGATGACCGGATGCCATGTCGGCGCGCAGATTTTCATTGGCGGCAGATCGGCGCCCTTGTCGTCCTGCCCGGGAAAGCACAGCCCCATCGGCATGACTCCCAGACGCGCGTCGCCATAGAATGTGGCCCGATCAATGCCCAGCCAGTCGCGCAACCTGTCGCCGCTGGCGTCGTCAAAGGGCTTGCCGCTCGCATGGACCTTGGTGCCCGGCGCCTGACCGACGATCAGCAGCCGCGCTTGCGGGCGCACGAGCAGCACCGGTCGCGGCGCGTGAGGCAACTGACCCTCGCACAGCCGACAGGCACGTGCCTTGGCAAGCGAAGCGGCTAAGGATTTGCTATCCATGGGGCACATACTAGCGCGGAGCAAGCCATGAAGGTCCTGTTCGTCGATACCGGGAATTTCTGCCGCTCGCCGGTCGCCGAGGCGATCGTGCGCGCCAAGGCGGCCCAAGCGGGCATGACGCTCGAAGTGGCATCCGCTGGCTTCATCGACAAGCATGTCGGCGGGCCCGCCGATCAGCGCACGATCGATTCGGCGCGTGCGCGGGGCTTCGATCTCAGCCGCCATGTCTGTCGCAAGATCGCGCCGGAGGATTATCGCCGCTTCGACATGATCCTGGCGATCGACCCCGAGAACCTCGCGCGCGCGCGAGCGCACGCCCCCGGGGATTCCACGGCCCGGCTCGGCCTGTTCCTTGACCATGCGCCCGAGCTCGGCCGTCCCGACGTGCCCGACCCCTATTACGGCGGGCCGGAGGGCTTCACCCTCGTCCTCGACCTGGTGGAAAGGGCGGCGGAGAGCCTGATTCGCGGGATATTGAAAAAATAATCGCTGAGTTGCGGATTCGCAGGCGGCGCCGCCGCTACACCAGCGCCAGCGTGTATTCCGCTTCGACCTGGTAGATCGGACCCGCCTCGCGCAGGAAGCTGGAGTAGAGCGCGAAATGGTCGATGGCGATCGGCCCGGCGCGCAGCAGCGCGTGGGCAGCCAGGAAAAGCGACACGCGATCGGGCGGCGCACCGCGCATTCTCGCCAGAGTCACATGCGGCTGGAAGCGCCGACCGTCCGGTTTGACGCCGAAGCGCACCAGGGCCGACTCGATATTGGCGCGCAGTTGCATCAACGCGGGCTCGCGTTCGGCGGCGGCAAACAGCGTGTGCACTTCGCCGCCGTTTTCGAAGTGACCCACACCCGACAACATCAGATCGAAACGACGCGCGCGTACGCCCGACAGCGCGTCGTGGATGTCATGGGCGTCGTTCTCGGCCACTTCGCCGATGAAGCGCAGGGTGAGGTGGTAGTTCTCCTCGTCCACCCAACGCGCGCCGGGGATGCCCGTTGCCAGGCCGGCAAGGACCCGACGAATGTCTGGCGGCAGAGCCAGGCCGACGAACAGCCGAATCATGATTTCTCGTCTGCTTTCCGGCCCGCTTATCGTAATTGTTGGCATTGCACAAGAACAGCCGGGAACAGCGGCTTAGCGCAAGAACTGGATCAGATTTCATTAATATCCCGGCTTCGTGATCGATTTATCGCCGTCCGGGCTTCACAAATGGGCGCATACGCCCTATATACACTTCACCAGTACGGATTTGTGGCCCGCTCGCGGGTCTGGTCGGGGTAATGCCTCGTGTCCTTGCTTGGTCGGTACCGCCAGCCATACCGTTTGCCGGCTGGCAGTTGGTCGCGTAGCGCGCAAGCGTGAAGCGACGTTCGGGTCGGATGGTCAGAGTTCCCGTGACAATCAAACCGCATTTCAACGCTTGCCGCCCCGCGGCACGCGATGCGTTTTTTATTGGCTCACGTGTCCGCGATTGGCGCCCGAAAGATCGTCCCGCGTCAGGCATGCCCGAGGGCAGCGCTGACGCCGGACAAGGAAAGTAGAGAAGATGAAGAGACTGTATGTCGGCAACTTGCCGTTCTCCTATACCTCACAGAAGCTTGAGGATTTGTTCTCGCCGTTCGGCGAAATCAAAACCGCCGAAGTGATCATGGACCGCATGACGAACCGCTCGCGCGGTTTCGGGTTCGTGGAGATGAGCAACGGCGAAGCTGCGGACAAGGCGATTGCCTCGCTCAATCAAAAGCCCCTCGAGGGCCGTCCCCTGACGGTCAATGAGGCGCGCGCGCGCAC